>NZ_DAOLAJ010000017.1:41233-52545 GCF_035325185.1 Enterovirga sp. | reverse complement strand
TGGCGCGGCCTACGGGAGTCGAACCCGTCTTCCCAGCGTGAAAGGCTGGTGTCCTAACCGATAGACGAAGGCCGCGGAGCGAGGCGCGCCCGGATGGGGCGGCCGTCTGCGGCGTTGCTATAAGGGGAAGGCGCCCCCCGAACAAGGGCGCGCCGGGCGAAACACCGCCCCTTCCATGAAAAAGACCCCGGCGCCACGCGCCGGGGTCTCGCAGCCCTCACCTCCTGCGAGATGCGGGATCAGGCATGCGCCTTCAGGTCGTCCGGCACCTTCCCGCCGTTCTGGGCGAGCTTGGTCATGACCTGCTTGTGCAGCCAGATGTTCATCGAGGCGCTGTCGTTCGTATCGCCGGTATAGCCGAGTTCCTTGGCCAGTTCCTTGCGGGCGGAAAGCGAGCTGTCGAGCCCGAGAAGGTTCATCGTGTCGACGATGGACTGCCTCCAGTTCGACGGCTTGCCGGACTTGTCGGCGAGATCCTGGAGGACCTTCTCGACATCGACGCCGCCCCCCGGCGCGCCGGCCTCTGCAGCCGTGCCCGCGGCGGTCGTGTCCGCCTTGGCGCCGCCACCGAAAACCTTCGACATGATCGAACCGAAAATGCTCATCTGATTCCTCCTGGAGGCGGCTTCGAATCGAAGGCGACAATGCGAACTCTACCGAAGCCGGCGGAAAGCGCACAGCGCATCCTCCTGGGAGGCGACGCTCTGGCCGAACGCGAAGCTTAACTGCGCCGCGCCGACAATGTTCCTTTCCCCGCCCGCAAGCGAGATCGAGAAGACCTCTCGAGCCGACGGCTGGGCTTAGTCCTCCAGTTCCGCGAGCAGGTCGTAGAAGCGCTGCTCCGCCTCCTGCTCGGGCATGCCTGCGAGCCCCCATGCCGCCATGGCCAGGAAAATGCGCCGGACGTCCGGATCGACGGCCTTGCCCTCCGCGATCCAGGAGGCGAGCGTGCCGCTCGCGAAGTTGAAGCGGAGCAGGAAGACGTCCATCCCGACAACGTTCATCCGGTCGCTGTCGAATTCGGCCAGCCAGTCGAGCGAGGTGTATCTCGCCCGTTCCTGCGCCAGGATCTGCTCCCCGAGCCACATGCGGCGATCATGGTCGAGGCTTCGGGCGAGCCGCCCGATCCAGATCGCCCCCAGGATGCCGGCCGCCGTCCTGCTCGACCAGCCCGAGAGAATGGATCGGCGGCAGACCTCGTCGAGCGCGCCGCCGAGCACCGCCCGAATCTCGCGATCGCTCGACAGATACGCCATCTCATGCAGCCTGTGCCGCACGACAAAGCGCCGGAACGGGAGCCGCAAGGCCGTCAGCATGGCGATCTCGCACCGGGACCGGCATTCGCCTCCGGCTGCCGTCGGGACGCGTTCCTCATGAGGCCTCCGCTCCCCGGCACGGATCGGGGGCCGCCGGCGCCCGGCGCTCGACCGGCCGCATCATCCGCCAACCTCGCTGCGTACTATCCTCCCCGGTTCGAATAGGCACTCTCGCCACCCTGGAAGGAGCCTCGCGGCGCCCTGACCGTCCTCGCCAGATGCTCCTTGAGACGCCCGAGCGCCTCCTCGGACCAGCCGGGAGGCGAGGTCACCGCCACCCAGCCCTCCAGATAATGCCGAGGCGCATAGACGTGACCGTAGCCGATGGGAGTGGTCGCCGCCACCGCCATGTCGACGGCGATTTGCAGGGCGGTCACCACCGGATACCAGCGCAGTTGGGGCGAGACGTCGGGGCCGCGGGGCGGATTCAGCCAGGCCGGGCGGCGGAAGAAATCGCCGTAGCTGAAGAAGGTCACCGCATCGCTCGCATATTGCAGGTAGACGACCCGCATCACCCCCCAGGGGGTATCCGCCGGAACGCGCGTCCCGTCCTGGTTCATGAACCGCACGAGCCGTCCGTCGCGGAACTCGGGAAGCCAGGCCGGGCTGCCCTCGTTGCGGCTCTGCGTGATCGAGCGCCAGATCCGGCTGCCGAAGGGCGGGCCGCTCCAGAGCGCGCCGTCCACCGGATCGCCGAGGATCTCGAACAGCTCGGCCGATTTCTCGGAATTCATCGCCCCGAGGCTGAGCCCGTGCAGGTAGAGCTTGGGGCGGTGCTCCTTCGGCAGGCTCGTCCAGTAGCGGTAGACTTCCGAGAACAGCGCCCGCGCCGTTTCCCCGCCGAATTCCGGCTGCACCAGCAGCGAAAGGGGGCTCGACAGATAGGAATATTGCACCGCGACGCTCGCGATGTCGCCCCTGTGCAGGTACTCGACCGTATCCATGGCCGCGGGGTCGACCCATCCGGTGCCGGTGGGCGTGATCACGACGAGCACCTTGCGGTCGAAGGCGCCGACGCGCTGCATCTCCCGGAGGGCGAGCCGCGCGCGGGCGCGCGGCGTCTCGGCCGAGCCCAGGCCGACATAGACCCGGATCGGCTCGCGCACGGGGCCTCCCGCCACGGCCTCGATCTCGGCGGCGGTCGGCCCCGAGGCCACGAATTCGCGCCCCGCCCGGCCAAGGTCGCGCCACCTGACCAGCGAGGCGGCGCTTCCCGTCTTTTCCGGCGCATCAGGCTGGCGGCGCTCCGGCTCCATCAGCGCGTCGCGCGCCTGGTAGGACCCGTCGAGCACGTGGATCGCGAAGCGATAGATCACGCCGTTCGCGAGGAGCCACACCAGAAGCAGCGCGCCCGCGAAGCCCACGACGTTGGCGACCCGGCGCGGGGCGATCCGGCCCACGCGGGCCGCCAGATAGCCGCCGCCCCACCGGAACAGGCGCCCGAGCGCGAGCAGGGCGGCGAAGGTCGCGAGCGCCACCGCGCAGAGCTTCGTCGGATGGGCGCTGTCGAGAGGCGGCATCCTCATCAGGGTGCGGATCGAGTTCTGCCACTCCGCCGCCCGCGACAGGAACAGCACGACGATCACGAGGCAGACGAGCGCGACGATGGAATTGGCGATGCGTCGCAGACGTTCTGCCGGCTCGGGCAGTTCCATATAGGCCCAGAGGCCGCGCCACAGGGCGCCCAGCCCGTAGCCGATCGCAAGGCAGAGGCCGCCGAGGACACCCTGGGCCATGAAGGTTCGGGGGATGAGGGACGGCGTCAGCGTCGCGGCGAAGAAGAGGCTGCCCAGCGCAAGCCCGATGCCCGAGAGCCCGCGGATCTCGCGCCGAAGCCACGCGCCCAAGGAAGCTCCCATTCCGTCCTGCCTGCTCATCATGCTCCAGCGCCGCTCTGCCGGGAGAGGAGGGAAACCGCGCCCGCGGAACGCGGCACGGGATGCCGGGCGCTGTCGGTTCCGGATCACGAATGCTCCGGCGGGTCGAGAACAACGAAGACGGCGGCCCTGTCAACGCATGGGCGCCGGGTCGCGCCTTGCGGCGGTCAGCATTCGTAAACCCTGATCGCGCATTCTCCGCCTCCGAGTAGGCGGAACATCGTCGTGCGTATCATCGCCCTCCGGCCGGCCCGTCTGGCCATTTCCCTGGCTGCGCTGCTCGTGGCGGCGCCGGCCTTCGCCGAGGAAGGCCCGGCGGTCCAGGCCGCGCCGCTGCAAGCCCCCGCGGAGGCGCTGCCGCCCCTCGATCCTCCCATCGAAGTGGCGCCGGCCCCCGCCTTGTCCAGCCTGCCCCGGACCGCGCCGGCCGCACCGGCCGCGGTGCCTGCGGCGAAGCCGCGCGCCGCGCAGGCCAGACCCGCCCCTCGGGCGAAGCCCCTGGCCCAGGGGAATCCCACGGTCCAGGCGAAGCCCGCGAGCCAGAGCGCGGCCAAGCCCGCCGCGCCCCTGGCGCCGCCCGAGCCGATCAGGCTTTCCGAGGACCCGCGCCCCACCCTGACGCCCCAGACCTTCGCGGCGACGCTGAAGGCGGCCGAGCGCTACCGCGCCCTCGCGGAGGCGGGGGGCTGGCCGACGGTTCCGGGCGAGGCCATCCGCTTGAAGCCGGGCTCGGCGGGAAGCGCGGTCGCGGCCCTGAAGAAGAGGCTCGCCGTCACCGGCGACCTCCAGGATCACGAGCTGGCCGGCAACTTTTTCGACGACGGCGTCGCGGCAGGCATCCGCCGCTTCCAGGCGCGCCACGGGCTCGAGCCGACCGGGACCGTCGGACCGCGCACGCTCGTGCATCTCAACATCCCGGCCGCGATGCGCGTGCGGCAGCTCGAAGCCTCGGCCGGCCGGCTGACGAAGCTGCGCTTTCCCTTCGGCGACCGCTACGTCGTCGTGAACATCCCGGGCGCCGCGGTCGAGGCGGTCGAGCGGGGGGTGGTGGCGCATCGCTTCGTCGCCGTGGTGGGGCGGCCCGAGCGCCCCTCCCCCGAGATCGAGACGCGCGTCACCTCGGTCAATTTCAACCCGACCTGGACGGTCCCCGTCTCCATCATCAAGAAGGACATCATTCCGCATGTCCGCAAGGAGCCGGGCTATCTGGCGAAGATGCATATCCGCATCTTCGACGGCCAGGGCCAGGAGGTCGATCCGGCCACGATCGACTGGTCGACGGAACGGGCGGCCAACTACACGATCCGGCAGGATTCCGGCTCCGACAACTCGCTCGGCGAGATCCGCATCGACATGCCGAACCGCCACGCCGTCTATATGCACGACACGCCCTCCAAGCGCCTCTTCGCGCGCTCGCTGCGGGCGCAATCCTCCGGCTGCGTGCGGGTCTCGGGGGTGAAGGGCCTCGCCGCCTGGCTGCTGGAAACCTCGCCCGGCCCGCGCGGGCCGGGATCGAGCTGGACGCCGATGGAGATCGAGACAGCCATCGCGGGCGGCAAGCGCGTCGATGCGCGCCTGTCGAAGCCCGTCCCCGTCGCCTGGATCTATCTCACCGGCTATGCTTCCGCCGACGGCACCGCCCATTTCCGCGACGACGTCTACGGCATCGACGAGCCCAAGCCCGCCGGAACCGAGCCGCCCGCCCCGCTCCCGGACCCCGCCACGACCTCCTCGCTCGGGCCGCGCAAGCAGGCGCAGCGGGAGCAGCACGGGCGCATGTGACGCAGCCGCCCGCCGGCCGCCCCCCGCCGGCGGGAGTTGAATTGGAGGACCCTTATCGGCTAAGGTCTTGAAATCGCTCGTAGTTTATATCTCTTCTAAACTGGCTGGCGGATGATTGTTTGCTCGTGCAACGTCCTTTCGGACGGAGACGTGAAGGGCTGCCTTGCGCCGGGGCCCGATTGTCCGCGCACGCCCGCGCAGGTCTATCGCTGCCTGGGCTGCTCGCCGAATTGCGGACGCTGCGCCCGATCCATCCGCACGATCATGGACGACGCCCTGCTTGCCGCGGCCAAGGAAGCCTGTCAGGTCTGCCCGGTCTCGAACTGCCTCGGCCATCACGAGCCCGCCGAGCGCGAGATCGCGTAAGGGCCACCGCGCCGGAGGCGGGCACGCCGGAGGCCGGTCGCGGCCTAAAAGTTAGTTTGAAAAGATTCTAAACTGCTGGACAGCGGCGCCCATTCATTCTACATGGCTCTCACTTCAGAGTGAGGACCCCAGATGAAGGGCGACGCCAAGGTTATCGACTATCTCAATCGCGGCCTGCGCAGCGAGCTGACCGCGGTCAGCCAGTACTGGCTGCATTTCCGGCTCCTCGAAGATTGGGGCTATCTCGACCTGGCCAAGCATTGGCGCAAGGAATCGATCGAGGAGATGAACCATGCCGACAAGTTCGTCGCGCGGATCATCTTCCTGGAGGGCTTCCCGAACCTCCAGGTGCTCGACCCGCTGCGCATCGGCCAGAACATCAAGGAGGTCATCGAGTGCGACCTCGCCGCCGAGGTCGAGGCGCGCAGCCTCTATCTCGAGGCCGCCAAATATTGCGACAGCGTCAACGACCGCGTCTCGAAGAACCTCTTCGAGGAACTGGCCGCGGACGAGGAAGGCCATATCGACTTCCTCGAGACCCAGCTCGGCGTGATCGAGCAGCTCGGCGTCCAGCTCTATGCCCAGAAGCATATCGGCGGGCTGGAAAGCGAGTTCCACGAGCACTGACCCCCGGGATTGCAGCGATGGAACGGGGCGGCCTCTGCCTCGTTCCACTCCCGTCGGCGCCGCGGCGCCCGGGAGACTGCCAATGGCCAAAGTCACCAAGCTCGATCCGCCCAAGAACCTGCCCAATCTCGACACCCCGACCGATCTGCCGCCCAAGGCGGTGGAAGAGATCGCGGAGGCCGTCAACAAGCTCGTCTGCGATGCCTTCACCCTCTACGTGAAGACGAAGAACTTCCATTGGCATCTGAGCGGGCCGCATTTCCGCGACTACCATCTCATGCTCGACGAGCATGCCGACCAGATTTTCGCGACGATCGATCCCCTGGCCGAGCGCGTGCGCAAGCTGGGCGCCTCGACCGTGCGCTCCATCGGCCAGATCAAGCGCCAGACCTCGATCGAGGAGAACGACGCCCCCTTCGTCTCCGCCTTGGACATGCTCGCGGAGCTTGTCGCAGACAACAAGGCGATGACCAAGGCCATGCGCGAAGCGCATAGCGTCTGTGACGAGCACGACGACGTCGCGACCGCGAGCCTCCTGGAAAACTTCATCGACGAGACCGAGCGCCGGACCTGGTTCCTGTTCGAGGCCACGCGCGCGGCGGATCGTACCGGGCACTGACATCGCCCTTCGCAGGGCTGTCTCCTATGGCCTCGACGGCTCGCGCGTAAACCCTCCCCCCGCTTGCGGCGGGGAGGGCCGAGTCGCGCCGAAGGCGCGAACCGGGGAGCGTCGACGCGAGCACCCGGCCGGGCGACAGGCGGAGCCGCCCCCACCCGGCTCGGCCGCCGGATGCGCGACGCCTCAGGCGGCGAGGCGCGGTCCGGTCCGAGGCAGTTCGAGCGAGGCGAGCATCACGTCCTCCTCGCTCGGATCGAGACGCGTCTCGAAGCCGAGTTCGGTTGCGAGCGCGAGCATCCCGGTATTCTCGGGCAGGATGAGCCCGACGATCCGCCATATCTCGATGGAGGGGGCGCGCTCGATCACCTCCTCGAGCAGCCTGCGCCCAAGGCCCTGCTCCTTGAAATCCGACCTCACCATGACGGCGAACTCGCCTTCCTCGCCTTTCACGCGGTGGAGGCGGGCGACGCCGTAGAGCTTGCCGTCCTGCTTGCCGAGCGCCGCTCGGACGATCGCGTTCTCCGGGTCGAAATGCGTAAGCCGGTGGATCTGCCGCTCGCTGATGGGCGCCGCCGAGAAGAACCGCAGCTGGCGGTCCCGCGCGGAAACATGGGCGTGGAATTCCGGGTAGAGCGCGTCGTCTTCCGGCACGAGGTCGCGAATCACGACCTGCGTGCCGCAGCGCAGCATCATCTCATCCGGCGCTTCGAAGGAGGAGATCGTTGCCATGCTCCCTATATAGTGTGCACTGCAACATAATGCGAGCCCGTTTGAAAGGCAGGGTCGCCCGCCTATTCGGCGGCGACCGCCTGCTCCTTCTCCACGGGCAGGCGAAGCTCGACGAGCGTGCCGTGGTCACGGGCGCTGGTGATCAGGAAAACCCCGCCATTCGCCTCCGTCAATGCCTTCGAAAGAGGCAGGCCAAGGCCGGTTCCGTCCCTGCGCCGCGTCGCCGGCACCTGCCGGAAGGGCGTCAGGGCGGTCGCGACCTCCTCCTCCGACATGCCCGGCCCCGTGTCGCGCACGCTCAGCACGATTTCGCCCGGAACCCCCGCCGCCGTCGAGACGATCACCTGCCCGCCCGCCCCGGTGAACCTGATCGCGTTGGAGAGCAGGTTGATGACGACCTGCCGGATCGAGCGCTCGTCGGCGAAGACATGCGGCAGGCCCGCCGGAAAGCTGGTTCGCACGATCGTCTTCTCCTGGCCCGCGAGCGGACCCGCCAAGGCCACGCATTGCTGGACCACCATGTTGAGATCGAACGATTCCGGGCGCAGATCGTTCGACCCCGAAGTGGCCTTGGCGAGATCCAGGAGATCGTTCACGAGGCTGATGACGTGGACGCCAGAATCGCGAATGTCGCGGATATAGCCCTTGTAGCGCTCGTTCCCGAGCGTCCCGAACCTCTCCTCCAGCATCAGCTCGGCAAAGCCCGTGATGGCGGTCAGGGGCGTCCTGACCTCGTGGCTGATCCGCGCGAGGAAATCCGCCCGGTTGGCGCTCGTTTCCTCGGCCGCCTCGCGCGCCTTGCGCAGCTCGCTCTCCAGCACCTTGAAGCGGCTGATGTCGCTGAAGGAGACGGAAAAGCCCCCTCCCTCCGCGGGCAGATGCCCGGCCCGCATCGCGAGGGGAATCACGGTGCCGTTGCGCGCCCGCCCCCGCACCTCGCGCTGCTGGATGAGGCCGGGGGGCCCCGTCCGCGCCGCATCGAGGCAGGCAAGGACCGCGCGATGATCCACCGGCTCGATCAGCGCCGTGACGCTGTCCCCCACGACCTCATTCGCCGCAAGGCCGAACAGCCGCTCCGCCGAGCGGGTCAGGGACATGAGCCGCGCAGCCGGATCGAGCGAGACGACCGCGTCGGCCGCGATGTCCAGGGCGGCGCACGCCTGCTCCAGCCGCCGGTCGCGCGTCTCGAGATCGAGGCGGAGCGCGTCAATCTCCGCCTTCGGCGCGGCGGGAGGCGGGGTCAGGAGGAGAAGATCGGCACCGGCCTCCCCCCAATCGACGCGCGCGGAGCGGGCCTCGAACGCATGCGAGGTTTCCGCCGCGTCCATGAGGGACAGGCTCGCCGGCGCCCCGCCGGCCGCTGCGATCCCGGCGAGATTCTGCAAGGCTCCCCTGGCCACCGCCTCGGGCAGGCCGGGAAAGCCGAGCCGGTCGAGAATGGCGCGATTGGCGAAGAGCGGCGCGCCGTCGCGCAGAACCACGCAGCCGACCGGCAACTGGTCCAGCAGGGCAGCTGCATCGGCCCGCGGACGAAGGCGCGGCAGGGGCACGATATCCGCCGACGGCCGGTCCTCCGGTGCCGGGGGGCGCTCGCCCGGTCCCCCTCCCAGAAGGCGCGCGATCTCGTGCAAGGCTCCCCGCTCGCCGCTCGTGAGCCCCTCCGCCACGCCGGGCTTTGCCGCGGCGGGCGGCTCGCCCTCCTCCGGCCGGGCTGCCGGGCCGCCGGGAGGCACGAGCCAGGCTCGCAACAGGCCGAACACGGCCTCGCCCGCCTGGCCGCCCGACCCGGGGGCAGCGCCGGTCGGCGCGGATGCCTCCGCCGGCGCGCCCGCCACCGGCTCCTTCCGCGGGCGCTGCGTCTCGCGAAAGATCCCGGGCTCGACGGCGCGGGACTGTTCGGGATGGGCAAGGCCGAAGCCGCGCCAGGATGGCGGCGCGCCGGATTCGGGGGCGCCGCTCAGCTCCACCGGGATCACGCGTTCCCGCTCGGGATCCCGCCAGCCGATCGGGAGCCGCGACCAGCCCTCGCCGCGCGCCCAGGCAGCGGCGATCGCACCCGCCCGATCCTCGACGAGATACCCCGCCAATTCGTCCCACCGGCGCCCGACGACATCCGCCCCGCGCGCGCCGACGATTTCGGCGAGATCCGGCGACACGAAGGTGAAGCGTCCCGCACCATCGGCCCGCCACATGAAGCGGCGGCCCCGCGCGGAAGGAAGAACGACCGTCACGCGGGAGGGATGCGGCCTTTCGTCCCTCCCCGTCCCTTCGGGCGGAACCGGAACGCCCGGCGGGCGCGCCGCGCCGCCTGGCGGCAGCGCCGCCGTGAGGAGCAGTGGCGTGCCCTCGAAAGACGCGAGGCGGCAAGCGAGCGTAAGCGGCGCCTCCATCGCGCCCCAGCGCAGCCGCTCGAGACGGAAGCCTGAACGCGGCGCCCGCCCCTCGCCGAGCGCCAGGAGCCTCGCCCTCGTGGAAGGCGGCAGGCAGGGCGAGCCGTCGGGCGCCTTCGGCAATCGGCTCAGGAGCGCGCGCCCTGCCTCGGAAGCCCAGACGGGCGCGCCGTCCCCGGGCCGCCAGAGCAAAGCCGCCGTGCCCGGCTCGGCCAGACGCGCGAATCCGGGCTCGGCGGCCAGCGCCGCGATCAGCTTGCCGCCTTGGTCGGCCGCCAGCGTCATCCCGATTGCTCTCGTGGTTGCATAAAACCTGTAACCAAATCTTCAGGCCGAAAGCGAGCCCCATCGTTTCCCGAACCGGAACCGCAGAAAAGACTTTATTTTTATCCTTAGGGGTTGCACAGGCTGCTGCACCGAGCTATGTTGCAGTGCACAAAACGCCGGAAAAGGAGGCAATTGTGGACAAGACGATGAAGTATGAGATCCCCGCCGAGATGCGCGACTTCGCCGAGAAGAGCGTGGACCAGGCTCGCAAGGCCTTCGACGGCTTCCTGACCGCCGCTCACAAGGCTGTGGATACCGTGCAGGGCTCGACCACGACCATGCAGTCCTCGGCGTCCGACGCGACGAAGAAGACCCTGTCCTATGCCGAGCAGAACGTCGCCGCCGCCTTCGACCATGCCCAGAAGCTGGTCCGCGCCGCCGACTTCCAGGAGGCCCTCCAGCTCCAGTCCGAGTTCGCCCGCACGCAGTTCGCGGCGATCCAGGCCCAGCTGAAGGAGCTCAGCGAGCTCGCCCAGAACGCCGCCCGCACGGCCACCAACCAGGCCGCCACGGTTGCCAGCGAGGCCGCTGCCGCCACCCGCTCGGCCGCCGACCAGGCTTCCGCCGCGTTCTCGAAGGCCACCAAGGCCGCCGCCCCCGGGCCGAAGCGCAGCTAAGGCTTCGCGGCTCCGGCCGCGTTCCTTTCCGCAAAGGCCGTCGTGCATCCTGCCGGATGCGCGGCGGCCTTTTCTTTTTGCAGGCATATGCCGACGGCGGCGGCCGCCTATCCCTCGATCCGCGAGAAATCGGCGACCTCGCGGGTCGCGCGGCGCAGCATGGCGAGGAGCCGCAAGCGGTTCTCGCGCAACTTCGGATCGGGCGCGTTGACGGTCACCTTGTCGAAGAAGGCGTCAACCGCCGGGCGCAGCTCGGCGAGCGCGCTCATCGCCTCTTCGAGCGCCTCGCGCGCAACGGCCTCGGTCGCCGCCCCCGCCGCCCGCGCGAGCGCAACGGCGAGCGCCTTCTCCTCGGGCTCGGCGAGCGCGGCGAGATCGGGGATTTCGTCGTAGGAGCGCCCGTCCTTCTTCTCCTCGATCCGCAGGATATTGGCGGCTCGCTTCGTCGCGGCGAGGAGGTTCCGGCCGTCCTCGGTTTCCAGGAACCGCGACAGGGCCTCGACCCGGCGGACGATCATGAGCAGATCGTCATTGCCCGCGCCAACCCTCCCCCCGCTTGCGGCGGGGGGGGGGGGGGGGCCGGGGGGGGGGGGGGGGGGCGGGGGGGGAGGGGCCGCGCCCTCTCCCCGCGCCCCCCGGGGGGAGGCGGTTCCCCCCCCCCC
>NZ_DAOLAJ010000017.1:0-41223 GCF_035325185.1 Enterovirga sp. | reverse complement strand
CAGGCCCGGGGACCGGGTGGGAAGGCTCGACGCCTTCTCCCGGCGTCCCGGAGGCGGAGGCGTTCCCCCCCTCCCGGGCGGCGCTGCGCGCCTGCTCGGCCTCCCCCACAAGGGGGGAGGGGTGGGCGGAGCCCGCCGCGAGCACGGCGTCGATCAGGTCGTAGCGGGCGCCGCGCTCGCGCAGATGCACCTTCAGGCGGTCGTGGAAGAAGGTGAGGAGATCGTCGCGAATCCCGGCAGCCCCATCCTGGCCCGACTGCTCGAAATTCTCGCGCAATTGCCCGGAAATCATTCCTCCGAGACCCAGGCGGACGTCGTTCTCCAGCACCAACCGAATCACCCCGAGAGCCGCGCGGCGCAGGGCGTAGGGGTCCTTGCTGCCGGTCGGCTTCTCGTCGATGGCCCAGAAGCCGACGAGCGTGTCGAGCTTGTCGGCCAAGGCCACCGCGAGGGTGACAGGCGCGCTCGGGATGCGGTCGGAGGGGCCGGCCGGGCGATAATGATCCTCGATCGCCGCCGCAACGGCCGGCGCCTCGCCCTGGGCCGCCGCATAATAGCGGCCCATCAGGCCCTGAAGCTCCGGGAACTCGCCGACCATCTCGGTGACGAGATCGGCCTTGGCGAGGCGCGCCGCGCGCTCGGCCTCGGCGATTTCCGCACCCACGACCGGCGCGAGTGCACGGGCCAGGGCCGCGATGCGCTCGACGCGCTCGTATTGCGTGCCGAGCTTCTCGTGGAAGACAATGGATTTCAGCTTGGGCAGCCGGTCCTCGAGCCTCGCCTTCCGGTCGGTCTCCCAGAAGAACTTCGCATCCGACAGCCGCGCGCGCACGACACGCTCGTTGCCCGCCACGATCGCCTTGCCGCCATCGCTCGCCTCGATATTCGCGACCAGGATGAAGCGGTTGGCCAGTTCCGCCCTCCCCTCGCCGCTGGAGGGCAGAGCCCGGCGCAGGACGAAGCATTTCTGGTTGGCGCGGATGGTCGCGCGGATGACCTCGGGCGGGATGTCGAGAAAACCCTCCTCGAAGCCGCCCATCAGGCAGACCGGCCATTCGACAAGGCCCGCCACCTCCTCCAGCAGCCCCTCGTCCTCGACCACCTCGAAGCCCTGCGCGAAGGCGAGGTCGCGCGCATCGTGCCGGATGATCTCGCGGCGGCGGCCGGCATCCAGCACCACCTTCGCCGCGTGAAGCTTCGCCACGTAGTCGTCGTAGCGCCGCGCCCGGATCGTGGCCGGCGCCATGAAGCGATGCCCGCGCGTCGCGTCGCCCGAGACGAGGCCGTCGATCAGGAGCGGCACGATCTCCGCCGTCTCGAGATCGGAGCCGAAGGCGCAGAGCACCGATTGCAGCGGCCGCACCCAGCGCAGCGAGCCGGGCTCGGCCGAAGCCGCGCCCCAGCGCATGGATTTCGGCCAGGGAAAGTTGCGGATGATGCCCGGCAGCAGTTCCGAGAGGACCTGGGGCGTCGGCCGGCCCGGCCGCTCGATCGTGGCGAGGTAATAATCGCCCTTCTTCGCGTCCTCGACGATGCGAATCTGGTCGTCGGAGGTGACGCCCGCGCTCTTGCGGAAGCCGGCGACCGCCGCCTCCGGCGCGCCGACGCGCGGGCCCCGCTTTTCCTCGCGCACGTCCTTGGCCTTGGCGGGGAGCCCCGCGACATGCAGCATGAGGCGCCGCGGCGTCGCATGGGCGACCGCGCCCTCGTAGAGAAGGCCCTGCGCCACCAGCGAATCGGTGACGAGCTTCCTCAGATCCTCGGCCGCCCGGCCCTGCATGCGGGCGGGAATTTCTTCCGAGAGGAGTTCGAGCAGAAGGTCCGGCATGGAACCGCGATCAGCCTCACCGAAAAGGGGAACAGGGCCCGCTTAGCCCCCGGCCTCCGCCGTGTCGAGCGGGGCCGGACGGACGAAGGCCTTCAGCCCCGGCTCGCCGAGATCTCGATCTCGCGCACGAGATCGAGCTTGCCGTCGGCCGAGACGTCGCAGGAGAGGCGGATCGAGGCGCGGCGCGAGCCGTGCGCGAGGTCGAGCAGGCGGAAGAAGCGCTCCGCCGAGAGGAAGATGTCGAAGCGGTGCGCGCCGGCATCGGAGACGCCGAAATAATCGCCGTGGACCGCCTCGAAGCGGGCGGGCCAGTTCTTGGCCCGCATCTTGAGCTGGGCCGGGGTCGACCCCCAGAAGGTGAGGTCGACATTCCCCAGGTCCTCGCCCGTCTCCAGGATCTCGGCCGTTCCCACGATCCTGGCGACGCCGGTATCGGTCGTCGCGCTGCCCACGATGTCGTAGGAGACGCGCATCAGGGCGATGCGGATGTTGCGGCGCGCCCGCGGGGTCATGCGGCTTCCTGCGCGGGCGGGCTTCCGCCCGCCGTCCGCAGCCAGGCCGCGCCGCAGGCTTTGGCGAGGTCGCGCACGCGGCCGATATAGCTCTGCCGCTCCGTCACCGAGATGACGCCGCGCGCATCGAGCAGGTTGAAGACGTGGCTCGCCTTGATGCACTGGTCATAGGCCGGCAGCGCCATGAGGTGGCGCTCGCCCGCCTCCCCCGCCGCGAGATAGGACCGGCAGGCCGCCTCCGCGTCGCGGAAATGCCGGAACAGCATCTCGGTATCGGCATGCTCGAAATTATGCCGCGAATATTCCTGCTCGGCCTGGAGGAAGACGTCGCCGTAGGTGACGCGCTCGGCCCCGTCGAGGCCGTTGAAGTTCAGGTCGTAGATGCTGTCCACGCCTTGCAGATACATGGCGAGGCGCTCGAGGCCGTAGGTCAGTTCGCCCGAGACCGGCGCGCATTCGAAACCCGCCACCTGCTGGAAATAGGTGAACTGGCTGACCTCCATCCCGTCGCACCAGCATTCCCAGCCGAGCCCCCAGGCGCCGAGCGTCGGGCTCTCCCAGTCGTCCTCGACGAAGCGGATGTCGTGCAGGCTCGAATCGATGCCGATGGCGGCGAGCGAGGCGAGATAGAGCTCCTGCAAGTCCGGCGGGTTCGGCTTCAGGATCACCTGGTACTGGTAATAGTGCTGGAGGCGGTTCGGGTTCTCGCCGTAGCGCCCGTCCTTCGGCCGCCGCGAGGGCTGGACATAGGCTGCGCGCCAGGGCCGCGGGCCGAGGGCGCGCAAAGTCGTCGCGGGATGGAAGGTCCCGGCCCCCACCTCCATGTCGTAGGGTTGGAGGATCACGCAGCCCTGCTCAGCCCAAAATTGCTGAAGGGTCAGGATGAGGCCCTGGAAGGAGCGCTGGGGCGAGAGCGGCGATCCGGGATCGTGCGTCATGGCCGCTTCCTGAAGAGCGCCCCGAAGGCTGTCAAGGACGAGGCCGGCGGCGCCGGGCGGTGGCATCGCCGGACGGGCCGGCCTCGACCGGATTCGCGTGCAGGGCCGCCGCTTCCGGCGTGAAGCGCCCATCCGGCCCGTGCAGCACCAGGGGCGGGCGAATCGCGAGAGGGCCGCGCCCGCCCTTGCGCGCCGACAGCACGATGCGGGAAGCATCGGCATCGGCGCGCGGGAGAACCGGCCGCAGGATGATCGTGCCGAAGGCCGGCGGAAGCGCACCGAGACAGGCGGCCAGGGCGTCGGCGCGGTGGATCATGACGAGCCGGCCTCCCGGCCTCAGGAGGCGCGCCGCCGCCGCGATCCATTCGCGCAACCCGCCCCCCGCCATCATATGCGCGGCGCGGCGCCCCGGATCGGGCGAGGGCCGCGCGCGCGGATCATCGAAGAAGGGCGGATTGGTCACGACGAGACCGGCCTGCCCTAGCGGCAGCAGGGCTTCCGGCCACGTCTCGCGCCAGCGGGCGGCCGGGTCGAAGGCGTCGATCTCGGCCACCCCCGCCCGGTCCGTGAATCCGTTGAGGGCGACGTTCTCGCGGGCGAGCGCGGCGAGCGACGAATCGCGCTCGGCCAGCACCACCCGCGCATCGGGCAGGCTCGCGGCCAGAATCAGCCCGATCGCGCCGCTCGCGCTGCCGAGATCGACGATGCCCTCCCCGCCCTCCGGCCCGGCGAGGGCGGCGGCAAGGACCGCGTCGGTCCCCGCCCGGTGGCCCGCCATGGGCTGGAGAAGGCGGACCTTCCCCCCCAGCAGCGTGTCCTCGCTGATCCCTTCCCGCTCAACCATCGCGCAGCTCGGCCGCGAAGCCCGCCTCGACCAGGAGCCGCCGCGCCCGCGCCGCCCAGTCCTCGGGAACGAGGAGACGGCGGGGAAAGGCGCCGATTCCTCCCTCGAGCGCGCTCATCTGGCCGTCCGCGAGCAGGACGGGAATGCGCTCGCTCTCCAGGAGCGTGCGCACCACGTCGAGCAAAACGATGTCGCTGGTGCGGATCAGCTCGCGCATGGGGGCTCTGTCTCGTCTTCCGGCAAGCGGCCCGTTGCAGGGGGGCGCGTTTGCATGCGATGCATCATCGGACCGGGCGGTCGTCCCGGCAACGGAGTGCGTATGGGCGTCGTCCTGCCGTTCGAAGAGAAGGAATCCCAGGCCGCGCGGATCGACGACCTGATCCGGCTGGTCCGGGACGACATGGAGCGGGTGAACCGGCTCATCCTGTCCCGCACGGGCTCGCGGGTCACGATGATCCCCGAAGTGGCCAACCACCTGATCTCGTCGGGCGGCAAGAGGCTGCGCCCGATGCTGACGCTCGCGACGGCCTCGATGTCCGGATATGCCGGCGAGGGCCATGTGGGCCTCGCGGCGGCGGTCGAGTTCATGCACACGGCGACGCTCCTCCACGACGACGTCGTGGACGCCTCGACCATGCGGCGCGGCAAGATCGCCGCCCGGATGATGTGGGGCAACGAGGCCAGCGTCCTCGTCGGCGACTTCCTGCTGGGCCAGGCTTTCAAGATGATGGTCGAGACCGGCTCCATGCCCGCCCTCGCCATCCTCTCCACGGCCGCGACCGTGATCGCCGAGGGCGAGGTGCTCCAGCTCTCGGCCGCCAAGAACGTCGAGACCAACGAAGACGAATACATGGCCGTGATCCGCGGCAAGACGGCGGAGCTTTTCGCCGCCGCCTGCGAGGTCGGGCCGGTGATCGCGGAGCGGCCCAAGGCCGAGCAGGCCGCCTGCCGCTCCTACGGCATGAATCTCGGCATCGCCTTTCAGCTCGTGGACGACGCGCTCGATTACGGCGGCACGGCCGCCGCGCTCGGCAAGAATGTCGGCGACGATTTCCGGGAAGGCAAGATCACGCTGCCGATCGTGCTGGCCTTCCGGCGCGGCGACGAGGAGGAGCGCGCCTTCTGGCGCCGCTCGCTGGAGAAGGGCGAGATCGGCGAGGGCGACGTCGAGCGTGCCATCTCGATTCTGCGCCGCCACAGGGCCATCGACGACACGATCGAGCGGGCCCGCCACTACGGCAAGATCGCCTGCGACGCGCTCGCGCTCTTCCCGAACGGGGCCCACAAGCACGCGCTTCTCGACGCCGTGGAATTCTGCGTCTCGCGCGCGCATTGAGGGACGGCCCTGGAACCTCTCCCCGCAAGCGGGGAGAAGGGGGAGCGGCCCCGGGCTCAGTTCATGAGGGCTTCGTTCTCCGGCTCGACCTGCTGGCGGGCGGCCACGGGCACGCGGCCGAGGCCGTCCTTGTTGTAGATGTCGTCGCGGAACTGGACGAGGCCGTCCGGCTGGGCCCAGGCGGTGATGTAGGTCCAGTAGACGGGAACGGGCTGGGCGAGCGGCGCATCGGTGCGCGAGCCGGCCGCGAAGACCTCCTCGATCCGGTTGCGGTCCCAGCCCGGCGTCTCCCGGAGCAGCCAGGTGATGTAGTCGCGCACGTTCTGAACGCGCACGCAGCCCGAGGAGACGAAGCGGAAATCGTCCCCGAAAATGCCCTTGGAGGGCGTGTCGTGCATATAGACGCCGTGCGGGTTCGGGATGTTGATCCGCACGAAGCCCATCGAGTTCGTGTCCCCGCCCGGATCCTGGCGGAACATGTACTGGGTGGCCTCGTCGGAATTCCAGTTGACGGCCTCCGGTCTGATCTCCTGGCCGGATTTCGTGAAGATGCGGATCTTGTTGTCCGTGAGGTAGCTCGGCTCCTTTCTCATCTTCGGAATGAGGTCCTTCTTGATGATCGAGGCCGGCACGGTCCAGTACGGGTTGAAATTGATGGCGACGACCTTGGCGTTCATGATCGGCGATTGCCGGTCGATCTTGCCGACGCCCGCCGCATGGCGCGTGACCACCTGCCCGCCCTCGACGGTCTCGACCAGGGCCGCGGGGATGTTCACGATCACGTAGCGGTGGCCGAGATTGCCGGAATAGGAACGCAGCCGCACCACGTTCAGCTCGAGCTGCCTGAGGCGCGTCTCGGCCGGGACGTTCATGGCCGCGAGGGTGGCACCGTTGAGCACGCCCGTCGCGCCGAGCCCGTGGCGCGACTGGAAGCGCCGCACGCCCGCTTCGACATAGGAATCGTAGATGGGCGAGGAGCCGACACTCGGGTCGAGATCACCCTCGACGATCAGGCGCTGCCGCAGGGCCTGGACGGCCGGATGGCGCGTGCCGACCCGCATCTGCGGGGCCTGGAGATCGGCCCAGCCGCCGCGGGCGACGATGTCGCGATAGCGGGCGACGGCCTCCTCGGTCCCCTGGAGCGCCTGCGGCGACAGGACCGGCGTGAGGGAGCGCGGGATTCGCACCCGCGCGGAGCCATCGTAGTTCTGCGCCCATTCGGCCTGCTGCGCGAAGGCGGGGCCCGAGGCGGCGAAGGCGGTCGCGGCGGTGCAGAGGAGGGCGCGACGGGAAATGATCATCGGGATCGCTGGTCTCGTTCGGTCGTCGTGTCGGCCTCGCGGCCCGGAGGGGGACGGTGGCGCGACTTCGTTAACGCAACCTCACCAGCCCGGCCGAAGTTTGACATGCGCCCACAGACGAGGCCGTGCTGCGCCGCACGAGCGGATTTGGCCGCCACCGATGCCTTCGCGCCACACCTGCGCGGTCCCCTCCCCACCGAAATCGAGCGCTTCTCCCCTCAGAGCTTGTACTTGATCTGGTCCGTCCAGAAGCGCTCCAGGCGCATGAGCGATTGGTTGAGGCGCGTGAAGTCGTCCTGCGACAGGCCGCCGACCGGCTCGATCGTGCGGGCATGCTTGTCGTAGAGCGCGGAGACGATGTCGTGCACCTCCTTGCCCTTCGCGGTCAGGCTGATGCGGACGGAGCGCCGGTCGATCCGCGAGCGGGCATGGTGGAGATAGCCTTCCTCGACGAGCTTCTTGACGTTGTAGGAGACGTTCGAGCCCAGGTAATAGCCGCGGGTGCGCAATTCGCTCGCGGTCAGCTCCTTGTCGCCGATATTGTAGAGCAGCAGCGCCTGCACGCCGTTGACGTCGTTCCGGCCGTGGCGGTCGAACTCGTCCTTGACGACGTCGAGCAGCCGACGGTGGAGCCGCTCCACCAGATGCAGCGCCTCGAGATAGGTCGCGCGGGCGGCGGGCTGGGCGGCTTCCGGGGCGAAATCCTGCTTCCTGGCGGCGTTGCTCATGTGATGCCTCATTCTTCTGGTGCGATCCCGGGCCGGCCGGTTCGCTTATGGGGCTAATTTATGGCCCGCGAATGAAGACCACTTTAAGTAACAGGATGAATCCCGGCTTTACCTCTTGGCGTAAATAGATGCTGAATTCGCATCAAACCCGGCTCGCCCAGGAGAGAAGAGCCCCTAGCCGCAATGCATCACCGCGGCAGGAGAGTCATTCTTCGACAGAAGCGAGCCAGGATATCGTCAGATACAACATGATGGCGAAAATAAACAACGCAATGAGCAACGCGCTGTTCTGCACGAAGCGCGGAAAGAAGACCGCCAGGATCAGATGGCTCATCACGGCGAGGAGCCAGAGCACCCCGCCCCAGGTCGAGGTGAGCCACAGGCCGACCGCCGCCACGAGGTCGATGACGGCGAAATAGACGAGCCCCGCCTGATAGCCCGTGGCCCCCCCCTCGAAAGGGGCGAGACCGCTCCAGAGGCCCAGGATCACCATCCATGCCGCGAGGCCCTTCAGCAGCCACGCGATCGAGAGGCCGCGCATGAACCAGACGAGGACAGTGTTCCAACGCAACTCCTCCCCGTCCGGCGCGTGCTCGACCAGGATATCGTCCCGCCGCTCGGGAGGGGGCGAGGCGTTTCGGCGAAAGAGGCGGTTCACGGCGCATCGTCCAGTTCGCGGCCGGGCCGCGGCGCGAAATGAGCCGCGGCGAAGCCGGGCGGAAGCTCCGCGAAGCTCTGCGGGCGCCAGCGCGGCGCGCCGTCCTTCTCGACGATCGCGGCGCGCACTCCCTCGTAGAAATCGTGCTCCTCGGCGAGGCGCGTGACGATGCGGAACTCGGTCGCCATCGCTTCCTCGAAGCTCATGGCGCCGCCGCGGCGCATCTGCTCGTGCACGATGGCGAGGCTGGAAGGCGACTTCGTGCGCATCGTCGCGGCCGTCCTCGCGGCGAAATCCGATCCGGACGTCGCCGCCGCGTCGAGGCGCGCGAGGATGTCCGGGACGGAGGCGGCGGAGAAGCATGAGTCGATCAGGCCGCGTTCGGCCAGGATCGAGCCTGGGGCGACGGGCCGGGGGGCCCGGCCGCCGGACCGGGCGGCGCGGGCCAGGGCCTCCTCGACCCCCTCCCCCGCCACCAGCGCCTCCCGCAGGGCCGGGAAATCGCGCGAGGCGACGCGATGGGTCGCAAGGCCCAGCGCCACCGCCTCGTCGGGCCCGACGCTCGCCCCGGTGAAGGCGAGATAGGCGCCGATGCGCCCGGGCAGGCGGGGCAGCGCATAGGTCGCCCCGACATCCGGCACGAAGCCGATCCCGACCTCGGGCATCGCGAAGAGATAGCGGTCCCCCGCGACCCGGTGGCTGCCGTGGAGCGAGATCCCCACCCCTCCCCCCATCACCATCCCGTCGATGAGAGAGATATAGGGCTTCGCATAACGCTTGATGCGGATGTTGAGGCGGAACTCCTCGCGCCAGAAGGCCAGGGCGGGAGCGAGGTTCCCCGAGCGCCCGGCTTCGTAGAGCGCGCGGATATCGCCGCCGGCGCAGAAGGCGCGCTCCCCCGTGCCCTCGACGAGGACGCGCGTGACCGCGGGATCGCGCTCCCATTCGTCGAGGGCCGGGGCCAGGATCCGCACCATGCCCAGGGTCAAGGCGTTGAGAGCCTTCGGGCGGTTCAGCAGCACGGTGCCGGCCGGGCCCCGCCGCTCGCACAGGATTTCCGGCTCGCTCATGACGGGGCGGAGTTAGACGGCGGGCACAGGCCGGTCAAATGGACCGAAGGCCAAGTCTCGGAAGGCTTGCCGCCAAGCCTGCGACAATGCTTCTTTTTTGGCTTCTTTTTTGGACGCGTTCGAATGTGGTAGGTCCCCTTTCAGACAAGGAGGCCACATGTCCGCCAGGATCGCGCCGTTTTCGCGGCCCGCCGCCCGTGAAATCGCCAGGGAGGCGGCGGGAACCGCCTCGTCCGCGCTCGCCCTTCGCCACCGGCCGCGCCGCAACCGCAAGAGCGAGTGGGCGCGCCGCCTCGTGCGCGAGCACGTCCTGACGGCCGACGACCTGATCTGGCCGCTCTTCGTCATCGAGGGCGAGGGACGCCACGACCCCATCCGGGCGATGCCGGGCGTCGAGCGTCTCGGCATCGACGAAATCGTGCGCGCGGCCGAGCGGGCCGCCGCGCTGCGCATCCCCGCGCTCGGGCTCTTTCCCTATACCGACCCGGCGCTCCGCGACGCGCGCGGCTCCGAGGCGCTGAACGCGCAGAACCTCGTCTGCCGCGCCGTGCGGGCCGTGAAGGCCGCCGTCCCGCAGATCGGCATCATCACCGACGTCGCGCTCGACCCCTATACCGATCACGGCCATGACGGCCTCGTGCACGAGGACGGGCGCATCCTCAACGACGAGACGGTGGCGGTTCTGGTCCGGCAGGCGCTCGTCCAGGCGGAGGCGGGCGCGGACGTCATCGCGCCTTCCGACATGATGGACGGGCGCGTCGGCGCCATTCGCGAGGGGCTCGACGCGGCGGGCTTCCACGACGTGCAGATCATGGCCTATTCGGCCAAATACGCCTCGGCCTTCTACGGCCCCTTCCGCGACGCCCTCGGCACGAAGCTGAGCGGCGACAAGCGCACCTACCAGATGGACCCGGCCAACGACGCCGAGGCCCTGCGCGAGGTCGCGGCCGATCTCGACGAGGGCGCCGACATGGTGATGGTAAAGCCGGGCCTGCCCTATCTCGACGTGATCCGCCGGGTGAAGGACGCCTTCGAGGTCCCGACCTTCGCCTACCAGGTGTCGGGCGAATACGCGATGATCCAGGCGGCGGCGCAGAACGGCTGGATCGACGGCGAGCGCGCCATGCTGGAGAGCCTCACCGCCTTCAAGCGCGCCGGCGCCGACGGGGTCCTCACCTATTTCGCCCCCCGCGTGGCAGAGAAGCTGAAAGAGATGTGGGGCTGAGGCCGGGCCCTCTCCCCTCCTGCACGTCATGGCCGGCCTTGTGCCGGCCATCCACGAGCACGGCTGCCGCCTGCGAGCCCGTTCACCGCAGTGTAGGCGGAAAGGCGTGGATGGCCGGCACAAGGCCGGCCATGACGCGCAGGCGAGCAAGCTAGGCCGGTCTACCGGATCTCGTATTATGAAGAGGGAAATTCCAGCCCCATCTCGCGGTAGCGGGCGGGATCGTCGCTCCAGTTCTCGCGCACCTTCACGAACAGGAAGAGGTGGACGTTCGTCTCGGCGATCTCGGCGATCTCGCGCCGCGCCGCCTGGCCGATCGCCTTGATCGTCCGCCCGCCCTCGCCGAGCACGATCTTCCGCTGGCTGTCGCGCTCGACGAAGATCGTCTGCTCGATCCGCACCGACCCGTCCGGGCGCTGCTGCCAGGAATCGGTCTCGACCGTCGAGCGGTAGGGCAGTTCCTCGTGGAGGCGCTCGTAGATCTTCTCGCGGGTGATCTCCGCGGCGAGCGCCCGCAGCGGCGCGTCCGAGACCTGGTCCTCGGGATAGAGCCATGGGCCCGGTGGCATGCGCGCGGCGAGATCGCGCCGCAGCGCATCGACCCCGTCCCCGGTGAGGGCGGAGATCATGAAGGTCCGCTCGAAGGCGGCGCGCTCGTTCAGCGCCGCGGTGAGGGCGAGGAGCTTCGAGCGCTCGATCAGGTCGATCTTGTTGAGGACCAGCATGCGCGGGCGGCGAACCTCCGGCAGCCTGGCGAGGATCGCGTCGGTCTCCTCGTCGAGGCCGCGGCGCGAATCGACGAGCAGGCAGACGATGTCCGCATCCCCCGCCCCGCCCCAGGCCGAGGTCACCATGGCGCGGTCGAGCCGACGCCTCGGGCGGAAGATGCCCGGCGTGTCGACGAAGACGATTTGCGCCGCTCCCTCGATGGCGATGCCGCGGATCTGGCTGCGCGTCGTCTGCACCTTGCGCGAGACGATCGAGACCTTGGTGCCGACGAGCTGGTTGATCAGCGTCGACTTGCCGGCATTCGGCGCGCCGATCAGCGCGACGAAGCCGCAGCTCCGGCCGGAAGCTTCCGTCTCAGCCATCGGCACGCTCCTCGCCTGAGGGGGCGGCGACGACGCCCTCGCGGATCAGGAGCGCCTGCGCGGCCTCCTGCTCGGCGGCGCGCCGGGAAGCGCCCGCGCCGACGGCGTCGTCATAGCCCGGCAGCCGGGCCGCGATGCGGAAGGTCGGCGCATGGTCCGGCCCCTCCCTGCCGACGATGGCATAGGTCGGCGGGGAAAGGCCGCGGGCGGCCGCCCATTCCTGAAGCAGCGTCTTGGGATTGGCGGGCACGTCCGCAAGCGCGGCGAGACGGGGGGCGAAGGACCGCTCGACCAGCGCCGAGGCCGCCTCGAAGCCGCCGTCGACAAAGACCGCCCCGATCACCGATTCGCAGGCATCCCCCAGGATCGAGAGGTTGCGACGCATGGCGCCCGTGCTCCCGCCGCCGAGGCGCAGATGGGGGCCGAGATCCCATTCCGCCGCCACCGCCGCGCAGGTCTCCCGCCGCACCAGCTCCGCCAGACGCCGCGAGAGGTCGCCCTCGCTGGCCTCGGGGAAGGAGCGCAGGAGAAGCGCCGCGACCGCGAGGCCGAGCACCCGGTCCCCGAGGAATTCGAGCCGCTGGTAGGTCGGGCCGCCGCCGCTGCGGCTGACATGCGTCAGCGCCTCGGCCAGCAGCTTCCGATCCCGGAAGGCATGGCCCAGCCGGACTTCCAGCGCCGCCGGATCCGCCCCCTTCGCCATGGAGGCTAGCGGATCCTGGTGAAGATGCGGTTCCAGCGCACCGTCCAGGGCCAGTCCCAGACCTTCCAGGCCGACGCCTGGTCGTCGATGGAGAAGAAGATCACCTGCGCCTTGCCGACGAAATTCTCCAACGGAACGTAGCCCACGACCGAGTCGTCGCGCGAATCCGCCGAGCGGTCGCGATTGTCGCCCATCATGAAGAAATGGCCCGGCGGCACGGTGTAGAGATTGGTGTTGTCCCAATAGCCGTTGTCGCCATCGGCCTCGATCACGCGGTGCGTGACGCCGTTGGGCAGGGTCTCCAGGTATTGGGGCACCTTGGTCGGCCGGTTGTAGAGGTCGGTCGTCTCGAAATCCTCGATGCGCTTTCTCTCCACGGCCTTGCCGTTGATATGGAGGATGCCGTTGAGCATCTGGATCTTGTCGCCGGGCAGGCCGATCACGCGCTTGATGAAATCGGTCGAATTGTCCTTCGGCGTCTTGAAGACCGCGATGTCGCCGCGCGCGGGGTCGGCTCCCCAGATGCGCCCCTCGAAGAGAGGCGGGCTCAGGGGAAACGAATACCTCGAATAGCCGTAGGTATATTTCGAGGTGAACAGGTAATCGCCGATCAGAAGGGTCGGAATGAGCGAGCCGGAGGGGATGTTGAAGGGCTGAAACAGGAAGGTGCGGATCACGAGCGCGATCAGCAGGGCCTGGACGATCACCTTGATCGTCTCCCACAGCCCGCCCTCGTCCTTCACCTTGCTCTTGCCGCCCATGTCGGCGCGGGCCATGCGCGAAATCCCCAGGTCCGGCCGAAGGAGCACGGCCGGGGCCGCGTCTAGAACATAGGGACGCCCCCGGCAATGCGGCGGGGCCGCCCGGCCGGGGCTAAACGCCACGAGGCTCGGAGTGGCACCGCCTCGATCACGACGAAAGCCTGGGCGATCGGCGGGTCGTCGGTGAGCGAGACGTGGATGCGGGCCTCGTATCCCTGCGGCGTCATCTCGGCGAGGCGCAGCAGCGCGCCGCCGCCGAGGCGCATGGTCGGCTTCCCTCCGGGCAGGTTCACGACCTCGAGATCCCGCCAGAAGATGCCGAGGCGCATGCCCGTGCCGAGCGCCTTCGAGCACGCCTCCTTGGCGGCGAAGCGGCGGGCATAGGAGGGAGCACGGCTCGCGCGGCGATCGCTCTTCAGCCGCTCGCCCTCCGTGAAGATGCGGTGGGTGAAGCGCTCGCCGAAGCGCTCGAGCGAGCGCTCGATGCGGCGGATGTCGCAGAGATCCGAGCCGATGCCGAGGATCATGGCGCCTCAGCCGCCGATGCGGGAGCGGCCGCGCTCCATCTCGTCACGCATGGCGCGCACCGCCTCCGGCAGGCCGACGAAGATCGCCGTCGCGATCAGGGAATGGCCGATATTCAGCTCGGCCACCTGCGGAATCGCGGCGACGAGCGCGACATTCTCCTCCGTGAGGCCGTGCCCGGCATGGATCTCGAGCCCGAGCGCGGCCCCGTGCTCGGCGGCGCGGTAGAGGCGGGCCGCCTCCCGCGCCAGCCGCTCGGTATCCCCGGCGAAGGACGCCTCGGCATAGGCCCCCGTATGCAGCTCGACCACCGGCGCGCCGAGGGCAAAGGCGATGTCGAGCACCGCCGGCTCCGGCTCGACGAAAAGCGAGACGCGGATGCCGGCGTCACGCAGCTCCTCGATCACCGGCCGCAGCGTCTCCGCGCCGCCGATCACGTCGAGCCCGCCCTCGGTCGTGCGCTCCTCGCGCTTCTCGGGCACGAGGCAGGCCGCGTGGGGACGGATGCGGGTGGCGATCGCGACCATCTCGGCCGTCGCCGCCATCTCGAAATTGAGCGGCGTCAGGATCTGCCGCTTCAGCCGCTCGACATCCTCGTCGCGGATGTGGCGGCGATCCTCGCGCAGATGCGCGGTGATGCTGTCGGCGCCGGCCATGATCGCCTCGTGCGCGGCGCGGCACGGATCGGGGTAGAAGCCGCCGCGCGCGTTGCGCAGGGTCGCCACATGATCGACATTCACGCCGAGGCGCAGATTTGGAGCTGACATCTCTACTCGGACCTTCGCAAGGGACGAGACCGCGCCGGCGGCTCAGCCGTCATTGGCGCTCGACAGATCCTGCGGACGCCGGCCCTCGTCGGCGCGCCCGCCCTGCGAGGCCAGGAGACGGGCCTCGCCCAGCGCCTCGTCGAGCTGGCGCGCGATGATCCGCCCCGCCGGCCCGAGACGTTCGGCCTCCGCGCGCGCCTCGACGAGGAGGCCGATGAGGGTGTCGAGCTTTTTCATGTCCCGAACGTAGCATCATCGCCGCCGGGCGCCAGATCACGCCCGCGCAGGCGAGCCCCGAAAACCGACTTGCGCGGCGGGTCCGGGCGGTCTATGAGCCGCGCTTCGCGTTCGCCTCGGCTGGGGGCTGAACGGACGGCCGGCTGCGCTTCGTCGCCAGCCGGCAGGGCCTCGGCCCGCCGTCCCGTGTCTCCGCCTTCGATCAACCGCTCGGGCCGCAGGGCTCGGAGGGCTTGGCGCCGACGAGAGCGCGCGAGGCGGCCCGACGGTCATCCGACCTGTCGCGCGCCGTCTCGTCCACACGAGGACAGGGCTCGCAATGCCACTTTACGAACACGTATTCCTGGCGCGCCAGGATGTGACCGCGCAGCAGGTCGAAGCGCTGGTCGAGCAATACAAGGGCGTCATCGAGGCGGGCGGCGGCAAGGTCGAGAAGACCGAGATGTGGGGCATCAAGTCCCTCGCCTACCGCATCAAGAAGAACCGCAAGGCGCATTTCACGATGCTCGGCATCACGGCTCCCGCCCCGGCGGTCGCCGAGATGGAGCGCCAGATGCGCATCAACGAGGACGTCCTGCGCTTCATGACCCTCAAGGTCGAGGAGCACGAGGAAGCTCCCTCGGTGATGATGCAGAAGCGCGACCGCGACGAGCGCAAGGATCGCGAGCGTCGCCGCCGCGAAGAGGAAGGTTTCGGCTTCGGCGGCACGCCCGAGGGCCAGGGTGAGGGAGCCTGATCATGTCCATGGCCGGTGGGGGACGTCGCCCCTTCTTCCGTCGTCGCAAGACCTGCCCGTTCTCGGGCCCGAACGCGCCGAAGATCGACTACAAGGACGTGAAGCTGCTCTCGCGCTACGTCTCCGAGCGCGGCAAGATCGTGCCCTCGCGCATCACGGCGGTCTCCGCCAAGAAGCAGCGCGAGCTGTCGCAGGCGATCAAGCGCGCGCGCTTCCTGGGGCTCCTGCCCTACGTGATCCAATAAGGATCACCCGTTCCGGCGCCTTCGGGCGGCCGGCTTGCGGATCTCGCATCGAGAACAGGACCGGGCGGACGAGCCGCCCGGGCCACGCTGGGACAAACCGTCCCTAACCCCGCGCGAGCGGCGGGACAGCGAGCGATGACACTCCACGTTGCCTTGGGAATCGGGGCGGGCCTTGCCGCCGCCCTTCTCTTTGCCGCCGTCGGCGCGCAATCGCTGCCGGCCGTGATGCTGATGTATCTCGCGCCGCTGCCGATCCTGATCGTCTCGCTCGGCTGGCACCATCTCCTGGGCCTGCTCGCGCTCTCCAGCGGCGCCATCGCCGTCTCCCTCGCCCTGTCGCCCTCGGCCGGCCTCGCCTTCGCTCTCGGTCCCGCCCTGTCGGCCTGGCTCCTCGCCTATCTCGCGCTGCTGACGCGGCCGGGCACGGCGTCCAACGACAACGGACTCGGCGACGAGCGCTGGTATCCGCTCGGCCATCTCCTGCTCTGGCTCGGCATGGCGGGGGCGCTGATCGGCCTGTCCTCCCTCGTCGCGGCGACGGGCGGCGATTACGAGCGCTACCGCTCGACCCTGGAACAGGCCGCAGGCAGCCTCGTGCGCCGCGAGGCGGGCGTCGAGCGCGGCGCTCCGCTGCCGCAGGCGCTCGGCGTGCCCGGCGGCGATTTCGTCCAGCTCATGACGGGGCTGGCGCCCGCCCTCCTCGGCAGCATGCTGACGCTGGTCCTCACCATCAACCTCTGGCTCGCCGCCAGGGTGGTCACGATTTCCGGGCGCCTCGCGCGGCCCTGGCCGGACGTCGCGGCGACGCGCATGCCGATGGCGGCCGTCCTCGGCCTCGCCGCCGCCTTCCTGCTGGCCCGGACCGAGGGCTTCGCCGGGGTTGCCGGGGTGGCTCTCGTCGGCGGCCTCACCATGGCCTTCGCCATGCAGGGGCTGGCGGTCGTGCACTGGGCGAGCCGGGGCCGGCCGGGCCGGACCGCGCTCCTGACGATCGCCTACGGCCTCACCTTCCTGATCGGCTATCTCTTCCTGCCGGCCTTCGCGCTGCTCGGCATCGCCGATTCCGTGCTTCCCCTCCGGCGCGGCCTCGGGCCGCGCCCGCCTTCCTCCACCTGAGACACACGAACGGAGTTTTTCCGATGCAAGTCATTCTTCTCGAGCGCGTGGCCAAGCTCGGCCAGATGGGCGAGACCGTCCGGGTCAAGGATGGCTATGCCCGCAACTTCCTGCTGCCGCGCGGCAAGGCGCTCCGGGCCACGGCCGCCAACAAGGAGCGTTTCGAGCACCAGAAGGTCGAGCTGGAAGCGCGCAACCTCGAGCGCCGCTCGGAGGCCGAGAAGGTGGGCGAGAAGCTCGCCGGCAAGAGCTTCATCATCATCCGCCAGGCGGGCGAGACGGGCGTCATGTACGGCTCCGTCTCGACGCGCGACCTCGCCGAGCTCGTGACCGCCGAGGGCTTCAGGGTCGGGCGCGAGCAGTTCGTCCTCAACAAGCCGGTGAAGACGCTCGGCCTGCACACGATCCCGGTCTCGCTCCATCCCGAGGTCGAGGTCGAGGTGACGCTCAACGTGGCGCGCAGCCCCGAGGAGGCCGAGCGCCAGGCGCGCGGCGAGAGCGTCTTCACGCGCGACGAACTCGATCTGGAGGAGCTGGGGCTCGAAGTGGGCGCGGCGCTCGCCGAATCCGCCGGCGAGGAAGAATAGGACGAAATCCGGCAGATCGGCTCGGCCCGCTCTCTCCCGTGCGTCATGGCCGGCCTTGTGCCGGCCATCCACGAGCACGGCGGCCGCCTGCGAGCCGCTTACCGCTTTGCACGCGGAGAGGCGTGGATGGCCGGGACGAGCCCGGCCATGACGCCGTCAGGGCGGGGCACCGGTCTCAGCGCGGGCCGGACAGCCGGCGGGCATTGGCCTGGACCTCGCGCCGGTAGCCCGCCACGATCTTGTCGGCCGTCGCGCCCGACATGAGCGCGACCGTCGCCACCATGGCGGCGTCGATCTTTTCGGAAACCATCAGATAGGCTTCATCCTGGGCGGCCGCCCCGCCGGTGCCCAGCTTGAAGAGGCGGAGGCCGATCACCTCCTGCGCTTCGGTCGCCAAGTGGAGAACATTGAACCAGGTCTCGAACATCCCGCCCTCGCTTCCGCCCGTTTGTTGCACCGCAGCATAATGCCCGGTGATGCCGGCGGAAACAAGGCATTTGTTCGCACCTTGCGTTTGTTCCTGATTTGTTCTAGGACGCCTCGTCCGGCCGAACCGGTGAAATGCTGTGTGTAGCGGGGAGAATGCGGCCCGGCCTCCCCCGCCGGGGCCGAATCGGCGCAAGAGCCTCCTTCCCGACCGCTCATCGAGGATCATCGCTCCATGGCTTCCGCCGTCGCCCTCGCCGATCGCTTCGATGCGGAGGGCCGCGTCTTCCGGGCCGCGCCGAGCAACGTGGATGCCGAGCAGGCCCTCCTCGGGGCGATCCTCGTCAATAACGACGCCTTCTATCGCATCTCGGACTTCCTTCTCGCGGAGCATTTCCACGAGGAGCTGCACCGGCGCGTGTTCGAGGTCGCCTCGAGCCTCATCAA
Source organism: Enterovirga sp. (assembly GCF_035325185.1). GTDB lineage: Bacteria > Pseudomonadota > Alphaproteobacteria > Rhizobiales > Beijerinckiaceae > Enterovirga. The sequence goes on along the minus strand of NZ_DAOLAJ010000017.1, from coordinate 23,142 downwards.
GGCCGGCAAGGTCGCCAATCCCATCACGCTGAAGACCTTTCTCGGCGATGCCGATCTCGGCGGGATCACGCTGCCGCAATACCTCGCCCGCCTCGCGGCCGAGGCCACGACCATCATCAACGCGGAGGATTACGGCCGCACGATCTACGACCTCGCCATCCGCCGCAGCCTGATCACGATCGGCGAGGACGTGGTGAACGTCGCCTACGACGCTCCCGTCGAAAGCTCCCCGCGCGACCAGATCGAGGCGGCCGAGCGCCGGCTCTACGAGCTGGCGGAGACGGGGCGCTACGACGGCGGCTTCCAGGACTTCTCGCGCGCGCTGACCACCGCCATCGACATGGCCGCGGCGGCCTATCAGCGCGACGGCAAGCTCTCCGGCATCTCGACGGGCCTTTCGGATCTCGACCGGATGATGGGCGGGCTGCAATCGTCCGACCTCGTCATCCTGGCCGGGCGGCCGGGCATGGGCAAGACGGCGCTCGCCACCAACATCGCCTTCAACATCGCCAAGGCCTATCGGGGCGAGAAGCAGCCGGACGGCTCGACGAAGACCGCCAATGGCGGCATTGTCGGCTTCTTCTCCCTCGAAATGTCGGCCGAGCAGCTCGCGACCCGCATCATCGCGGAGCAATCGGGCGTACCCTCCTACAAGATCCGGCGCGGCGACATGCGCGAGGACGATTTCTACAAGATCACCGACGCCGCCCGCGAGATGCAGGCGATGCCCTTCTATATCGACCAGACGGGCGGCATCTCGATCGCCCAGCTCGCCGCCCGCGCCCGCCGCCTCAAGCGCCAGCGCGGGCTCGACCTCCTCGTGGTGGACTACATCCAGCTCCTCTCGGGCGCCGCGCGAAAGGGCGACAGCCGAGTGCAGGAGGTGACGGAGATCACGACCGGCCTCAAGGCGCTCGCCAAGGATCTCAACGTGCCGATCGTCGCGCTTTCGCAGCTCTCGCGTCAGGTCGAGGCGCGCGACGACAAGCGCCCGCAGCTCTCGGACCTTCGCGAATCCGGCTCGATCGAGCAGGATGCGGACGTGGTGATGTTCGTGTTCCGCGAGGAATACTACATCAAGAACAAGGAGCCGCGGGCCGGCACCGAGGAGCACCTGAAGTGGCAGACCGAGATGGAGCTGGTCCACGGCAAGGCCGAGGTCATCATCGGCAAGCAGCGCCACGGCCCGACCGGCACCGTCGCGCTCGCCTTCCAGGCCGACGTGACCCGCTTCAGCAACCTCGCGCAGGAAGACAGGCTCCCTGAACCCTATTGAGAGGCCCGGACCGGTGAATGCTCCCCTCCCCTGCGCCCCCGCGACGCTGACGATCGATCTGCGCGCCCTCGCCGCGAACTGGCGCCTGCTGCAAGAGCGGGCCGGGGCCGCCGAGTGCGCGGGCGTGGTCAAGGCGGATGCCTACGGCATCGGGATCGAGCCGGCCGTCCGGGCCCTGGCCGCGGCAGGCTGCCGGACCTTCTTCGTCGCGCATGCGGGCGAGGCGATCCGGGTGAGAGCGGCCCTGCCCGATGCGCCCGTCTACGTGCTGAACGGCCTGCTTCCCGGCATGGCGAACTGCCTCGTCGAACATGGCCTTCGCCCCGTCATCGGCTCCTTCGAGGAGCTGGAGGATTGGGCCGCCGCCTCCGCAGCGGCGGGACGGCCCCTGCCGGCCGCCCTGCATGTCGATACAGGCATGAACCGCCTCGGCTTCCCGCCCGATTCCCTTACCGCCCTCCCCAGCGACCCGCGCCTCGCGGCGATCGAGCCCGCGCTCCTGATGAGCCATCTCACCTCGGCCGACGAGCCGCACAAGCCCGCGACGCAGGAGCAGATCGCGGCCTTCGAGAAGGCGCGGGCGATTCTGCCCGCCCTTCCGGCCTCGCTGTCCAATTCCTCCGGCCATTTCCTCGATCCCGTCCCGGCCTACGACCTGACCCGGCCGGGCTTCGCTCTCTACGGGGGCAATCCCACGCCCGGCCGCCCGAACCCCATGCGCCCGGTCGTGCGGCTGGAGACGCGGATCGTACAGATCCGCGAGATCGGGGGCGGGGAGCCGGTCGGCTATGGCGGCGCCTGGACGGCGCGCAGCCGGCGCCGTCTCGCGACCCTCTCCGTCGGCTATGCCGACGGCTATCTCCGCAACGGGAGCGCAACGGACGGCGACATGCGCGACACGGGCGCGGCGCTCGTCGCGGGGCGCCTCTGTCCCCTGGCGGGCCGCGTCTCGATGGACCTGATCGTCGTCGACGTGACGGAGGTGCCGGAAAGCGAGGCGCAGCGAGGCTCGGCCGTGACGCTCATCGGAGACACGCTCGACGTCGACGAGGTCGGCCGCCGGGCCGGCACGATCGGCTACGAGATCCTGACGAGCCTCGGCCGGCGCTATGCCCGCCGTTATCTCGGCCTCGAAGAGGAAGCTCCTCCGGCAGGCGCAAGCGGCTGATGGCCAAGGGCCCCTCCTTCGTCTGCCAGAGCTGCGGCGCCGTCTACAATCGCTGGCGCGGCAAATGCGAAGCCTGCGGCGGCTGGAACACCGTGGTCGAGGAAGCGGGAAGCCACCCGCTCGCCGGCCCCGCCTCCACCCGGCCCGGCCGGGCGCGCGGCCGCGTCTTTCCGCTCGAGGGCCTTGCGGGCGACATCAAGGATGCGCCGCGCACGCGCACCGGCAATGCCGAGTTCGACCGCGTCGCGGGAGGCGGGCTGGTGCCGGGATCGGTGCTGCTGCTCGGGGGCGATCCGGGCATCGGCAAGTCGACCCTGCTGATCCAGGTCTCGGCGGCCCTCGCGCGGGCCGGCCACCGCGTCGCCTATATTTCAGGCGAGGAGGCGGTGGCGCAGGTGCGCCTGCGCGCCGAGCGCCTGGGCCTGTCCTCGGCCCCCGTGGAACTGGCGGCGGAGACGAATGTCGAGGACATCGTCGCGACGCTCTCCGCCGGGGCGACGCCGCGCCTCGCCGTCATCGATTCGATCCAGACCATGTGGACCGAGACGGTGGAATCCGCCCCCGGCACCGTGAGCCAGGTGCGCGGCGCCGCCCAGGCGCTGATCCGCTTCGCCAAGAGCCGCGGCACCGCCGTCATCCTCGTCGGGCACGTGACCAAGGACGGCCAGATCGCGGGGCCGCGCGTCGTCGAGCACATGGTCGACTGCGTTGCCTCCTTCGAGGGCGATCCGGGCCATCATTTCCGCATCCTGCGGGCCGCCAAGAATCGCTTCGGCCCAACCGACGAGATCGGCGTCTTCGAGATGACCGACCACGGGCTCGCCGAGGTGCCCAACCCCTCCGAGCTGTTTCTCGCGGGGCGGGACGGGGCGACACCCGGAACCGCCGTCTTCGCCGGGATGGAGGGCACGCGCCCGCTTCTCGTCGAGGTCCAGGCGCTCGTCGCCCCCTCCCCGCTCGCGACGCCGCGCCGGGCCGTGGTGGGCTGGGACCCCGCGCGCCTGTCCATGGTCCTCGCCGTGCTGGAGGCTCATGCCGGGGTGCGCCTCGGCCAGCACGACGTCTATCTGAACGTCGCCGGCGGCCTTCGCATCCAGGAGCCGGCCGCCGACCTCGCCGCCGCCGCCGCCCTCGTCTCCTCGCTGACCGGCGCGCCGCTGCCCGCCGAGAACGTCTATTTCGGCGAGATCGGCCTGTCCGGGGCGGTCCGGCCGGTGACGCAGATCCCCGCCCGCATCAAGGAAGCGCAGAAGCTCGGCTTCGCGCGCGCCGTGGGCCCCTCCCCTCCCGGCGAGGCGGCCGGCGCGCCGGCTCTCTCTCATGTGACCGATCTCGTGACGGTGATCGCCTCCGCGGGCGGCGCCCCGGGCCGGGCGCGATCGCCGGCAGGAGGCCGGCCCGGACGTCCCCGCGATCGCAGCGAGCCGGATTACGCATAATCTGACGGAGCGATGCGTACCGGCAACAGGTCCGGGGCAAACTGCCGCCCGCGACCGCGTGCTCTGATGACGGGGCTCCCGGGCGGGGCTATGAGGGCGCCGAGCGCGCGTGGTCATGGCAAGGTCATGACGTGCCCGGGCGCATCCAGCGAAAAATCCAGGCGGACGATCCTTCATGACGGCCTCGTTGCCCGTTTCCATCCTCGACCTCGTGGTGATCGTGGTCATCCTGATCTCCGCGCTGCTCGCGGCCGTGCGCGGCCTGACGCGCGAGGTTCTCGCCATCGTCGCCTGGGGCACGGCCGCCGCGGCCGCCTGGGTGCTCCATCCGCTCGTGCTGGTGCGCATCAAGGAGCATATCACGAACCCGAATATCGCACTCGCCGTCGCCATCGGCAGCGTGTTCGTGGTGGTTCTTCTCGTCGTTTCGCTCGTCACCGTGAAGCTGTCGGACTTCATCCTCGATTCGCGCATCGGCGCCCTCGACCGCACGCTCGGCTTCCTATTCGGCGCCGCGCGCGGCTTCCTGATCTGCGTCATCGGCTGGGCGGGGCTGGCCTGGCTGGTCCAGGGCAAGATGCCCGAATGGGCGGCCAATGCGCGCTCGCGCCCAGCGCTCGAAAGCTCCGCGGCGACGCTGATCGCGATGCTGCCTGACCCGGACGGCGTGCTTGCCCAGTTCAAGCGCAACAAGCAGCAGGGCCAGGAGGGGGCGGAATCGCCCGAGCCGGCGCCGGCTCCCGCCACCCCGAATCGCGGCTGAGCCCTCACGGCATCCCCGGATTGCGCAGGAAGGCGCGCGAGAAGGTAGAAAATCGTCCTGCGACGGCCTAAATTGCGGGCTCAATGCGAGAGGGGACCCGGCTGATGACGGCAGGATCGCAGCTTCACCCCGCCTGGGATTCGCCGGACGACGACCGGGACTGGGATCATCTGCGCGAGGAATGCGGCGTCTTCGGCATCTGGGGCCATCCCGATGCCGCCGCCATCACCGCGCTCGGGCTGCACGCCCTCCAGCATCGCGGCCAGGAGGCGGCGGGCATCGTCTCTTTCGATGGCCGGCGCTTCCATTCCGAACGCCGGCTCGGCCTCGTCGGCGACACCTTCTCCAAGGCTTCGACGATCGAGCGCCTGCCCGGCCGCGCCGCGATCGGCCATACGCGCTACTCGACCACCGGCGAGACGATCCTGCGCAACGTGCAGCCGCTCTTCGCGGAACTCGAGACGGGCGGCTTCGCGGTCTGCCACAACGGCAACCTCTCCAACGGCCTCACCCTGCGCCGCCGGCTGATCGGGGACGGCGCCATCTTCCAGGCGACCTCGGACACGGAGGTCATCCTCCACCTCGTCGCCCGCTCGCGCCGCGGGCGTTTCCTCGACCGCTTCACGGACGCGCTCTCGCAGGTCGAGGGCGCCTATGCCTTCGTCGGCATGACCAACGAGCGGATGATCGGCGCGCGCGACCCGCTCGGCATCCGCCCCCTCGTCCTCGGCGATCTCGACGGCTGCCCCATCCTGACCTCCGAGACCTGCGCGCTGGACATCATCGGCGCGCGCTTCGTGCGCGAGATCGCCAACGGCGAGGTCGTGGTCATCGGGCCGGACGGCGTCGAGAGCACGCGGCCCTTCCCGGCGCTCCGCGCCCGCCCCTGCCTCTTCGAATACGTCTATTTCTCGCGGCCCGATTCGATCCTCGGCGGCTACAACGTCTACGAGGTGCGCAAGAAGATCGGCGCCACCCTCGCGGCCGAAAGCCCGGTCGAGGCCGATGTCGTGGTGCCGGTGCCCGATTCCGGCGTCCCCGCCGCGATCGGCTTCAGCCAAGCCTCGCAGATTCCTTATGAACTCGGCATCATCCGCAACCATTACGTCGGACGCACCTTCATCCAGCCGAGCCAGACGGGCCGCGAGCTCGGCGTGCGCATGAAGCACTCGGCCAACAAGGCCGTCATCGCGGGACGCCGCATCGTGCTCGTGGACGATTCGATCGTGCGCGGCACGACGTCGCGCAAGATCGTGGCCATGATGCGCGAGGGGGGTGCGGCCGAGATCCATTTCCGCATCGCCTGCCCGCCGATCAAATATGCCGATTACTACGGCATCGACATGCCCTCGCAGGACAAGCTGATCGCCGCCCGCATGTCGGTGCCGGAGATCACGGCCTATCTCGGCGTCGACAGCCTCGCCTTCCTGTCGATCGACGGGCTCTATCGCGCGCTCGGCCAGCCCGGCCGCAACGACGCCATGCCCCAGTTCACCGACCATTACTTCACCGGCGAATATCCGACGCCTATCACCGACCACATGGGCGAGGCCTCCAAGCAGATCTCGCTCCTCGCAGAAGCCGGCTAGACCTATCATGGCAGAACTCGACGGCCGCATCGCGGTCGTGACGGGCGCGTCCCGAGGCATCGGACGCGCCGCGGCCCTGGCGCTCGCCGCGGCCGGCGCCCATATCGTCGCCCTCGCCCGCACCCAGGGCGCGCTCGAGGAACTGGACGACGCGATCCGCGAGATCGGCGGCTCGGCGACGCTGGTGCCGCTCGACATCAAGGATTTCGACGCGCTCGACCGGCTCGGCGGCGCGCTCTACGAGCGCTGGGGCAGGCTTGACATCCTCTTCGCCAATGCGGGCCTCTTGGGCGGCCTCGCCCCCCTCGGCCATTACGACCAGAAGAGCTGGGACGACGTCATGGCCGTGAACGTGACGGCCAATTGGCGCCTCCTGCGCTCGCTCGACCCGCTGCTGCGGGCCTCGGATGCGGGACGGGTGATCGTCACCTCCTCCGGGGCGGCGCATAACGGGCGCGCCTATTGGGGCCTCTATGCCATCTCGAAGGCCGCCGTCGAGATGCTGGCCCGGACCTATGCCGCCGAGACCGTGACCACCCCCGTCCGCGTGATGCTGGTCAATCCGGGCCCGCTGCGCACGCGCATGCGCGCCTCCGCCATGCCGGGCGAGGATCCGATGACGCTGAAGACGCCCGAGGACCTCGCGCCCCACATCGTCCGCCTCGCCTCCCCCGCCTGGAGCGAGACGGGAAAGCTCTACGACTTCCCGCAGGACAAGGTGTTGGAGTTCCACCGGCCGAGCTGAACCCGTCGCCGACGGGTCACATTTCAGTCCCACCGGACAGCGACATTGCCGGATCTATCTTTTTGTTCGAGCATGCTGTTTCCGGAAAACCAGGGTCCACTTTTCCGCAGCATGCTCCGGAAGCCGGAGCCTTCATGAGACCTGCCGCCTTCGTCCTTTGTCTCGCGCCCCTCGCCGTGTCGGCCCTGCCCTGCGCGGCCGATACGCTTCCGTCCCGCAAGCCTGGGCTCTGGGAATCCACCATCGCCGGGGCTGCCCTGCCCAAGGGGACGAAGGTGCGGCAATGCATCGACGAGAAGACCGACAAGCTCGCCGAATCGACGACAGCGCCGGGCGCCACCTGCTCGAAGCGCGAGATCCGCAAGGTCGAGGCCGGCTACGAGATCGAAACCGTCTGCACGGTCGGCGGCATCACCGCCGAGGGGAAGGGCCTGATCAGCGGCGACTTCGACACCTCCGTCAAGCTCGCCATGACGACGACCATCAAGGGGATTCCGGGCATGCCGAAGCCCCTGACGCAGGAGACAACCATCACGACGACGCGCCTCGGCGATTGCGGCGCGGGCCAGAACCCCGGCGACATCGTCCTGCCGGGCGGCAAGGTGATGCATATGCCGGGGAAGTGACCTCCGAAGCCGCGGCGGAGAGGCTCGTCAGCTTCCCTTCAGGCAAGTGCTCATGAAGGTGCGGCGCTCCTTGCCCTTCAGGCTCTTGGCCGTCGCGTCGGCGTTGCAGGTTTTCATCTTCTCCTGCTGCGCCGTCAGGGCCTTTTCAGCCGTCGCGCTATCCGCTTTCAGGCATTCGGACAGGAAGGTCTTGCGGTCGGCGCCCTTGAGGCTCTTCGCCGTGGCGTCGGTATTGCAAGTCTTCATCTTCTCCTGCTGCGCCGTCAGGGCATAGACCGGCGAGCAGAGGCCGAGGGCGAGCCCGGCGGCCAGGGTCAGTCGAACAAGGGACATCTCGAATCTCCCTTCAAGAAACAGCGATCCCCGCAGATTATTCCTGAACGCCGCCGGAACAACCGCGCGGGATGCGTCACCTCGCCAGGGCAAGCCGGCTTTGCAGCCACGATAGATACGTTATAATATAACAATTCGTCTCAAGCCAGAGCCCCGCATGCCCGACCGTCTTCCCGTCACCGTCCTGTCCGGCTTTCTCGGAGCCGGCAAGACGACGCTTCTCAACCACATCCTCAACAACCGCGAGGGGCGCCGCGTCGCAGTCATCGTCAACGACATGAGCGAGGTGAATATCGATGCCGATCTCGTGCGCGAGGGAGGAGCCGACCTCTCCCGCACGGACGAGAAGCTGGTCGAGATGACCAATGGCTGCATCTGCTGCACCCTGCGCGACGACCTTCTCGAAGAGGTCGGCCGCCTCGCGGCCGAGGGTCGCTACGACTATCTCCTGATCGAGGGAACGGGGATCGCCGAGCCCCTTCCCGTCGCATCGACCTTCTCGTTCCGCGACGAGAACGGACGCTCGCTCTCCGACGTCGCCCGGCTCGATACGATGGTCACCGTCGTCGACGCGATGAATCTCCTGCGCGACTACGGCTCGCACGACTTCCTGCACGAGCGCGGCGAGACGGCGGGGGAGGAGGACGAGCGCACCATCGTCGACCTTCTCGTCGAGCAGATCGAATTCGCCGACGTCGTCGTGATCAACAAGGCGAGCGACGTCACCGGGGACCAGCGCGATCTCTGCCGCAAGGTCGTGCGCGGGCTGAACGCCGATGCGCGGATCATCGAGGCCGATTTCGGCCGCGTGCCGCTCGACGCGGTCCTCGAGACCGGGCTCTTCGACGAGGAGAAGGCCCAGCGCCATCCTCTCTGGTACAAGGAACTCTACGCGCCCCACGAGCACACCCCGGAAACCGAGGAATACGGGATCGGCAGCTTCGTCTACCGCGCCCGACGACCCTTCCATCCGGCGAAGCTCGACGAGGTCTTCAACCGGACCTGGCCCGGCCTCATCCGCGCGAAGGGTCATTTCTGGCTCGCGACGCGGCCCGACTGGGTGGGCGAGTTGTCCATTGCCGGCGCGATCCGCCGCGTCGCGCCCATGGGGACCTGGTGGGCGGCGGTGCCGAAATCGCGCTGGCCCGACCACCCGGAATGGCAGCGGCTGATCTCGCGGCACTGGAGCCCGACCTGGGGCGACCGGCGGCAGGAACTCGTCTTCATCGGCACGAATCTCGACGAGGCCGGCCTCCGGGCGGCGCTCGATTCCTGCCTCGTCGGCTCGGTGACGACGCCCCGCTTCGACCCGGACGCCTATCGCAACCTGCCCGATCCGTTTCCCCTGTGGCGCAGGCAGGCCGCATGAGCCTGCTTGCCGGCTTCCGGGGCCTTTGCAAGCGCCCGGCCGAGGAGGCCGGCCGGCGCGCCGCCCTCAAGGCGCGCCTCTCGGAGAAGCTGGCGCTCGGCGAGGACGACGCGATCACGATCAGCGAGATCGTCTGCCACGACCCCGGCTGCCCGGGGGTCGAGACCGTGATCCTGCTGATGCGGGCAGGCGAGCAGCCACGCGCCTACAAGATCTCCGCCGCTTTCGCCGAGGTGAGGGAAGACGAGATCGACGAAGCCTGCCGGGAACTGGCGGGAGCGGCCTGAGGCCCTCCCCTCAGCGCTTCTTCCTGTCGAAGGGGTTCGGGCCCGACCGCAGCGAGAGGCGGATCGGCACGCCGGGCAGGTCGAACGCCTCGCGCAGCCCGTTCACGAGATAGCGCGTGTAAGCCTTGGGCAGGGCATCGAGCTGGTTGCCGAAAAGCGCGAAATGGGGAGGGCGGCTCTTCACCTGCGTCATGTAGCGGATCTTGATCCGCCGCCCCGAGACGGCCGGGGGCGCATGGGCGGCGAGAGCCTCGGCCAGCCAGTCGTTGATCCGGGCCGTCGAGACGCGCCGGCTCCACACCTCCGCCGCCGCCACAACCGCGCCCATCAGGGCGTCGATCCCCTGCCCCGCAAGCCCCGAGAGCGGCACGACCGGCACCCCGCGCACCTGCGGCAGGAGACGCGTCGCCTCCTCGCGCAAGGTCTTGAGCAGGCCCGGCTGGTCGGCCACGAGATCCCATTTGTTGAGGCCGATCACGAGCGCGCGGCCCTCGCTCTCGATCAGGTCGACGATCGAGAGATCCTGCTTCTCGAAGGGAATGGTCGCATCCAGCAGCACCACCACGACCTCGGCGAAGCGGATCGCGCGCAAGGCATCGGCGACCGAAAGCTTCTCCAGCTTGTCCTCGACCCGCGCGCGCTTGCGCAGCCCGGCCGTGTCGAAGAGGCGGATGGGTTTGTCGCGCCAGCGCCATTCGAGCGAGATCGTGTCGCGCGTGATGCCGGCCTCGGGGCCGGTGAGGAGACGGTCCGAGCCGACCATGCGGTTGACGAGCGTCGACTTGCCCGCATTCGGCCGGCCGACGATCGCGACCTTCAGGGCCTTGCCAGCTCTCTCCCCGTCGCTTTCCTCCCCGCCGAGGATCGGCTCCAGCGCGTCGTAGAGATCGCCGAGCCCCTCGCCGTGCTCGGCCGAGAGCGGCACCGGATCGCCGAGGCCGAGCGAGAAGGCGTCATAGGCGCCCGAGAGGCCGCCCTTCCCCTCCGCCTTGTTGGCGACCAGCACGACGGGACGGTCCGCGCGCCGCACCAGTTCCGCGAAGGTGCGGTCGTCGGGGATCACGCCCGCCCGCGCATCGATCAGGAAGAGGACGGCATCGGCTTCCTCGATCGCGGCCTCGGTCTGCCGGCGCATGCGTTCGGAAAGCGAGCCCGCCTCGGCCTCCTCGAGGCCGGCGGTGTCGATGATGCGGAAGGAGAGGTCGCCGAGCCGGGCCTCGCCCTCGCGCCGGTCGCGCGTGACGCCCGGCCGGTCGTCGACCAGCGCGAGCTTCTGCCCGACCAGCCGGTTGAACAGGGTCGACTTGCCGACATTCGGCCGGCCGACGATCGCGACGACCGCCATGGACAGCTACTGCGTGACCTGGACGGGACCGCCCGCGGCGAGCGCGGTATAGATCTCGAGTCGCCCGCGCAGGTTCTGCGGGGTGGCGCGATCCTGAGCGATCTGGTCGAACCAGCGGCTCGCGCCCTCGAAATCGCCGCGCTTCAGCGCCGCGAGGCCGAGCAGTTCGCGTGCCGTGTGCCGCATGGGGTTCGAGGGCGAGGCGATAGGCTCGAGTTCCCGCGTCGCCGCCTCGCTGTCCGAATCGAGCCGGATCGCGGCCGCGCGCAGCTTCGCGAGATCGCGCAGGACAGCCTCGAGGGAGGCATCGGCGGCGAGGGCGTCGAAAGCCTTGGCCCCTTCCTCGCCGGTGCCGGTCTTGCCGAGCTCGCCCGCGAGGCGGAAGCGCGAGATCAGCCGGTAGCCCTCCGGCCCGTCGCCGACGAGGGATTTCAGAACAGCCTCGGATTCCTCACCCTTGCCGTCGGTCGAGAGCTGCACCGCCTCGGCGAAGCGAGCGCCGGCGGCCTCCTGCCGTGCCAGTTCCCTATGCTGCCAGTAGCGCCAGCCGCCGACGCCCCCGACCATCAGCAGGGCGAGGGCGACGATCGCGGCGCCGAAACGCTTCCAGATCTGCGCGAGCCGCTCCCGGCGATACTCCTCGTCGACTTCGCGAATGAAATTGTCCATGTCCCGGCCGTGGGTCCCTCTCGGGGCGGCGCCTAGCACAGGCGAGGCCGCAAGGCGAGGCAGAGGAGGCGCGGCATCCAATCCCGGCGCCCCGCTCTGGAGAGTGCATTTCCACCGGAAGCGGATGAAAAGCGGTCCCGCGCAAATGGTGCGGGCGGTCGGACTCGAACCGACATATCCGCGAGGACGGCGGATTTTGAGAGACCGGATATGCCCTATCCTTTGTGTATCCGGCAGTATCCGTTTTCCCGATAACCGATTGTCAGCACTAGCTTTTTTCGGTTCCCAGAACACACATACCTAGCCGGACGTACGCTACGGTTGGCTTTCTAGGTGCACCTATTCTGCACCTGAAATCCGACCTCAACGGAGGTTAGGAATGCCCAAAATCAAGCTCACAAAGACCGCTGTCGACGCCGCAACCCCGCAGGAGCGTGATTACGAACTCCGGGATACGACGATACCCGGGTTCCTTGTCAAGATCACCCCGGCTGGCCGCAAGATTTTCATGGTCGCCTACGTCGCGAACAACGGGCAGCGCAGAAAGCCCGCTATCGGCCGCTACGGCGAGATCACCGTCGAGCAAGCCCGCGGAATCGCCCAGGACTGGCTGGCCGAGGTTCGCCGCGGCGTTGATCCCAGTGCCGAGCGGGCCACGGCGCGGCAGGCGCCTACGGTCAAGGAACTCTTCGACCGCTTCATCACCGACTACTCGGAGAGCCGCAATAAGCCGTCCACAGTCCATTCGAACCGCGGCTACGGCAAGCGCTACATCATCCCGGTGCTCGGCCAACTGAAGGTGCCCGACGTCACGCGCGCCGACATCTCGAACCTGATGAAGAAGATGGCGAAGAAGCCAACGAATGCGAACCGAGTCCTCGCGGCCGTGCGGAAGATGTTCAACATGGCCGAGGTCTGGGGCATGCGCCCTGACGGTTCGAATCCGTGCCGCCACGTTCCCAAATTCCCCGAACGGGGAAAGACCCGGCTGATCACGGACAGCGAGATGAAGAAACTCTTTGCTTATCTCGCGCGCGCCGAGGCGGAGGGGCTTGAGCATCCGTTCATTCTCCTCGCGATCCGGCTCCAGTTCGAATTCGCCGCGCGCATGTCGGAGATCCTCCAGCTCGAATGGTCGTGGGTCGATTACGACAACCGGCGCGTGGTTTGGCCCGACAGCAAGACCGGCGGCATGTCCAAGCCGATGAGCGCCGAAGCGCAGCGGCTCTTCGAGACCGCGCCGCTGCTTGAGGAATCGCCATTCGTCTGCCCGTCTGTCTTCGATCCCAATCTGCCGATGTCCAAGCACACCTACTATCAGGGCTGGCGGCGCATCCTGGAACGCGCCGGGCTGCCGCATATCGGGACGCACGGCATCCGCCACCGCTCGGCGACCGACATCGCCAACTCGGGCATTCCGGTGAAGGTCGGCATGGCACTCACCGCCCACAAGACGGTGACGATGTTCATGAAATACGTCCACACCGAGGACGATCCGGTACGCGCTGCGGCGGAAGCAGTGAACCAGCGCCGACAAGCTCTGCTCGGCGGCCTGCCGGCGAGCCCGACTCCCAACCCCGTTGCGACGCCGATAGTAGACGTGCCCTCAGTCGCGCCCGACGTCGAAGCAATCGAGCCGGCCCTGACCGCGACCGGCAAGCCCCTTGGCTATGAGGACGGCCAGTATGCCTCACGCACCAAGCTCGGAAACTATCGGCCGTTCCGCCATCGCTCCGGGGAAAACCGCGCCGTCCCTCCCGGCACCAAGCGCGATGAGGAAAAGGAGGCGAGCCATGCGTAAGGACGCCAATCCGCAACGCCGCTGGCCTACGCGTGACATCCTGCGCCGGGCCAGGTTCGTCGATGATGCGGGACCGATCCGCTTCGTCGATACCGACGCGGCCGCCCGCTATCTCGCCCTCGAAGCGCATACGCTCGAATGCTACCGCTCGCTGGGTGGCGGACCGGTTTTCCATAAGTTCGGAAAATGGGTGCGCTATGCGGTCGATGATCTCGACGCGTGGGCCGAGAGCTGCCGGCGCGCAACGACGGCGTCGCCCGCCGCACCGCGCGTCCTGCCCATTGACCGAATATAGGTTCCAACCTATATGGAATGGGAGGTCGAATTCCACCCAGCCTTCGAGGCGGAGGTTCTGACTTTTGAGCGTGATGTCCGCGTCGCGTTGATCGCCGTCTCCAAGCTGTTGGCCGACTACGGTCCCCAGCTTAGCCGGCCTCACGCAGACACGCTCAAGGGATCGAAACACGCCAATATGAAGGAGCTGCGGTTCGAGGGCGGCGACGGCGAATGGCGTGCGGCCTTCGCCTTCGATCCCAAGCGAAAGGCCATCGTCCTTGTAGCAGGCGACAAGTCTGGCGTCAGCCAGAAGCGCTTCTACAAGAAACTGACCGCAAAAGCGGATCTTCGGTTTTCCGAGCATCTGGAAAGCCTGAAGTCCGCAAAAGAAAGCAAACGAAATGGGCCGTAGCCTGACTGAAATCGTGGCGGCGTTGCCGGCTGACGAGCAGGCAGCGATTGAAGCTCGTTATCACGAGTTGAAGCAGGAGGTTGATGGCCTGCGCGAACTTCGTCGTATTACAGGCAAGGCTCAAGCGGACATCGCGTCGGCGCTGAACATAAGGCAGCCGTCCGTCTCTCAGCTCGAAAAGCAAACCGACATGTACCTCTCGACGCTTCGGAGCTACGTGGAAGCTGTCGGAGGCAAGCTTGAACTGACTGTGAGGCTTCCTTCTCGCCCGATAATCAACCTGCAAACATTAGGTGACATCGGGCTATCGCCCCCGCGCTCGGCTCCCTCGGCACGATCCCGGCCTCGAAAACGACATCCTGGGGCCCGCACGACATCGCGTTAGCGCTGTCCCCGACCACGCGCTAAACCGGATCAAACGTTGCCGGACAGCCGAGAACTAAATAAGAACATAGCTGGCGTCGGGGGGGTGCCTCGATGCGTGATTGGAGTGATGGGTGGACATTGAGAATGACGCTCTTGGCAGCGAACTAGCCAAGCTGGACAGGGATGACCTTGAAAGAATCGTGCGCGGCCTCCTTTCACATGGTGTCGCGTTGAGCTTCCATGGAAAGCGGACAGCTCTGGAAATTTACCGCCGAGTGCGTCCTCGAGTCACGCGGCGCGAGCCGCGGCTGCATGTCGGTCCTGCGATCGACCAAGCGAAAAACCTCTTGATTGAAGGCGAAAATCTTCAAGCAATGGTGACGTTGTATAAGTATCGCGGCGAGGTCGACCTTATTCTGACTGATCCACCTTATAATACAGGACAATATTTCCGGTACAATGATCGCTGGGATAGTGATCCTAACGATCCCGAGCTCGGCACGCTTGTTGGCCGCGAAGATGGGTCGCGCCATACCAAGTGGATCAAGGCAATGATGCCTCGTCTTCAGGTGATGAAGGCGATGCTGAAGCCATCGGGCGTTCTTGCGATCTGCATAGACGACAACGAGCTATATCATCTCGGAATGATGCTGGATGAAGTGTTTGGTGAGGAGAATAGGCTCGGAATTATTAATTGGCAGAAGGCCTACTCTCCCAAGAACGACGCCAAGACGATTTCGAAGACTACAGAGTACGTCCTCGTTTATGCCAAAGATCGCACACGAGCCAAAACTGGCCGCGTAGACTTGGATCGTGGGGTGGTCCGCAATCTGGACGATGACCCTGACGGCGATTGGATTCCCAGCGATCCGACGGCGCGGCAGCATCGCGACAAGACCGCCTACGCAATTCAGTCTCCGGTCACCGGATATCTTCACTATCCCAACGGCGAATACAGATTCGATGGGCAACTGCCCGAGGCACGCGCACATTGGGTCAACTTCACAAAGGCGGAGGCGCGTAAGCTCCTTGCTGAGTGGGGTAGCGAGTACGTCGAAAAAGACCTTGGGGATGGCCGAGGAAAGGCGCTCGTCCTGAAGGGTGCGGGGACACGGCTTGAAGATTATGACCCCGCCAAGGACCCAGTCGTCAAGAAGGCGGCGACTCAAGCGCAACGGCGCCGAGAAGCGGGGAATTGGCCCCAGCTATACTTCCGCGACGATAAGGCCCGCCGGCCCGGATACGTTCGGCCTCGGCTAAAGAATCATCTTCATCGGATCAAGGAGGGCAAAGTCCCTACGACCTTCTGGGACGAAGAGCAGTACGATGATCCGTTCGAGATCGGGGCGGTGGCTTGGGCCCATGGCGAGTCCGGCCATACGGACCTGGCAAAACGTGAACTCGATGCTGTGGTTGGGAAGGATCACGGCTTCGATACGGTCAAGCCACTGCGCTTGCTAAAGAAGATCATTCAGATCTGGTGTCCGCCCGCCGGTCTCGTAATGGACCCGTATGCCGGCTCCGGTTCGACGGCACATGCAGTGCTAGAACTCAACCAGGAGCAGGAAGCGGACCGACGGTTCATCTTGATTGAGCAAGGTGCCCCCGAAAACGGCGATAAGTACGCTCGCACTCTCACATGGAAGCGTTTGCACAATGCCATAACTGGCGAACGGCCCGATGGAAGCCAAGCAGAACCGCTCGGCGGCGGCTTCGAATATAGGCTGCTAACGAAGACGATCGACGCGCGCACGGTTCTATCGATGCAGCGAAGCGAGTTGATCGACATCGTGCTTACGTCACACTGGGAAACTCAGCGCAGAAGCGCTCCGAGCTTGAGCTTCTTCGATGGTGCGGGCTACCAGTACCTCATCGGGACCGACGATGCGGGTGAGGGCTATTTTTTGATTTGGGACAACGGGGGTCCGGTCGGCTCTCTCGACCTCAGTACCTACAAGACCGTCGTGACGGAGGGGAAGCGAGCGGGTGTAAAGCCCCCGTACCACGTTTATGCAAGGTACGAGACATTTCAGTCACCTAACGTGCGCTTCTGGAAGATACCGGACCGTATCCTCGCGCACCTCGGTTTGGATGAGAATGATGAGTACAACTCGTCTGAGCAGGAAATGTGATGGACGCCTTCAGTTTTCAGCAAGAGGCGTCTAGCCAGATAGCCGAACGTTTTGCCGAGTACGCCGCAAATCCTTTGATGGTAGATCGTCAAACGACGGTTCCATTCCTTCAGACGTTGGTGTCCATCACTGGTAGCGGAAAGACCTTGATCTTGGCTGAGGCCATCGCGCAGATTCGCGATCGGCTTCCTATCCAGCCCGTCGTTCTCTGGATATCTAAAGGCCGGATCGTCGTTTCTCAGGCGTATGCAAACCTTTCCTCGGGGAAGTACGCTGACAATCTGCCCGGGTTCAACGTGAAGCCGCTTCTGCAGGTGGCTCCGAGCGACCTCGAAGATGACACAGTGCCGCTTCTGTTGGTGGCGACGGTCGGCAAATTCGCGGTTGAGGACAGTCAGGGAGGAGACCGGCGCGTCTACCAGGCACAACTCGACTTGGCCTCTGAATCGCTCTGGTCCCTCATAGCGAAGCGACGGACACACGGCGGGCTGCGCCGTCCGTTGATTGTAGTCTACGACGAAGGTCACAACCTCTCGGATCTCCAAACAAGACGGCTCCTCGAGCTTTCGCCGGACGCGCTGATCTCAGCAAGCGCGACTATGGCGCTACCTGGCCAGCTTGAAAATACGATTGCCCGCCTTCGGAATGATCGCGGCTGGAATGAGCAGCGTTTTACTACCGCCGTTTCAAGCCGCGCCGTTGTTGATGCCGGTTTGGTTAAAGAGCGCATCGCGATTGGCGGCTATGTCACTCCGATGGAAACGGCTATCGATGCAATGCTGACTGACATGGGAGATGCTCAAGAGGCGGCTGCCTCCGTTCCCATCCCCTTCAGGCCGAAGGCAATCTACGTCTGCAGCACAAATACGGTCGACGGCGTCCCTATAAGCGAGGACGTCAAGCGCCCCTTCACAGATCGTCAGGCTCGACCGATCCTTATTTGGCGCCACCTCGTAGAAAATGCCGGGATTGATCCGTCTAAGATCGTTATCTACAGCCAACTGAAGTTTGGGCCAGGGTTTCCGCCGCCGCCGTCACTTCGTCTGCTTTCTGGCGGAGACAACGACTATACCACCTTCCTGGAAGGCAACTTCGAGCACGTCATCTTCAACCTCGGCCTGCAAGAAGGTTGGGATGATCCCACCTGCGGCTTCGCATATATTGACAAGGAGATGGCCTCAGCACGGCAGATCACTCAGGTGATCGGTCGCGTCCTGCGACAACCCGGAGCCGAGCACTATCAGAACCCCATTCTCAATACCGCGCACTTCTACATTCGCTCCGATGAGCGGGGCGTTTTTGACGAGATATTGGATGATGTTCGAACGCAACTGCTCAATGAGCATCCCGCCATCAGCCTAAGCATAAAGAAGGACGGGCGAGGTCGCATCCTTGAGAAGCTCATGCCGGAGCCGCCGCGCACAGTCCCGACTGTTGGCATTCTGTCGGCAAATGCAAAGGACCCTATCGCGGCGATTATCTCGAAAATGATGAACTTCTCATCTGGAGGTGAGAACACCATCGGCCAAGGTAGTCGCATGTTGGTTCTGCAAGAGATCGGGACTGGCAATGAAGCCACCTATGACTGGGTCGAAGTCGAACACAGCAATCGCGTGACAGCGCGCGCGATTTTTCGGCGCGAGCTTCAGCGCCTTTATTCCGGTGCCCTTAGGAGAGCCGGGGGACCGATCAATCTCGTCGATATCGAGCTTCCAAAGTTCGACGCTCTTGTCGAGCTCACAAGCCCGGCAGCCGACCATATTCGATCAATCGCGAGAGATGTTGTCGATTGCTACATATCGAACTCTCGCATTTTTCAGAATGACTTTGACGCTCCGTACTCGGTGGGACCGGTCCTTATCGACGAAGCAGATGCCGTAGCATTCTCCAAATCCCTCCATCGCCGCTATTCTGGCTTAAATCCCCTCGAACTTCGCTTCGCACGCGCGCTTGATAAGTCGCAGCGAGTGTGGGCACGCAATCCGCGTAACAGCGGCTTTTATTTGCCTCTGTTAGATCTCGCGTCGGCCTCAACGTACTGGCCGGACTTCCTGGTGTGGGTCGACAAAACCGTGGTCGCCATCGATACAAAGGGCGATCACCTCCTCACGGACGCGACGCTAGGCAAGCTGTTTGAAATAGATACTTTGGGGGAACCAGCCAAAGTCGTACTTCGCCTAGTGTCGGAAGGAGAAGCCCAGGTGTCTCCTTCCGGACAAATCACCAAGCTGAGCGGAATAGGCTTTACGGTTTGGAGCTGGAAAGCTGGCAAGCTGCACGCTCAACATGCGGAGGATGAGCGTGCCGCGGTCAAGAAGGCACTCACCTATTGAAGCCGCAGCAGGACATTGTCTTTTGCTTCCATCCGGGGCGCTACGCATCCCCGCGTAGACGACTTGCCGACGGGTCCTAACCTGATGACGGCCAAGTCCCATCCGATCACAGCCTCGAAAATCTACTATATCAAGCTCGGTCGAGGCGGAGACTGGGAGGCCGAAAGTCTGCGCGACGGCGTCATACGGTTTGGCTATCGGGAAGCGCCTCACGAACTCTGCTCCAAAGGTGAATGGCAGGGTGTATGGGAAGCGATGAAAGCTATTCGTGGTGACGCTGGCGCCGCCACTCGTGACGTCAATCAAATTCGGGCTTTCTATGAAGCCGACGACCGGTCGATCTTCATCACCTTCGTCGGAGGCTTGCTTTATTGGTGCCATCCCGGCGGCGACGTCGAGTTATTGGAAGACCGCAGCCATCGCCGCACCACACTAGACGGATGGCACAGCACTACCGCCGGCGGCACCGTCCTTTCAGCAGATCGGCTCTCGGGCCGACTACTGAAGGTCCAGATGTTTCGGGGAACTATCTGCGATGTTCGCGCCAGCGACTATGTACTGCGCAGGCTGAACGACGAGCTTGCTCCTGAGGTAGCGGCTGCCGAAGAAGCCGAGCGAGCGCTGTTAGTCGCGATCGCTGGCCTCATGCGTCTGCTCACATGGCAGGACTTCGAGCTTCTTGTCGATCTTGTCTTCTCGACCAGCGGTTGGCGACGCTTGAGCCAAGTCGGTCGCACGCAGAAGACTGTGGACCTCGAACTCATACTCCCAAGCACTGCGGAGCGCGCGTTCGTCCAAGTCAAATCTCAAGCCACCCGTGGCGGGCTGCACGATTACGCGGCGCGGCTCAGCCAGGCCGAAGCATATGACCGTATGTTTTTCGTCTGGCACACTGGAGACATCCCGGAAGAGGATGCTCCTGCCGGCGTCGTTCTCCTTGGACCGCAGAAGCTCTCCCGTATGATTCTCGACGCAGGCCTATCGTCATGGCTTCGCGAAAAGGTGTCGTAGCTACCCGTCCACGGCTGACCGATCTCTCCGCCGAGTTGGCAAGCGTTGGCGAGCGCGACACGGCCTTTCCATTGCCGCATGGGCGCGGCGACGAATTCCATCACGGCTCGCCGACGCCAGATCCCCGCGGCAAGGCCCCCAACGCCATGCGTACCCGCAACATCTACATCCCTGACCTGCACATCGACTCGATCAAGGTGAAGACGCGGGACTTCCGCTGAAATCTTGGCCGAACACCGATGTCGTCGCGGGGGCGCCGCCGGAGCCTGCGAACCCTATGTGATCGCATTGCGTGTTTCAGTTTTGCGGACACCACGCCACTGGCCGTAGATCCGTAAGGCGCGACGGATCGACGACGTGTTCATGTTCACCAAGATATCCGCTGTGGGCGCTTGGTCCGGCTATGATGGCCTCTGCGGGCGCGGTCGCCTCGAGCAGGACGCCGCCACCATCGTAGCTGGCGCAGAGTCCGCTCGCGAACATTTCCGCCGCCTGCCGCTTGGGCGTCCATCCGAAGCCGAGCTTTCCCGCCGCGTACCGTCCGGCTTGCTCGCCGCGGAACAGGCACAAACCTTCTCCCTCATAGGCAGGCAGCAGGACGCGAAGCGCAGCGAGCAACAGGCCGTCGTTGTCGAGCGCTTCTCGCAGTCGAAACCCTCGAACCGTCCAGGCCAAATGGAAGTCCGCCCGAATGTCTTTCACCGCGGCCCCAGGTCGCAGAGCGGCTGAGAAGAATGTCCGGCACTCGGCCGGGGACGCCAATGTGTCCAAAGCACGCGACACCCGTTCGAGCGGCCCGCCCTCCAACGCGCCCAGCAGACAGTCAAGAGCTTCACGCTCCGAGAGGAGCGGCGGAGGGGGCGTGTTCGGGATCTCGATGGTCAGTATGGCGACGCCAGCCGGAAGTTCGGCGTCAGAAGCCGTATCATCAGGTGGCTTGCCCGCCATGCTAGCCGCAACTCACCTTGACGACACGCCGCGTACCCGCATCAAAGTCGATGTTCAGGCGATCCGACCTATAGTCCTCCGTTCGGGCGCAGGTCGTGCAAACGACGCGCCGGTTCTCACCGTGCGAAGCCGCAGGCAGACTGTCGACCGACCGACCCACCCAACCTTGACGCTCCGCAGCTCGGCATTGGTCGGATACGGGCGCATCCACCGAAGTGGTATTTGACGGCGGCGTGGGCTCACGCGTCGCAGAGGCGGCTGGCGCCTCGGGCGAGGTCGTGCAGGCGGCCAGACCCAACAGTGCTACGAACGTAATGAGCGTCTCGCGCATCTTGACAAGCCCCGCCATCTAGCCGCAGGCCACGCGAGCGACCCGACGGGTTTTCTCGTCGACAGAAATATTAAGCCGTTCGCGCCGCAGGTCTGACGTTTGAGGCGAGGTGGTGGTGCCGATGCGCCAGACCGCGTCAACGGGCGGCTTGGGCAGGGTTTCAACGGGCTGTCCAACCCAATCCTGACGTTCGGACGCACGACACTGGTCGCCGAAATAGTAGGTCCTCGACCCGTCCGTGCCTTCGGCGATCCATATGTTTGGATCCTGCGGATGATTTCGGATCGTCGATCCCTCTGGCGCCCAATAGGTGAAGGCTGGCGGTGGGTCAGCCTCCATTTCCACGGCCGGGGTAGCGAGCGCGACAGAGCGCGACGACGTGTCCGCAACGGACGCCTCAGGCTCCGCTGTGCAAGCTCCAACGGTCATCGCACCTACGAGCAAGCTGCAAGCCGCGCCTCGCGACCGGATCGTGTCGAGTATCAACGACCATGCTGGTCTGTAATATTCTCTTCGTTCCATGTGATGCTCATGATCGTTGTGCATGTCGTCGTTCATAGCGCCGATGACGTCTGGACACGAGGGTCGTTCAAGACGGGACAATTGTTGAGACGATCCGATATTCACCGCGAACCGAAAAGGGGAAAGCTTTCCCCTGCGACCGAGCCTATGGTCTCGGCCGACCCCTTCTGCGGGGAGACCCCGCAACGCCCCCTGAGAGTGAGAGTGCGGAGAGATTTTCCGTGACGGGTTGAGGGCTGGAGAAGAGGTCTCCGGCGCCCGTCATGGAGATTGGTCCCATGACCCAGGTTTCAGTTCTCGACGCGCGCCGCGACACCGGCGGCTATAAGGTTGATGTCGGCCGCGGCGGGCGGATCGGCCGCGTTTAGTCGGAATGGTTTTCCCGGCCAGCGGATGAGCGGTATCTGTCGTTGTCCGAACTGGCGCACTCCGTTCGCGACCGCGCCGATCGCAGCCGGACGCGCGTGGTGGAGAGCGCGCTCATCCACGTTGAAGCGAACCGCAGCGACCCGGAACGGCTGGCGTTGATCCTGCCCGGCACGGATACGCCCATCGCCCCGACCCATTGGAGCTTCGGCCAATTGGCCAGCCTGGTCGGGGCGCCGGCCGCCTATCTGCGCCAGCTCCCGGCGCCGCTCGCCGCGATCAACCTGCAATATGGCCTGACATCCAATCGGGCCGAGCAGATCAAGACGCTCGAAGCAGATAACGGCCGTGTCGAACTGCGCGCCGTCACCGGCCCGGACTATGGCCGCATCTACGACTGTGAGCTGGTCGAGGCTGTGCAGCGCATTGCCGGCAACGGCACCGGCGACACACGCTGGAAAGTGCCCGGCGTGCTCGACTGGTCGACCGGCATCTACAATCCGCGTGTCGACATCACCAAGGACACGACGACGCTTTATGCCTCGGACCGTGACGTCTTCCTGTTCCTGGTCGATGACCTGAACCCGATCGAGGCCGGCCGGCTACCTGACGGCTCGCCCGACCTTTACTTCCGGGGCTTCTACTGCTGGAATTCCGAGGTCGGCGCCAAGACGCTCGGCATGGCGAGCTTCTATCTGCGGGCGGTCTGTCAGAACCGGAATCTCTGGGGTGTGGAGGATTTCGAGGAGATCACCATCCGCCACTCCAAATATGCCGCCAACCGCTTCGCCCATGAGGCGGCGCCGGCGCTGGCGAACTTCGCCAATTCCTCAGCCGTGCCTTTCGTCAACGGCATCAAGATGGCCCGCGAGCAGATCGTGGCGCGCACCGACGAGGATCGTACCGACTTCCTGCGCCGCCGCGGCTTCTCGAAGGCCGAGACCGGCAAGATCATCGACACGGTGCTGGCCGAGGAAGGTCGCCCGCCGGAGAGCATCTTCGATTTCGTGCAGGGCATCACCGCCGTCGCGCGCG
>NZ_DAOLAJ010000016.1:41623-53414 GCF_035325185.1 Enterovirga sp. | reverse complement strand
CGCAGGCGAGGTTGCAGCGGAAGAGCGGCTCCAGCATCAGCACGAGCGGATAGCGCTTGCGGCCCATCAGGTGCTGCTTGAGCACGTAGGTGCCGACGTCGAAGACCTGGCGGAGAGGAATACCCACGTTCTTTGCGCTCTCGTTCGTTGTCAGGCCGCGCTCGGGGCGGCCTTCTCGTGCGCGGGCGTCTGCTGGCGCAGTTGGAAGGGGAGGTTGAAGGTGATGTTCTCCTCCGTCCCGTCGAGGAGGGCGACCTCCACCGGCTCGATCTTGCGCAGCGCATCGATGACGCTGTCCACGAGAACCTCCGGCGCGGAGGCGCCGGCGGTCAGGCCGACCGTCCTCGCCCCGGCGAGCCATGCCGGATCGACCTCGCTCCCGTCATCGACGAGATAGGAGGGCACGCCGGCCTCCTCGCCCACGTCGCGCAGGCGGTTCGAGTTCGAGGAATTGCGCGCCCCCACGACGAGCAGGACATCGACCATGGCGGTGAGCGTGCGCACGGCGGCCTGCCGGTTCTGCGTCGCGTAGCAGATGTCCCTCGTATCGGGACCCACGACGTCGTCGAACCGCTCCCGCAGCTCGTCGATGATGTGCTTGGTATCGTCCACCGACAGCGTCGTCTGCGTGATATAGGCGATGGGCGTGTCGAGCGGGAGCGGGAGCGTGCCGACATCCTCGATCGTCTGGACGAGGTGGACGGGCCCGTTCACCTGGCCCAGCGTGCCGACGACCTCGGGATGGCCCGCATGGCCGACGAGAACGAGCGTGCGGCCCTGGCCGACATAGCGCCGGCCCTGGTTGTGCACCTTGGTGACGAGCGGACAGGTCGCGTCGAGGACGGGCAGCTCGCGCGCCTTCGCCTCGTCCTGGACCGAGCGCGCGACGCCGTGGGCGGAGAAGACCGTGACGGCGCCGGCCGGCACCTCGTGCAGCTCCTTGACGAAGACGGCACCCTTCGCCTTCAGGCTCTCGACGACGTATTTGTTGTGCACGATCTCGTGGCGGACATAGACGGGCGCGCCGTATTTCTCGAGAGCCTTCTCGACGATCTCGATCGCCCGGACCACCCCGGCGCAGAACCCTCGCGGCTGCGCGAGTATCACCTTCATCTCGACGTCCTTGAAACCCCGGCCGGGTGATGGACCGAAACCGCCCGTGTTGCTGTGCAGTATGGCACGAGAGCCCCCCCAACGTCGAGGCGGAGGACGCACGGGGCTCATGCACAGGATAATTCCTTCTCCTCCCGTGGACGCCGGCATGAGGCTGCGCCAGACTGCGCCGGGGATTCAGCTCCCCGCGAAGGCGCTCCGATGTCCGATCATCTTGCAGACGTGAAGAAGTTCGCCAAGAATCCGATCAACGAAAAGGCCCTCGCCGGCCTCGAGAAGACCTACCGGCTCGTCATGTCGAAGCCGGATACCCGCTACGTCGCCTGCTCCGACCCGGACGAGCGCGCGACCGTCCGCAAGAATTTCCTCGAAGGAAAGCTCGGCCTCAAGGGCGACGATCTCGACAAGGCGGTCGAGGAGACCTGCCAGGCCATGAAGGCCGACCACAACAAGCCGCGCATCACCTTCTATTATCTTCTCGCCGAGCGATACGGAAAGCTCGGGATGTTCGAGTGAGCGTGCTCATCCCGGCCCGCCCGCCGCGGCCTTGACCTCGGGATCGATCAGCGCCGCGAATTCCTCGGCATAGAGATATCCCGGCGCCGCCCCCTCGAAGCCACCCGCCAGGGCCGGATGCGAATAGATCTCCGTATCCCCCTCCGGCAGGCGGCGCAGGAGCCCCGCGACCCGCCCGGACGTCATCGCGCCCGACCAGGCGAGGCCGAAGACCCGGTCGGGCACCTCCATCCCGGCCGCCCGCGCCCGCCGGCGCAGGGCGCGGGCATAGGGAGCGGCGAGCCGCGCCTCGAGACCGGGCCTCACCGGCTCGACTTGCCGCAACATCTCGACGGGCTCGACCGGCACGCGCAGGCGCCTCATGCCGTAGCGCGGTCCGATCTCCAGCAGCAGGCGGGCGATGGTCGGGTGCAGGTGGTAATGCTTGTGGGCGTCGACGTGATGCAGCGGCAACCCCGTCGACGCGAAGGCCGCGAACTGCGCCTCGATCTCGCGCGCGACCTGCCGCCGCACGGAGGGGCGGAAGAAGATCGCCGCGCCATAGGCCGCAAGGTCGGCGCGCAGCCGGCCGTCCGGGCCGAGGAGATCGGGAATCTCGGCACGGGGCAGGATCGCCCTCCCCTCGACCAGCGTCAGGTGAAGGCCGATGCCGAGCCTCGGCATGCGCCCGGCCCGCGCGACGGCGTCGGCGGCATGGGGCTCGGCCACCATGAGGCTCGCGGCGGTGAGGATGCCCTCGCGATGCGCGCGCTCGACCGCCTCGTTCACCTCGGGCGACAGGCCGAAATCGTCGGCCGTGACGGTGAGGCGCCTTCCTCCCGCCGAACGCTCGGATTCACGCATCGCGACGGCCATCCGCTCCACCCTCCCCCCGCCTGCGGCGGGGTGGGCTCACGCGGCCTGCGAGGCGCCGCGGCGCTCCTTGAGGAAGCGGAAGAACTCGACGCCCTCGCGCAGGCGGCGCTTCATCATGTCGGGCTGGGTCACCATCTCGCCGACGATCGAGGCGATCTTCGGGATGCGGAAATAGAACTTCCGATAGAATTCCTCGACCGAGTTGAAGATCTCGGTATGGCTCAGATGCTCGTAATGGAGCGGGGCGATCTGGATGCCGTTGTCGTTGATCAGCTCGGCGTTCCGCGCGTCGAGCCAGCCGTTCTCCAGCGCCTGCTTGTAGAGGAAGGTGCCCGGATAGGGCGCGGCCAGCGAGACCTGGATCGTATGCGGGTTGATGCGGGTGGCGAACTTGATCGTCTCGGCGATCGTCTCCTTCGTCTCGCCGGGCAGGCCGAGGATGAAGGTGCCGTGGATGGCGATGCCCAGCTCGTGGCAATCCTTCGTGAAGCGCTCGGCCACCTCGACCCGCATGCCCTTCTTGATGTTGTGCAGGATCTGCTGGTTGCCGCTCTCGTAGCCGACGAGGAGCAGGCGCAGGCCGTTGTCCTTCAACACCTTCAGCGTGTCGCGCGGCACGTTGGCCTTGGCGTTGCACGACCACATGACGCCGAGCTTGCCCAATTCCTTCGCGATCGCCTCGGCGCGCGGCAGGTCGTCGGTGAAGGTGTCGTCGTCGAAGAACAGCTCCTTCATCTGGGGGAAAGCCTTGAGGACGTATTTCACCTCCTCGATCACGTGGCCGACCGAGCGCGTGCGATAGCGGTGCCCGCCGACCGTCTGCGGCCAGAGGCAGAAGGTGCAGCGGCTCTTGCAGCCCCGTCCCGTATAGAATGAAATATAGGGGTGCTTCAGGTAGCCGATGAAGTATTTCTCCATGACGAGGTCGCGCTTGTAGACCGGCGTCACGAAGGGGAGCGAATCCATGTCGTGCATGACGGGGCGCTCCTCGTTGTGCACGATGACGCCCTCGCGATTGCGATAGGAGAGGCCCTGGATCGAGGACCAATCGCGGCCGTCCGCGACGTCCTTGATGGTGAAGTCGAACTCGTTGCGCGCGACGAAGTCGATGACGGGAGCGTCCTTCAGGCTCTCGTCGGACTGCACGGCGACCTTCGCGCCGATGAGCCCGGCCTTCAGGGCCGGATTGGCAGCCTTCAGCGCCTCGACGACCTTCACGTCGCTGTCGAAGGAGGGCGTCGAGGTATGCAGCACGACGAGGTCGAAATCCTTCGCCTGCGCCACCACCTCGGCGAGGCCCGTGCGGTGCGGCGGCGCGTCGATGAGCTTGGAATTCTCGACGAGCGCGGCCGGCTGGGCGAGCCAGGTCGGATACCAGAAGGACTGGATCTCCCGCCGCGCCTGGTAGCGCGAGCCGGCGCCCCCGTCGAACCCCTCGAAGGAAGGCGCCTGAAGGAAGAGCGTGCGCATCACGTGGGCTCTCGCGTCATCTTGGGCAGCAGCGCCCCCGAGCGCGCCACCCCATAATCCCGGCCGCGCCAGTTGACCGCCCGGCCGAAGAAGCTCGCCGCAAACAGCGCGAAGGACAGGAGATCGCGCATCGGCAGGAGCCAGTAAGGGTGTCGCTTTAATCCGAAGGCCCGCTCCACGGCAAGGCAGAGAGCGAAACCCGCCCCCGCCGCAAGGCCGAGGGCCGCGCCCGTCGCGAGGCCGGGCTCGATCAGGAAAGCCGCCAGGGCGAAGGGGAAGGGATGGGTGACGAGAGAGCCGAGATGGCCGGCCGGCTCGACCTGCCTCACCGTGCGCATCCAGCGCAGTTCCTGGAGCAGAAGGTCGCGCAAGCGCCGCTCCGGGCACAGATGCCCCACCGTGAAAGGAGCGACGCTCACCCGGAGCCCGAGCCCCCGCACCCGCGCCCCGATCACGTGATCGTCGGCAAGCTCGTCGGCCACGGACTCGAATCCGCCGATCCTCTCCAGCGTCTCGCGCCGGAGCGCGATCGTCGAGCCCATGCACGGGTGGCCGACGCCGAGGCCGACGCTCATGGCGATCCCGGGCAGGAAATGCCGATCGATCCCGAGCGCCGTCAGGCGGGACCACAGCGTGTCGATCGCAAGGCCGTGATAGGGACAGGTGACCGCCCCCGTGCCGGGAGCGCCTAAAAGCGCGACGACGCGCCGCAAATAGCCCGGCGGCGCCCGCATGTCGCTATCCGCGAGGACGATCACGTCGTGCCGGACACGGCCGGCCATGTTGATGAGGTTCGAGACTTTGCGGTTGGTGCCGTGGACCCGCCCGTCGATCACCAGCGCGATGTCGCGATCCGGGTAGGCCGCCTGCAAACCGCGCACGACGGCGATGGCGGGATCGGCCGGATGCTGCACGCCGAACACGACCTGCACCGGCCCCGGATAATTCTGGAGCAGGAAGGACCTCAGGTTCTCCGCCAGTTCCGGCTCCTCGCCATGCAGCGGCTTGAGGATCGCCACGCCCGGCGAGGCGGCTTCTTCCCCGGGAGGAGCCCGCGACAGCCGCCGCACGAAGAACCCGGCGAGCAGGAGATAGCCGGTCCCGATCCCGGCCAGGATCACGAGCAGGAGAGCCGGCCCGCTCATCCGCGCCGCTCCCGCGCGGGAAGGGCCGCGGACAAGGCCCCCACGCCCTCGGAGGACGGACGGTCGCGCCGCAAGGCGTGCCGTCCTTCCAGGACTTGCCAGACGGCGAGGCCCGGAAGGCCCAGCACCAGATCGGGAACCCGCTTGACGAGCGACAAGGCCAAAGCCGGCCCGGCCGGGACGCCGAAAATGGCGCAAAGCGCGATGAAGCCGCCCTCCTGGACGCCCACGCCGCCCGGCACCGCGAAGGCGGCGCCGCGCACGGCCTGACCCAGGCTCTCGATCACGACGGCCTCGGCGAGGCCGACGGGATATCCCATGGCGTGGAGCGCGACATAGACTTCCAGGGAACCGCCGAGCCATCCAACCATGTGAACGAGGCTCGAAGCGGCAACGCGGCGGGGCTCGGCATAGACCCTGGCGAGGCCGCTCCAGAGGCGGTCCACGAGCCCGGCCGCGATCCGTTCGCCGCCGAAACGGCGCAGGATTGCCGAAAGGAGCCGCGAGCCCAGCCGGGCCTGGGCCACGAAGAAGGCCCCGATCAGCAAGGCGGCCACGGCGACGCCGCCGGCCGCGTAGCGGACGATGGCGCTGTCTCCCTCCAGCCAGACGAGGAGGCCGACGCCGAGAAGGGCGAAGGCCGCCTGCGTCGCCGCCTGGATGGCGACGTCGGCGATCGTGGTCGCGCCCGCGACGGCGCCATCCATCCGCCAGAACGTAGCGAGCCGCGCCCCGACCACGTCTCCGCCGACCTGCCCCACCGGCAGGAGCTGGTTCACGCCCTCGCGGACGAAGCGCAGGAGCAGTGCGATCCGCAGCGGCAGGCGATGCGAGACCGGAAAGAGCAGGTACCAGCCGATCCCGGCCGCGACCAGCACCACCGCGCGCACCGCGACGACGGCCGCGCTCGCCCATCCGGCCGCCGCGACGGCCTGCGCCACGTCGTCCAGCCCCGACAGGGCGAGGAGGACACCCAGAAGGGTCAGGCCGAGAATGCCCGCAACGAGGGCGATACGCGTCATGCCGAGCCCATAGCGAAGCCTCGCGTCCGGGGAAAGGAAATGCGACGGGGCGGCGGTACGCGATCCGCCTCGCCGCGCGGCGATCCGCGCTACGCCGCCGCGGTTGAGATGGTCTTCGGAGACAGATAGGGACGATCGCACGCCAGAGTACCCCCCAGAGACGCGACCCGCCATGCTGACGACCCCGGACCGCTTGCCGCGAAACGCTCCTGCCGCCCCGGGGCGGCAGGAGGCGCATGCCGCGGGGGTGAATTCCTGGAACGAGTGGGATCCGCTGGAGGAGGTGATCGTGGGCCGCCTGGAGGGCGCGACCATTCCCTCCGACCACGTCACCGTGACCTTCAACCTGCCGCCCCTTGCCGCCAAGCTGTACCGCTTCGTCGGCGGCTACCGCTATCCGGCCTGGATGAAGAAGCTCGCCCAGAAGGAGCTGGACGGCTTCATCGCCATCCTGGAAGGCGAAGGCGTCAAGGTGCGCCGGCCGGACGTCGTCGACTTCAAGCGCAGGTTCAGGACGCCGGCCTGGTCCTCGCGCGGTTTCTGCACCGCCTGCCCGCGCGACGGCTATCTCGTGGTGGGCGACGAGATCATCGAAAGCCCGATGTGCTGGCGTACGCGCTATTTCGAGGGGGACGCCTATCGCTCCCTCTTCAAGGAATACTTCAAGGCCGGCGCCCGCTGGACCTCGGCACCCCGGCCCCAGCTCCTCGACGACCTCTATCACCACGACTACCGCATCCCGGCCGAGGGCGAGCCGATGCGCTACACCATCAACGAATGGGAGCCCGTCTTCGACGCGGCCGATTTCGTGCGCTGCGGGCGCGACCTGTTCGTCACCATCTCGAACGTGACGAACCGATTCGGCGTCGAGTGGCTGCGCCGGCATCTGGGCGACGGCTTCCGCATCCACGAGATCCCGAGCCTGTGCCGCCAGCCGATGCACATCGATTCGACCTTCATGCCGCTGGCGCCCGGCAAGGTGCTCGTGAACCCGGATTACTGCGACATCGAGAACCTGCCGGCGGCCCTGAAAAGCTGGGACATCCTCGTCGCGCCCCGGCCCGATCCCCAGACCGGCATCATGGCCAGGATCTCCATGTGCTCGCCCTGGACCTCCATCAACGTCCTGTCGCTTTCGCCGACCAAGGTCGTCGTCGACGCCTCCCAGCCGACCCTCGTCAAGGCTTTGCGCGACTGGGGCTTCGATCCGATCCCCTGTCCCTTCCTGGCCTACGGCCCCTTCGGCGGCGCCTTCCACTGCGCCACGCTGGACACGCGCCGGCGCGGCACCCTGGAGAGCTATTGCTGACACCTGATGTCGCAAGAGCACAGAAGAGGGGGGATCGCCCGGCGGAAGGCGCCGCGCCATTGTGGCGAAAGGCCGGATCACGCTAACGCTTCACTCACCAGATTGCGGCCTAGTGCCGTCATGATCTTTTTGCGGAGAATGCGGGTGGCGATTGGGTGGAAAAGCGGGACGGCAGCCTGCCTTGCGGCATTGTGCGCCGGCCCGGCCCTCGCACAGCAGGACTGGCGGGCGAACACGCAGAGCGCGCCGGCCCCGACCAGCGATACCTATATCGTCACGCTGAACGCGAACGGCATCGTGAGCCCGAGCTTTGCGGGCTCGGACCGATTGTCGGGGGCGGGCTTTCCCTCGCTGAGCTTCCGCCGGGCCGGCGAGCCCGCGCGATTCGCGGCGCCCGATGACGGCATCTCCATCTCGATCCTCGAAAATCCCACCTTCCGGGCGGGGGCGGTCTTCCGCCTCCAGGCGGGCCGCTACCTGGCGGACGACAAGCTGCTCTTCGGCCTCCGCAAGCTGAACTACGACATCGAATCGGGCGTCTTCGTCGAATACTGGCCCGTCTCCTTCATCCGGGCCCGCGTGGAAGTGCGGCACGGCTTCCGGGACGATTCGGGTTTCACCGGGCTCGTCGGCGTGGATTACGTCCAGCCCTTCGGACAGTTCGTCCTCTCGATCGGCCCGCGCCTCTATCTCGGCGACAAGCGCTATACGGACCGCCTGTTCGGCGTCAGGCCGGACGAGGCCGCCCTGAACGGGCTGGTCACCCCCTACAGCGCCGGCGGGGGCCGGACGGGGGCCGGCTTCACGGGTGCGGTCACCTATCAGTGGAACGACACCTGGTCGACGACGGGCTACATCAATTACAAGCGCCTCACGGGCGATGCCGCCGACAGCCCCATCGTCACCCGGATCGGCTCGAAGGACCAGTACACCTTCGGCGCGAAGGTCTCCTATTCGTTCGGCTTCACGCCCTGGTGGTGAGGCCGTGCGCTCGATCCTGGTGCTCAACGGCCCGAACCTGAACCTGCTCGGCACGCGCGAGCCCGGAATCTACGGCGCGACGACGCTCGCCGATATCGAGACGCGCCTGCGCGAGCGGGCGGGCGAGCGGGCGGAGCTCGCCTTCGGCCAGTCGAACCACGAGGGCGAGCTGGTCACTTGGATCCAGGAGGCCGGCTGCGACGGAATCGGCGTGATCCTGAATGCGGGCGCCTACACGCACACCTCGATCGCCCTCCGGGACGCGATTTCCGGCTCGGGCGCCACGGTGATCGAGGTCCATGTCTCGAACGTCCACGCCCGCGAATCCTTCCGCCACCGCTCGCTGATCGCCCCGGTCTGCCGGGGCGTGATCGCCGGCTTCGGCCCGCTCTCCTACGAACTCGCGCTCGAGGCGCTGCTCGCCGGATAGGAACGGCCTCGGCGCCCCGACGCGCCGGGGCCCGGCGAAATGCTCCGCCTCGCCTCGATCCTGTCTTGCGCGGAGGGGGCCGGCACGCAATGACCAGCGTGATCGCGCGCCGATCCGCGGAGAACAGATCCATGCTCGACAAGGCCATCGCCGACGCGCTCCGCGCGATCTCGACCGGCACCGTCACGACGATTCTCCTGAAGAAGGGCGTGCGTCGCACGTGGCTGCACGGGCCCCGCCCGGCCTTCCATGCCTCCGAGCGGATCGTCGGTCCCGCCTTCCCGCTGCGCTTCGTGCCCGCCCGCGAGGATCTCGCGACGCCCGAATCCTGGTCCTCGCCCATCTCGACCCGCGCCGCGATCGAGGCCATGCCCGAGGGCGTCGTCGCCGTCGCCGACGCGATGGCCATCACCGATGCCGGCATCTTCGGCGACATCCTGTGCGCCCGCATGAAGAAGCGCAATGTCGCCGCGCTCGTGACGGACGGCGTCATGCGCGACGGAATCGGCTGCGAGGCGAGCGGCCTGCCCATCTGGTGCGCCGGCATCGCCGCTCCCCCCTCGGTGTCGAGCCTGACCTTCGTCGGCTGGGGCGAGCCGATCGGCTGCGGCGGCATCGCGATCTTCCCGGGCGACGTCATCGTGGCCGATGGCGACGGGGCGGTGGTGATCCCGCAGAAGCTGGTCGAGGAAGTGGCCAGGCTCGGCCCCGAGCAGGAACTGCTCGAAATGTGGATCATGAAGGAGGTCGAGCGCGGCGTCCCGCTGCCCGGCCTCTATCCGCCGAACGAGGAGGCCAAGGCGCGCTTCGAGGCGGACCGCAAGAAGGGGTGAGACGGGGAGGTGTTCGTACTCTCCAAGCTCCTCTGGCTCCTCGCAACGCCCTCGAACCTGCTGGTCACGCTGGCGATTCTCGGCGCGATCCTGGCCCTGGCGCGCCAGCCGCGGCTCGCCCGCCTCGGCAGGCGGCTCGGCCTCGGCTCGCTGATCCTCCTGGCGATCTGCGGCCTCGGGCCCGTCGGCACCTGGCTGCTGCTTCCCCTGGAGGACCGCTTTCCGCCCTACGAGGAGGACGGCAAGCCGCTTGCCGGCGTGATCGTGCTCGGCGGCGCCGCCTTCCCGAACCTCTCCTTCGACCGCCACCAGCTCGTCGTCGGCGACGCGGCCGAGCGTCTCATCGCCCTCGCCGATCTCTCGCGCCGCAAGCCCGGCCTGCGCCTGATCTTCACCGGCGGCAGCGGATCCGTTCTCGGCGAGGAGGTCGCCGAGGCGGCCGCAGTGGCGCGCTTCGGCGCGGTGCTGGGCCTCGAGCCCGCGCGGGTGACCTACGAGCGGCTTTCCCGCACGACCTGGGAAAACGCCCGGCTCACGAAGCCGCTCCTGCCTCCCGACGCGGACGGGCGCTGGCTTCTCGTCACCTCGGCCTGGCACATGCCCCGCGCCGTCGGCGCCTTCCGCGCGGCGACGATCGACGTCGTGCCCTACCCGGTCGACTACCGCACCTCGCGCGAGCGGCGCTGGCGCTCCGAGCCCTCGATCGCCTCGGGGCTCGATCGCGTCGATCTCGGCCTGCGCGAATGGATCGGGCTCCTCGTCTACCGCCTGACGGGCCGCAGCAGCGCCCTCTTCCCGGCGCCGGGCCCTACCTGACCTTCCCCTCCACCCCGCCGATGCGATAGGTGCCCCGGAAATCGTCCGGGTCGACCGCGCCGCCCCTGCGCCGAATCTCCACCCGGCCCTCCTTCATCAGCCGGATCGCGGCCCGGCGGACGCGCGGCATCAGCCGGCTCCAGGCTTGCGGATCCTTGCCGGCGAGCAGGCGGGCCACGTCCATGGGCGAAATCGTCCCCCCTCCCGCGCGCGCCGCCAGGAGGTCCAGGATCGCGCGGCCGATCTCCTCCTCGCCCGGCAGTCCGCGAGGCTCCTCCATCACGGCGGGTCCGGCCAGGGGCCGCGCGCGAGGGCCGCGAGGGCATCGGAGGCGAATTGCCGATGCCACATGACGTAGAGTACGAAGCCCGTCGTCGCGATCAGCACATAGGGGCTGATGAACCAGCCGAGATAGGCGAGGGAAAAGAAGAAGGCCCGCTGCCCCCGGTTGAAATGGCGGCCCGCCACCGTGCTCATGGAAGCCGCGCGCCAGGACGCGACCAGAATCGCCTCCTCGTCGCCCTCCTTCTTCTCCGGCACCGCGCCGATCAGGATCGCCGCGTAGTTGAAGAGCCGGTACGACCAGGAGAACTTGAAGAAGGCGTAGACGAAGATCACCGTGAGGCCGAGCACCTTCAGCTCCCAGGCGCCGCGCGCCGCGGTTCCCCCCACGGACAGGTGCGCGAAGATGCCCAGGACCTCGTCGGGGGAGCGCAGCAGGGCGAGGGAGCCGCCGATCGCGATCAGGGAGGTGGAGGCGAAGAACGCCGTGCCGTTTTGCAGCGACGAGTTGATATTGGCGTCGATGATCCGGTTCTCGCGGCCAGCCTGGACGCGCATCCAGCGATAGCGGTGGCGGTTCATCAGCCGGTTCAGGCTGATGGAGCCGACCGCGGTGCGCTCGACCGCCAGGTAATAGGCGAGCCAGGCGCCGACGAAGCAGGCCAGCGCGATATAGTCGACGATCGTGAATCCATCGAACGGCATGGCGGCCCGTTGACCTCCGTGGCGCGACACGCCTTATCGCTCTTTTGAGACAGAGGAAATGTCGCCATGCCCCAGACCATCAAGCGCGGCTACAAGGCCATGGTCGACGATGCCAACAAGCGGGTCGAGACCATCCCCGCCGCGGAGGCGGTCAAGCTCGTCGGCCGCGACGACACGGTGCTGGTCGACATCCGCGATCCGCGGGAACTCGAGCGCGACGGCCGGGTCCCCGGCGCCTTCCACTGCACGCGCGGCATGCTCGAATTCTGGATCGATCCCGAGAGCCCCTATCACAAGCCCGTCTTCGCGCAGGA
>NZ_DAOLAJ010000016.1:20419-41523 GCF_035325185.1 Enterovirga sp. | reverse complement strand
AGCGGCAGGAGCGCCGCGAGATCCGGCCCGTGGTCGAGGCCCGTCAGGGCGAGGCGGAGCGGCAGGAACAACGCCCGCCCCTTCAGCCCCGTCTCCCCGCGCAGCGCGCCGGTCCAAAGCTTCCACGTCGATTCGTCCCAGGGCGATCCGGGCAGGAGCGCGCCGGCCTTCCGCACCAGCGCCGGATCGTCGATGACCGGCGCAACCGGCCCCGACACGACGCGCCACCAGGTCGCCGCATCGCCGAGGCGGGCCAGATTGCCCCGGACGGCGAGCCAGAAGGCTTCGCCGCCCCCGATCCCGGCCGCCTCCAGCCGGGGCCGCGCCGTCTCGTACGGCATGGCGTGCAGGAGGGCCGCATTCAGCCGGTCCAGCTCGCCCTCGTCGAACTTCGCCGGCGCGCGCGAGATCTTCGCGAGGTCGGCGAGATCGGCAAGCTGGGCGAGCCCGGCCACCGGCCGGACGGATTCAGCTGAGCCGACGAGCACCGCCAGGGACGCGACCGCCATCGCCTCGAGGCCCGATTCGCGCAGGTTCCTGAGCGAAAGCGCACCCGAGCGCTTGGAGAGCCCCTCCCCGCTCGCCGCCGTCAGCAGGTTGTGATGGCCGAAGACGGGCACGGCCGCCCCGAGAGCCTCGAAGATCTGGATCTGGGCGGCCGTGTTGGTGACGTGATCCTCGCCTCGGATGACATGCGTGACGCCGAGCGCCGCGTCGTCAGCGACGGAGGGCAGGGTATAGAGATAGCTGCCGTCCTCCCGGATCAGGACCGGATCGGACAGCGAGCCCGTATCGACGTGGCTCGGCCCGCGGACGAGATCCTCCCAAGCCACCTGACGCGCTTCCAGCGCGAAGCGCCAATGCGGGCGCCGGCCCTCGGCTTCGAGCCGCGCCCGCTCCTCGGGAGAGAGCTTGAGCGCGGCGCGGTCATAGATCGGCGGCAAGCCGCGCGCGAGCTGGAGCCGGCGGCGGCGCTCGAGTTCCTCGCCCGTCTCGTAGCAGGGATAGAGGCGGCCCGCCGCCTTCAGCCTGTCCGCCGCCGCCGCATAGACCTCCAGCCGCTCCGATTGCCGCGCCACCATGTCGGGCACGATCCCGAGCCAGGCGAGATCCTCCTCCGTCGCATCGGCGAAGGCCCGCCGCGAGCGCTCCGGATCGGTATCGTCGAAGCGGAGGATGAAGCGGCCGCCGGTCCTGCGCGCGAAGAGCGCGTTGAGGAGCGCGGTGCGCGCATTGCCGATATGGATGAGGCCCGTCGGTGAGGGCGCGAAACGCACGACATTCGTCATGCCCGCCCTCTAGAGCATGCGGCGGAAAAGGGGAAACCCACCTCCAGAGAAGATCATGCGCAAGCAAAGGGATGGATCACGATGGCAATTCGACGAAACGCCGTCGTAGTCCAAAGCGTTTTCGAGCGGGGCGGACCCGGCTCGCACAAGGAAAATGCGTCGCCCCTCCCCTCCGCGAAACATTTTGAACATTCGGCCGGGTCGGGCCGCCGGATCTCCGCCGCCGGATCTCCAAAAGGTCTTTGAGCGGTAGCGTACACAAGCGCCTTCCGAAACATGAAGACCAGCCAAGCATGGAACTCCTGTCAAGCTATCAGGTTAAAGATCCATCTGACAGGCGGAGGGTTTTCGACATGCTCAAAGGCGGACTCTTGTGGCTGATCGGGATTCCTCTCCCCATCATTCTTATTATTGCCTTGTTCACGAATTGGCTTCACTGATCCGCACAAGGAAACAAAAGAAAAGGGCGGATCGAGGCCGCCCTTTTCTTGAGGTTACTCAGCCGCCGCTGGCAACGGCCGGGCCACGGCGTCCCGTGCTTCCTTGATCAGCCCCGCCGTCATGAAAGCCACTTCGAGCGCCTGATCGGCATTGAGGCGAGGATCGCAGAAGGTGTGGTAGCGATCGCGCAGGTCGGCATCGGTCAGGGCGCGGGCGCCGCC
Source organism: Enterovirga sp. (assembly GCF_035325185.1). Lineage (GTDB taxonomy): Bacteria > Pseudomonadota > Alphaproteobacteria > Rhizobiales > Beijerinckiaceae > Enterovirga. Next base: position 39,572 of record NZ_DAOLAJ010000016.1, on the reverse strand, counting down.
CGTGCACTCGGTGACGTCCTTGCCGGTCATCTCCAGATGCAGGCCGCCCGCGCGGGTGCCCTCGGCCCGGTGCACGGCGAAGAAGCCGCGGATTTCCTGCGTGATCAGCTCGAAGGGACGCGTCTTGTAGCTGCCTGCCTTGACGGTGTTCCCGTGCATGGGATCGCAGGACCAGACCGGCAGGCGTCCCTCGCGCTTCATGGCCCGCACGAGCGCCGGCAGGTGCTCCTGCACCTTCTCGGCGCCGAAGCGGCAGATCAGCGTGAGCCGCCCGGGCTCCCGCGCCGGATCGAGGATGTCGGCGAGGCGCAGCAGCCCGTCGGGCGTGAGCGAGGGGCCGCATTTCAGGCCGATCGGATTGCGGATGCCGCGGGCATATTCGACATGCGCATGGTCGGGCTGGCGCGTCCGGTCCCCGATCCACAGCATGTGGCCGGAGGTGGCGTACCAGTCGCCGCTCGTCGAATCGACCCGCGTCAGCGCCTGCTCGTAGCCGAGGAGAAGCGCCTCGTGGCTGGTGTAGAAATCCGTCGTGCGCATCTCCGGGTGCATTTCCGGGTCGATGCCGATGGCGCGCATGAAGGACAGGGCCTGGCTGATGCGCTCGGCCACCTCGTCGTAGCGCGACGCCTGGGCGGGGTCGCGCACGAAGCCGAGCATCCAGCGATGCACGTTGTCGAGATTCGCATAGCCCCCTGTCGCGAAGGCGCGCAGGAGGTTCAGGGTGGCCGCCGATTGCCGGTAGGCTTCGAGCTGCCGGCGCGGATCGGGCTCGCGGGCCTCGGCATCGAAGGCGATGTCGTTGACGATGTCGCCGCGATAGCTCGGCAGGGTCACGCCGTCGACCGTCTCGGTGTCGGAGGAGCGCGGCTTGGCGAACTGCCCGGCGATCCGCCCGACCTTCACCACGGGCGAGGAGCCCGCGAAGGTCAGCACCACCGCCATCTGGAGGAAGACGCGGAAGAAATCCCGGATGTTGTCGGCCGAGTGCTCGGCGAAGCTCTCGGCGCAGTCGCCCCCCTGGAGCAGGAAGGCGTCGCCCGCGGCGACCCGGCCGAGCGTGGCCTTGAGCTTGCGCGCCTCGCCCGCGAAGACGAGCGGCGGGAAGCCGGCGAGCTGGCGCTCCACCGTCGCGAGGGCTTCGGCATCCCGATAGGCCGGAACCTGCTGGACGGGCCTCGTCCTCCAGCTCGCCGGCGCCCAACTCTCCCCAGGCATCGTCTCTCGCCTCTCCTGCGCTTCCGCCCATGCGGAAAGGCGGGCTTATAGACGCGAAGCTCCCGCGTGGCGAGCGCAGGCGCGCCCGTGACAGCCGGCCGGGAGCCGGTCTAGAGGAAGGCCATCGGGAGGATTTCGCATGGCAAACAGGATCGCGATCGTGACGGGAGCCGGCACGGGGGTGGGCAAGGCCGCAGCCCTGGCCCTGGTGCGGGACGGATGGAACGTCGTCCTGGCGGGCCGCCGGGCCGAGCCGCTGAACGAGGTCGCCGCGCTGGCCGAGAGGGGCCGCATGCTCGCCGTGCCGACGGATGTCTGCGACGAGGCGAGCATCGCCAACCTCTTCGGGAAGACCGTCGAGACCTATGGCCGGCTCGATCTTCTCTTCAACAATGCGGGCATGGGCGCGCCGGCCGTGCCGATCGAGGAATTGCCCGTCGAGACCTTCAGGAAGGTCGTCGACACGAACCTGACGGCCCTGTTCATCTGCACGCAATACGCCTTCCGCGTCATGAAGGTCCAGGAGCCGCGGGGCGGGCGCATCATCAACAACGGCTCGATCTCGGCCCATGCGCCGCGGCCGTTCTCGATCGCCTATACCTCCACCAAGCATGCGGTCACTGGCCTGACCAAGTCGACCTCGCTCGACGGGCGCGCCTACGACATCGCCTGCGGCCAGATCGACATCGGCAATGCCGACACGGCGATGGGCGGGCGCATGAAGGCGGGCGTCCCGCAGGCGGACGGCTCGATCCGGGCGGAAGCCGTCATGGACCCCGCCCATGTCGGCGACGCGGTGGCGCACATGGCCTCGCTCCCGCTGGAGGCGAACGTCCAGTTCATGACGATCATGGCGACCAAGATGCCCTTCGTCGGGCGCGGCTGAGGCGGCGCCCGGCCCTCTACGAGGCTGCGGGCGCCTTCGCCACGTAGGGCGTCCGCATCGTGACCAGCTCCTCGGAGGCGGTCGGGTGGACCGCGACGGTGCGGTCGAAATCGGCCTTGGTCGCGCCCATCGCCAGGGCGATGCCCGCCATCTGGATGATCTCGCCGGCATCGTGGCCGAGCACGTGGACGCCGAGCACCCGGTCGGTCCGGCCCTCGACGACGAGCTTCATGAGCATGCGCTCGTTGCGGCCGGACAAGGTCGCCTTCATCGGCCGGAAGGTGGATTTGTAGATCACGACGTCGTCCCCGTGCAGGCGGCGGGCGGCCTCCTCGGAGAGGCCGAGCGTGCCGATCTCCGGCGTCGAGAAGACGGCGGTCGGGATGAGGCGGTGATCGACGGCCGTCTTCCTGCCGCCGAACACGGTATCGGCGAAGGCATGGCCCTCGCGGATGGCGATCGGGGTGAGATTGGCGCGGTTGGTCACGTCGCCCACCGCCCAGATCGATGGAACCCTGCTCTGCGAATAAGCGTCGACGGGAATCGCGCCCGCCGCATCGACCTCGATCCCGACCTGGGCGAGCCCGAGACCCTCCACATGGGGCCGGCGGCCCGTCGCGACGAGAATCCGGTCGAAGCGCCGGACCTCGCCGCTGGAGAGCGTCGCGGCCAGTTCCCCGCCCTCGCGCGCGATGCGCCGAACCGTCAGGCCGAGGGCGAGATCGATTCCCCGCCAGGCGTAAGCCTCTCCCAACGCGTCGCGCAGCTCCTCGTCGAAGCCGCGAAGCAGCTTGTCGCCCCGGTGCAGCTGAGTGGTCCTGGTGCCGAGGCCGGCGAAGATTCCCGCGAATTCCACCGCGATATAGCCGCCGCCGACCACGAGGACCCGCTCCGGCTGCTCCTCCAGCTCGAAGACGTCGTTCGAGGTGATGGCCAGCTCCCCGCCGGGGATGGGGGGCTCCAGCGACGGCGCCCCGCCGGTGGCGATCAGAATATGGTCGGCCGTGACCCGCCGGCCCGACCGCAGGAGGCGCACGGTATGGGCGTCCTCGATCACCGCCCGCTCATCCGCGACGGCCACCTTCGAGCCGTCGAGCAGCGAGCGGTAGATCCCCTCCAGGCGCGCGATTTCGGCGTCCCGCCGCGCTTTCAGCGTCCCCCAGTCGAAGCGGGCTGTGCCGAGCGTCCAGCCGAAGCCCGCCGCATCCTCGAATTCCTCGGCGAAGCGGCTGGCATAGACCATCAGCTTCTTGGGGACGCAGCCGCGAATCACGCAGGTGCCGCCGAGCCGGTATTCCTCGGCCAGCATCACGCGCGCGCCGTGGCCCGCGGCGACCCGGGCCGCGCGCACCCCGCCCGACCCGCCACCGATCACGAAGAGATCGACATCCCGCCCCATATCGAGTGCCCTTACTGGAGCTGGTGGCCCTTCTTGGCCATCTCGGCCCGCACGCGCGTCATCAGGTATTCGCCCGCAAGCTGCGACCAGGCCGTGACGTCGTTGACCAGGGTTTCCGTGATGGAGGGCAGCACTTCCACGTATTTCCTGCCGACCGGACTGCGAAAGAACACCGTGCCTTCCTTCAGCTCGGCTTCGGTCATGTGCGTCGCATAGGCGCGCGCCGCGACGGCATAGCCTTGCTGGCGCTGGCGCTCGAGTTCCGGCTCCATGGACTTGAGAACGTCCTCGAGATCCTTGGCGAGTTCCGGCCGGGTGACGGCGATGCGGCGCACGTCGTTGACCAGGACCGGAAGAATACGGTCGATGCTGACCCCCGCGCCGGCCGCGACCATGAAATCGCGTGCCGCGGCGAGGTGGCTCGGGCTGGGCTCGGGGCTTTGCTGCGCGAGGGCGGGCGCGCCCAGGGCGAGGCAGCCGGCCAGGGCCACCGCAAGGGAAAACGATCTCAAACGCATCTCATCTGTCTCCGCGGGTGGTTCGCCCGTCTTTGCCGACCTCAATGACCCCGTCCGGTGTCCCGATCAAGGCGAGGCCGGCGGTCGCGACGAAGAGCCCGTGGTCGACGACGCCCAGGAGCGCCTTGAGTCCCGCCGCCAGCCGGGCGGGATCCTCGATCGCCTCCATATGGGCATCGACAATCCAATGCTGCCCATCCGTCAGGAACGGCGCGCCGTCCGAGCCCCGCCGCAGGACGGTCTCCACCGGCCGTCCTGCGGCCTCCCGGAGGAAGGAAGCCAGCCGCCGGCGCGTCGTCTCGAAGCCGAACGGCACGACCTCGACGGGAAGCGGAAAGCGCCCGAGCCGGGCGACCTGCTTGGAGGCGTCGGCGATCACGACCATGCGGCGGCTCGCGACGGCCACGAGCTTCTCCCGCAGCAGCGCCCCGCCGCCGCCCTTGATCAGCGCAAGCTCGGGGCCGATCTCGTCGGCCCCGTCGATGACGAGGTCGAGCTCGGGCTCCTCCTCGAGCGTGGCGAGCGGAATGGACAGGCTCTCGGCCTGCCGGCGCGTCGCCTCGGAGGTCGGCACGCCGCGGAACCGAAGCCCCTCGCCGACGCGCCGGCCGAGCGCCTCGACGACGAAGGCCGCCGTCGAGCCCGTGCCGAGCCCGACCCGCATTCCGTCCTGCACCAGAGCCGCGGCTCTCTCGGCCGCCGCCCGCTTCTGATCCGTCGCGTTCACAAGGCTCCCCCCGCTCGACGAGAAAGCCGCTTAGAGCATTTTCGAGCGAGGCGGACCCGGCTCGCGTGAAGAAAATACGGCCGGACCGAAAGGCGAGCCGTTCCGCCTTCCCGGCATCGAATGGCCTCGAGGACCGGATTCCCCTTTTCGCCCCGATGCTGTAGCCGGTCGCCATGCCTCCTCCCATCGCCATTTTCGACCTCGACGGCACGCTCGCCGACACGGCCCCCGACCTGATCGCGACGCTCAACGTGATCCTGCGCGCGGAAGGCTTGCCCGAGGTCCCCCTCGAGCGGGCGCGCGACATGATCGGCGCCGGAGCGCGCGCCATGATCGATCGCGGCTTCGAGCTGGCCCGCAGGGAACTGACCCCGCGCCGGGCGGACGAGCTGTTCCGGGACTTCCTCGCGATCTATGCGGAGAACCTGTGCGTCGGCAGCCGCCTGTTCGACCATGTCGAGGCCACGCTCGGCGAATTGTCCGGGGCCGGCTACAGGCTCGCCGTCTGCACCAACAAAGTGGAGCTTCACTCGCGGCGGCTGCTGGAGGCGCTCGGCATTGCCGGGCATTTCTCCGCCATCTGCGGGCGCGACACCTTCCCCTGGTACAAGCCCGATCCCCGCCACCTGACCATGACCATCGAGGCGGCCGGGGGAGACGCGGCGCGCGCCGTCATGGTGGGCGATTCGCGCACCGATATCGACACGGCCAAGGCCGCCGGCATCCCGGTCGTCGCCGTCCCGTTCGGCTATACCGACGTGCCCGTGACGGAACTCGGGCCCGATATCGTGATCCGCAGCTATGCCGAGCTGATTCCCGCCATCGGCGCCCTGCCGGGCCATGGCGGGCTTGGTGGGCGCGACAGGGATTGAACCTGTGACCCTTCGCGTGTGAAGCGAATGCTCTCCCGCTGAGCTACGCGCCCGCGCCGGACGGATGCGAACACCGCCGACGGCGGCCTCTCCTATGGATGGCGGGCCGTCCCGTCAAGCAAGGTGTGGCCGGGAAGACATGCGTTAGGCATAATGCGGCTTTTTCCCGACGACTTCATGGCCGGATCGCGCCGCCCGCGATAGATTCCGATTCTGCGGACCGGCCCTCCCTGGAATTCCGCATCTTCTTTTCCGAGGCATCGAATGCGGCGTTTTCTCGCTTTCCTGGCAGGGATCACCTGCGCTTCCGCGGCATCGCTCGCGCCGAGCCTGGCCTATGAAATCGACCCGCTGACGCGCCAGCCGCTCGTCCCGCTCGGAGGCACGGTGCCGCAGGCCACGGCCATCCCGCGCGAGGTCGTCTCCTTTTCCGCGCGCTACGCCCCGGGCACGATCGTGGTCGCCGCCTCCGAGCGCCGGCTCTACTACGTCCTCGGGAACGGGCAGGCGATCCGCTACGGCGTCGGCGTCGGCCGGCCGGGCTTCGAATGGTCGGGCACGAAGACGATCTCCCGCAAGGCCGAGTGGCCGAGCTGGACGCCCCCGGCCCAGATGCTCAGGCGCCGTCCCGACCTGCCGCGCCACATGAAGGGCGGCGTCGCCAATCCGCTCGGCGCACGTGCCCTCTATCTCGGCTCGTCGCTGTACCGCATCCACGGCTCCAACGAGCCGGACACGATCGGCCAGGCCGTCTCGTCCGGCTGCATCCGCATGCTCAACGAGGACGTGATCGACCTCTACGATCGCGTCCATGTGGGAACGCGCGTCGTCGTCCAGCGCTGAATGGTCTGAAGGGCGGCTTCGGCCGCCCTTCGCGTTTCAGGGGGCCGACGACAGGCCGGCCGCCGCAAGCTCGCGGTGATATCCGGCGAGCCGGGCCGCCGGATCTTCGGCCAGCTTCGCGAGCAGCGTCCAGCCGTAGATTCCGGTCGAATGGCCGTCGTCGAAGACGAGCCGGACCGCATAGTTCCCGATCGGCTCGATGGACGCGATGGCCACGTCGCGCTTGCCGGCAACGAGCTTCCTCTCGCCTGGCCCGTGCCCTTGGACCTCGGCCGAGGGGCTCTCGACTCGCAGCAACTCGGCCGGCAGCGTGGCCGCGCGGCCGTCCTCGAAGGCGACATGCAGCGCCTTTTTGTCACGGACGAGCCGGATTTCGACAGGCCAGGGCTGGGACATCGGGAATCTCGTCTCGGGAACAGCGCGACGCGTCAGGATGCACCTCATCCGCACCCTGTCCAAGCTTCGTGACAATCTCTAGATTATCCGCATGTCGCTCATCGACGAGCCATTGCCACCGCCGGCCGCCCCGGCCGAGGCGGAGAAGCCGGCCGGAACGCTCCGCCCGGCCTCCGGCGCGCGCCTCGTCGATCCCTTCGGCCGCCACGTCACCTATCTGCGGGTCTCCGTCACCGACCGCTGCGACCTGCGCTGCGTCTATTGCATGTCGGAGCACATGACCTTTCTCCCCAGGCGCGAATTGCTGACGCTCGAGGAACTGGACCGCCTCTGCTCGGCCTTCGTCGCGCGGGGGGTGCGCAAGCTGCGCCTCACCGGAGGCGAGCCGCTGGTGCGGCGCGACCTGATGAGGCTCGTCGCGTCCCTGTCGCGCCACCTCGCCTGCGGCACCCTCGACGAACTCACCCTGACGACGAACGGAACGCTGCTGGAGCGCTTCGCCGCCGAGCTTGCCGGGCACGGCGTGCGACGCGTCAACGTCTCGGTCGATTCCCTGGACCCGGAGCGCTTCCGCACGATCACGCGGCGAGGCGATCTGCATCAGGTCCTGCGCGGCATCGAGGCGGCCCGCCGGGCGGGGCTGAAGGTGAAGATCAACACCGTCGCGCTCAAGGGCGTGAACGAGGACGAGATCGTGCCCATGCTCGAATGGGCGCATGGCGAGGGCATGGACCTGACCCTGATCGAGGTCATGCCCATGGGCGAGATCGAGCCCGGCCGCCTCGACCAGTACCTGCCGCTTCCGCTTGTGCGGGAGCGGCTGGCGGAAAGGTTCTCGCTCATCGACCTCGCAGAGCGGACGGGCGGGCCCGCCCGCTATGTCAGGGTCCGGGAGACGGGCGGCCGGCTCGGCTTCATCACCCCGCTCACCCACAACTTCTGCGAATCGTGCAACCGCGTGCGCCTGACCTGCACCGGCCGGCTCTATATGTGCCTCGGCCAGGAAGACGCCGCCGACCTTCGCGCGCCCCTGCGCTCCTCGGCGAGCGACGAGCTCCTCATGGCCGCGATCGACGACGCCATCGCCCGCAAGCCGAAGGGCCACGACTTCGTCATCGACCGCCGCCACACGGCCCCCGCCGTGCCGCGCCACATGAGCGTGACGGGCGGCTGACCCCCCGGGGGGCCGACGAGAGGCTAGCTTGTTCGCCCCGGACCGATAGGCTAACGCCCGGTAAAGAGCGGGGGCCGGCTCTCCTTGACCGGCCTCCTCCGGGAGGGAGCGGAATGGCGGGACTGTTACGGCTCAGCCGCGGCATCGACGCTCTGACCGCATTCATCGGCCGGACGGCATCCTGGGCCATCCTGGCCGCGATCCTCGTCTCGGCGGTCAATGCCATCGTGCGCAAGGCGTTCGGCGTCTCGTCCAATGCCTGGCTCGAGCTGCAATGGTATCTCTTCGGGGCCGTCTTCATGCTCTGCGCCCCTTGGACGCTCGCGCAGAACGAGCATATCCGCATCGACATCCTCTCCAGCCGCCTCCCGGAGAGAGCGCGCAACATTGTCGAGATGTTCGGGCATCTCGTCTTCCTGCTGCCCTTCGCGCTCGTCATGACCTATCTGAGCTGGCCGTTCTTCCGCTCGTCCTTCGTGAGCGGCGAGGCGTCCAGCAGTCCGGGCGGGCTTCTCATCTGGCCCGCCAAGGCCCTCATCCTCGCCGGCTTCGCCCTGCTCCTGCTGCAATGGCTGAGCGAGGTGATCAAGCGCATCGCCGTCATGCGCGGCCTGATCGAGGACGAATATGCCGCCGCCGGCCATGCCGCGGCCGCCGAGGCCGAGGTCGAGCGGCTGCTCGCCGACGAGCCGAGGCACTCCCCTCCCTCCCCCCCCGAACGCTGACATCCCGCGGGGAAGATCATCGTGGCTGCGCTCATCGCTCACAACCTCGCGCCGATCATGTTCGCGGCGCTCGTCGTCTTCCTGCTCCTTGGCTACCCGGTCGCCTTCGCGCTGGCCGCCAACGGGCTCGTCTTCTTCGTCCTCGCGGTGGAGCTGGCGCCCCACGCGCCAGCGGAGATCAACCTGAGCTGGCCCCTGCTCCAGGCGCTTCCCGACCGCGTCTTCGGGGTGATGTCGAACGAAGTGCTCCTCGCGGTGCCCTTCTTCACCTTCATGGGGCTGGTCCTCGAGCGCTCCGGCATGGCCGAGGATCTCCTGGACACGATCGGCCAGCTCTTCGGGACGATCCGCGGCGGCCTCGCCTATGCGGTCATCTTCGTCGGCGCGCTGCTCGCGGCGACGACGGGCGTCGTCGCCGCCTCTGTCATCTCGATGGGGCTGATCTCGCTCCCGATCATGCTCCGCTACGGCTACGACCGCCGCCTCGCGACGGGCGTGATCGCCGCCTCCGGGACGCTCGCCCAGATCATCCCGCCCTCGCTGGTGCTGATCGTGATGGCGGACCAGCTCGGCCGCTCGGTCGGCGACATGTACGAGGGGGCGTTCATTCCCGGGCTCGTGCTCTCCGGTCTCTATGCAGTCTATGTCTTCCTTGTGAGCCTGGTCTTTCCGAAGGCCGCCCCCGGCCTGCCGCCGGCGGCGATCGGCTTCAAGGAGCCCAACGGCAGCCGCGGCGTCTGGCAGCTCGGCATCCTCGTGCTGTTCTCGGGACTGGTCGGCTATTTCGTCCTCGCCCAGACCGGCGTGAAGGCGGGGGCGGATTTCGTCATCCTCGTCATCTGCACGGGAACCATCGTCGCGCTGATCTGCGCCCTGACCAACCGCTTCCTCGGCGCGAGCCGGATCGCGGCCACGCTCCTCCTCGCCGCGCTCCTCGTCGGGGCCTATTTCTGGCTGCGCACGAGCGCCCCGCAATACGAGACCACGCGCCTCTTCCTCGAGATGGTCGCGGCGGCCTGCATCTACTCCGCCTTCGTCGGCCTCGTCGAGAAGACGACGGGCCTGCGGCTCATGTCACGCATGGCGACGCAAGTGACCTTCGTCATGGTGCCGCCGCTGCTCCTGATCTTCCTCGTGCTCGGCACGATCTTCATCGGCGTCGCCTCCCCGACCGAGGGCGGCGCCATGGGCGCCCTCGGCTCGATCGTGCTCGCTGCGGCCAAGCGCCGGCTCGACCGCAATCCGGCGCGCTTCAATTTCCAGCTTCTGAAATCGGCGACCGAATCGACCGCCAAGCTCTCCGCCTTCGTGATCTTCATCCTGCTCGGCGCGCGGGTCTTCTCGCTCACCTTCTACGGGGTGAACGGCCATATCTGGGTCGAGCACCTGCTGACATCCCTTCCGGGCGGGCAGGTCGGCTTCCTGCTCTTCGTCAACCTGCTGGTCTTCGTGCTGGCCTTCTTCCTCGACTATTTCGAGCTGGCCTTCATCATCATCCCGCTCCTCGGCCCAGCGGCGGACAAGCTCGGCATCGATCTCGTCTGGTTCGGCGTGATGCTCGCGGTGAACATGCAGACGAGCTTCATGCATCCGCCCTTCGGCTTCGCGCTCTTCTTCCTGCGCTCGGTCGCGCCCAAGGTGCCCTATATCGACAAGATCACGGGCGCGAGGATGGCTCCCGTGACCACGGGCCAGATCTATTACGGCGCGATCCCCTTCGTGATCATCCAGCTCATCATGGTGGCGGTCGTCATCCTCTATCCGCCCATGGTCACGCACTACAAGAAATCCGGCACGGTGGTGGATCCCGCCGCCGTGGAGAGGAAGCTCGAAAACCTGCCCCTCCCGGGCCTGGACGAGCCCGGCGGCATGCCGGGCCTCGAGGGTCCGCCGAAGATCGAGTGAGGTCCGGGGGCGGCGAAGCCTTGCGCGCCCAAGGGGGATGCGGCCGGCGCCGTTCCAAGCGAGGACGACCTGCTCTAGGAACGGCCCGTCAAAGGGGATTCGACGATGGCAAAGGTGGCATTCCTGGGTCTGGGCGTCATGGGCTATCCCATGGCCGGCCATCTCATCAGGAAGGGACACGAGGTCACGGTCTATAACAGGACCACCGCCAAAGCCGAGAAATGGGTCGAGGACCATGGCGGAAGCTTCGCCCGCACTCCCGAGGAGGCGGCGAGCGGCCAGGAGATCGTCTTCTGCTGCGTCGGCAACGACAACGACCTGCGGGAGGTCGCGGCCGGCCCCGCCGGCGCCTTCCGAGCGATAGGCAAGGACGCGGTCTTCGTCGACCACACCACCGCCTCGGCCAATGTCGCGCGCGAGCTGGACGAGGCCGCGGCCAAGGCCGGCTTCGGCTTCGTCGATGCGCCCGTCTCGGGTGGCCAGGCGGGCGCGCAGAATGGCGTCCTGACGGTCATGTGCGGCGGCCGGGAGGAGATCTTCCAGCGCGTCGAGCCCGTCATCAGGAGCTATGCGCGCGCCTGCCGCCTTCTGGGCCCGGCCGGCTCCGGCCAGCTTGCCAAGATGATGAACCAGATCTGCATCGCCGGCCTCGTCCAGGGCCTGTCCGAGGCGGTCGCCTTCGGCCAGCGCGCCGGGCTCGACATCGAGGCGGTGATCGACGTGATCTCGAAAGGCGCGGCCGGCTCCTGGCAGATGGAGAACCGCTACAAGGCCATGATCCAGGGCAAGTACGATTTCGGCTTCGCGGTCGACTGGATGCGCAAGGACCTGTCGATCTGCCTCGACGAGGCGCGCCGCAACGGCGCCCAGCTGCCCGTGACGGCCCTGGTCGATCAATTCTATGCCGAGGTCCAGCGCATGGGCGGCGGCCGCTGGGACACGTCGAGCCTTCTCGCGCGTCTCACCCAGACGAAATAGGCACCTGCCCGCTTCTCCCCGCCGCAACGGGGAGAAGCCCTCGCCGGCTGCCCTATTCGGAGCTGGCGAGATATTTCATCGGATCGACGGGGGTCGAACCCTTGCGGATCTCGAAATGGAGCTGGGGCGAGGTCACGTTGCCCGTCTGGCCCGATTTCGCGATCGCCTGGCCCCGCGTCACACGCTGGCCGCGCTTCACCTCGATCTGGCCGTTATTGGCATAGGCCGAGACATAGCCGTTGTCGTGGCGGATCAGCACGAGGTTGCCGTAGCCCTTCACCTCCGAGCCGGCATAGGCGACGACGCCGTCTCCGGCCGCCTTCACCTGCGTTCCTTCCGGCACGGCGATGTTGATCCCCTCGTTGCCGGCCCCGCCGCCATAGCCCGAGATGACCCGGCCGCGGGCCGGCCAGCGGAAATCCCCATGGCTGGAGGAGGAGGCCGCCGCCGGCGCCGGGGCGGCCGGCGCGATCGAGGCCGTCGCCTCAGGTTCCCGCACGGGAGCCTTCACCGGCTCCGCCGGCTTCGGCGAAGCCGCGGCGACCTGCGGAGCCGGCTCGGGCCGGCTCGCGGGCACCGTCCTCGCGGGCTCGGCCCGCGCGATCTTCTTCGCTGGCAGCAGCGTTTCCCGCTCGACCGGCTTCGGCTCGGCCCGCGCGACCTTCGGCTCGGCTTTCGCGACCTTGGCCTTGGGCTCCGCCTTGGCCGTCTTCGCGACTTTCGGCTCCGGGGCCGCCTTCGGCTCGGGCTTGAGATGGGCGGGATGGGCGGGAGGAGCCGCCGGCTTCGCCTCGGCGACGCGCGCCGGAGGATGCGGGGGCTCGGGCGCCTTGGCGACCGCGCGTCCGGGGCGAAGCTGCGACTTGGGCGGCGCGGCCTCGGCCACGGTGCGGGGCGCGGGCTTCTTTACCTCGATCTTCTGGCTCGCGACCACGCGGGCCGGAGGGGGAGGCGCATTGTAGTGAACGGGAGGCGGCGCGGCTTCGACACGGCGCTGGGCAGCCTGCTCGCTGGTCAGGCTGTAGACCGGGATGACGACGCGCCGGCCGGCGGTGACGTCGCCCGCCTTGAGCCCGTTCGAGGACAGGATCGCCTCGCCCGGCACGCCGTAGCGGCTCGTCAGGGTCGAGAGGGTCTCGCCCGGGCCGACGATGACGGTAGTGCCGCCGGTCGTGGACCAGCCGGGACCGCCGGAGGCGGTGCGGGGACGCGAGGGCATGCCGCCGGGCGGAGGCGAAGGCGGAGGAGCGAGAGGCGCCGCCGTGACGGGAGGGAGCGGCTGCGACTGGACCGTGCTGCGCGGCATCGGGGACGGGCCCGGCTCCGGCGCGATGCTGCCCGTGCCGGTCGGCTCGCTGAGCGAGGAGAACGGATTGGAGAAGGGCTGATTGCTGGCGAAGCGCTCGGAGGTGCACGCGGCTGTCAGGCCGCCCACCATTCCGATGATCGCGAACCGCGAGGCAGCCCGCATCAAGTCGCCACCGAGCCTGTCACGCATCACAACGCCCCAACGCAAAACTGACAGTCCGGATTAAAGGGCGGTTGGGGTTAAGCTTCCGTTGAACGCCCGCATCCGGCATTTACGACAAGCGGGACAATCTGATCGCTTCGCCCCGGCGGGCCGTGAGATCCCCGCCCTCCCCGCTCTCGACGACGAGGAGCCGCGCTCCATCCTCGCCCGCGATGCCAGCGACGAGCCGCCCTCCGGGCGCGAGCAGCGAGGCGAGAGCGGGCAAGGCGCCCTCCTCGACCACGCCGTTCAGGAGAATGCGGTCGAAGCGGCCCTCGGCCCCCTCGCCCGTGATCCCGTCGCCGCAGGCGAGGGTGCATCCCTCCGCGAAGCCCGCGGCCCGCAGGCGCTGGCGCGCGCTGTCGAGAAGCACCGGCCTGCGCTCCACCGAGGAGACTTGCCCGCCCAGAGCGGCGAGGAGCCCGGTGACATATCCCGAGCCCGTCCCGACCTCGAACACGCGCTGGCCGGGCACCACTCCCAAAGCCGCCAGCATCCGGGCGACGGTGCTTGGCCCGGTCATGGTCTGTCCGCATGCCAGCGGGAGGGCGATGTCCTGCCGGGCGAGGTCGCTGTAGCGGCGCGGCGCGAAGACCTCGCGGCGCACGGTCTCCATGGCGCGCAGCAGCCGCAGGTCGGCGATGCCCCGCGCCCGGAGCGTGAGCACGAAGGCTGCGGCCTCGACGCGGGGAGACGATTCCCCCTCGAACGGCGCAAACGCGGCGGCTGACACGGATTGCCTCTTGGAAAGACGGTTAACAGTCTCTCAGCAAGCCGTTGACGAATCGTATGCGCCCGCCTCAGCTGGAGGCGAGGGCCTGGGCGAAATAGGTCATGGTCGGCTCGTCCGTCATGTCGAGGCGCAGCGGCGTCACCGAGATGCGGTTCTCGACTAGCGCGATCAGATCCGTGCCCTGGCCCGGATCGTAATGCTTCCGCGCGAAGCCGATCCAGAAATAGGGATTGCCGCGCCCGTCCTGCCGCTCCTCGATCGACAGAAGCTCCTTGTCCCGCCGCCCCTGGGCCGTCACCGCGATGCCCTGCACCTCGTCCGGCTCGCAATCGGGGAAATTGACGTTCATCAGTACGCCGTCCGGGATGCCCGCCTCGACGATCCGCCGGATGGTGCGGGCTCCGTGGCTCCTGGCGCATTGCCACTTGATGTTCGCGCGCCCGCTCTTGCCGTAGGCTTGGGAGAGCGCGATCGCGGGGATGCCGAGGATCGTGCCCTCCGTCGCCCCCGCGACGGTCCCCGAATAGGTGACGTCCTCGGCGACGTTCTGCCCCCGGTTGATGCCCGAGAGGACGAGGTCGGGCATCCGATCCGCGAGGATGTGGCGCGTGCCCATGATGACGCAGTCGGTCGGCGTGCCTTTCACCGCATAGCGCCGCCCGGCGACCTGCCGCAGGCGCAAAGGGTCCGAGAGCGACAGCGAATGGGAGACCCCGGACTGGTCGAATTCGGGCGCGACGGTCCAGACGTCGTCCGACAGCTCCTTCGCGACCTCCTCGAGATAGTCGAGCCCCTCCGAGTGGATGCCGTCGTCGTTGGTGATCAGGATGCGCAAGCGAGCCTCCGGGTGATGCAGCCCTATCGCACCGGCCACCGGGCAGGTCCATGCCCGGCGCCGGGGGCTGGCTTGCGGCGAGCCCGCCCCCTCGCCGCAACAACCGTCATAGTTTCGCGCGGATGTGGCCCGATTCACCTCACGCGCCTCGGCGACTTCGCCTAGGGTACGGCGCGAATGCCGGATCAGCGGGAGATCTCCTTCCTGATGCCTTCCTCGATACGCTCCCTCCTCGCCGGGGGAATGCTCGGCCTGTCGCTTCTCGCCTCCGCAGGGGCGAGGGCCCAGGCACTCCTGCCCTTTTCCGGCTTCACCGCCCTCCCCTCCTTCGCCTGGCCGACCTTCGAGCCGGCCGCCGACGGCTCGCAATGGGAAGGCTCCTATGCGCGCCTGTCGAGCGGCTTCCAGGTGACCTCCTCGAAGCATTTCGGCTCCTATGCCGGACCCACGGTCGGCTTCGAGGGCGGCAAGATGTGGCGGGAGGGCCAGTTCGTCTACGGCATCGTCGGCGCCGTCGACTACATGCAGCCGATCGGCGGCTACGGCACGCCGAGCTTCGGCTCGGTCGCCTATACGCGGGACTTCGCGGGAGCCTTGCAGTTCAAGGCGGGCGCCTTCGTCGCCGACAACGTGCTCGTCTATACGAAGCTCGGGGCGGCGGCGATCAACGAGACCTACCGCTACGGCGCGACGCCCGTCTCGACGCCCTTCAACCGCAGCGACATCGCGGTGCGCCCCGATGCGCGCGTCGGCGTGGAATGGGCGGTGACCGACAAGCTGACCCTCGGCATCGAGGCCGGCGTGACGCGCGGCCCGATCCGGTGAGTTCGAGGCGCAGGCGGAAAGGAACGAACGCCCCGCATGCGCCTTGAAAGGCCATGACCGACATCCCCGCTCCTTCTCCCGCCCCGAGGATCGAGGATTACGGCCTCGTCGGCGATTGCGAGACGGCAGCCCTCGTTTCCCCCGACGGCTCGATCGACTGGCTCTGCTGGCCGCGCTTCGATTCGGGAGCCTGCTTCGCCGCGCTGCTCGGCACGCCCGAAAACGGCCGCTGGCGGATCCGCCCGGCGCAGGCATATACCCAGACCAGGCGCTACCGCCCGGGCACGCTGATCCTGGAGACGCTTTTCGAGACGGCCACGGGCGCCGTCCGTCTCGTCGACTTCATGCCGCCGCGCGACGACGCGTCCGACATCGTGCGCCTCGCGATCGGCGAAAGCGGCCGCGTCACGATGGAGATGGAGCTGGTCATCCGCTTCGATTACGGCCGCACCGTGCCCTGGGTGTCGCGGCTCTCGGACGGGACCTTGCGCGCCATCGGCGGGCCGGACATGGTCGTCTTCCGCACCCCGGTTCCATTCCGGGGCGAGAACATGCGCACGGTCGCCGCCTTCGAGGTCGCGGCGGGGGAGACCGTCCCCTTCGCCCTGACCTATGGCCGCTCGCACGAACCCGTCCCGCTCTCGACCGACACGGCGGCGGCCCTGGCCGACACGGAAGCCTTCTGGCGCGACTGGTCGGCGCGCTACGAACCGGCGGCGCTCGACGGAAACGTCACCCTGCCGGCCCATTGGCACCGGGCCGCGCGGCGCTCGCTGATCACGCTCAAGGCGCTCACCTACGCGCCGACCGGCGGCATCGTCGCGGCGCCCACGACCTCCCTGCCCGAATGGCCCGGCGGCGTCCGCAACTGGGACTACCGCTATTGCTGGTTGCGCGACAGCGCGCTCACGCTCTTCGCGCTCATGAATGCGGGCTATTACGACGAGGCCGCGGCGTGGCGCGACTGGCTCGTGCGCGCCATGGCCGGCTCGCCCGACCAGATGCAGATCATGTACGGCATCTCGGGGGAGCGCCAACTCCTCGAATGGGAAGTGCCATGGCTCGCGGGCTTCGCCGGCTCCCGGCCGGTCCGCATCGGCAACGCGGCCGCCGCCCAGACGCAGCTCGACGTCTATGGCGAGATGATGAGCCTGCTCCACCAGGCGCGCATGGGCGGCCTGCCCGAGAGCCCCGAAGCCTGGGCGATCCAGGTCGCGATGCTGCGCCGCCTGCGCGTCATCTGGCGGGAACCCGATTACGGGATCTGGGAGGTGCGGGGACCGGCGCGCCACTTCACCTTTTCGAAGCTGATGGTCTGGCTCGCTTTCGACCGCTGCATCAAATCGGCCGAGACCTTCGGGCTGGATACCTGCCCCCTCGACGAATGGCGGGCGACGCGAGGGGAGGTCGCCGCGGACATCCTGGCGCGGGGCTGGAGCGAGGAGGCCGGCGCCTTCACCCAGAGCTACGGCGACCTCGCCCTCGATGCGAGCCTCCTGCTCCTGCCGAGCCTCGGCTTCCTGCCGGAGGGCGATCCGCGCATTCGGCGCACGGTCGAGGCGATCGAGCAGGGGCTGGTCGTCGACGGCCTCGTCCACCGCTACAGCACGACGCAGGTCGACGATGGCCTGCCGGCGGGCGAAGGCACCTTCCTCGCCTGCAGCTTCTGGCTGGTCGAGGCGCTGGTCCAGATCGGGAGGCTCGGGGATGCCGAGTCCCTGTTCGAGCGGCTTCTCGCCATGCGGAATGATATCGGCCTCCTCGCGGAGGAATACGATCCGCTCGCGGGACGCCAGCTCGGCAATTTTCCCCAGGCTTTCTCCCATGTCGCGCTGGTGAACGCCGCCCATCGCCTTGCCGCGGCGAAGGTCGGTTCGGGCGGGGGAGCGGAGGCCGTGCGGACGGGCTGAAGCACCCCCTGTCATTCCCGGCGGCCCGAAGGGCCGGGAAGGGATCCAGGGGGCTCGCGGGCGGCTCTGGATCCCCTTCCCCTCCGCTTCGCTCCGGCCGGGGATGGCAAAGGGCGCGCGCTTCAGCCGATCGCCCCGAGGGCGCTGCGCCGGGCGTGGTGGACGGCGACGGCGAGAAGCAGCATCGCCAGGAGTTGGTGGGAGAGCCCCGCCCAGAGCGGAACGACGAGAAGCAGCGTCGTGATGCCGAGGGCCGCCTGGGCCAGCGCGACACCGGCGAGGAGTCCCGCGCGGCCCGCCGCCTCCCCTCCCCGCGCCGCGACGGCGTGCCAGAGGGCCGCGAGGACGATCGCATAGGCGACGAGCCTGTGATTGAACTGCACCGTCAGCGGGTTGTCGACGAAGTTCTCGATCCAGGGCTTGACCGCCAGCAGGGCGCTCGTCTCCGGGAACAGACGCCCGTCCATCAGCGGCCAGGTGTTGTAGGTGAAGCCGGCATGCGAGCCGGCCACGAGGGCTCCGAGCGCGACCTGGAGCAGGACGAGCGCGACCAGCGCCTTGGCGGCGCGCGCGATCCCCCCCGTGCCGTCCTGCCGCCGTGGCGGCTCAAGACCCGCCGCGACCCAGACGATCAGCGCGAGGATCGTGCTCGCGACGACGAGGTGGAGCATCAGCTTGAGCGGGGCGACGGCCGTCATGCCGGGCTCGAGTCCCGAGGCGACCATGATCCAGCCGATTCCCGCCTGGAGCCCCCCGAGCGCCCCGATCCCGACGAGGCCGAGGGCGAGCGGCGTCGAGACCATGCCGCGCCAGCGGAACCAGCCGAGAGGAAGGAAGAAATAGAGGCCGAGAAAGCGCCCGAGCTGGCGATGGCTCCATTCCCACCAATAGATCGTCTTGAATTCCGCGAGTCCCATCCCCTGGTTGAGGTTCCGGTATTGCGAGGAGGCGCGGTATTTCTCGAATTCCGCCGTCCAGGCCGCCTCGGAGAGCGGGGGAACGGCGCCCGTGACCGGCTTCCACTCGGTGATCGACAGGCCGGAGCCGGTGAGCCGCGTCGCGCCGCCCACCGCCACCATCGCCATGACGAGCAGCGCCAGCCCCCAAAGCCACAGGCGCACCGCCCGCCCCGATCCCTCCCGCCGGGCCGCCGCCGGGGGCGAATCCGCAAAGGTGCCGGCCGCCTCGCTCACGCTTGCTCCTTCATCCGCCGCCCCGGCCCTTGCAGGCCTCGCTCCGGGAGCCATAGAAAGCGGCGACATCGCCGGCAACGCGAGCCGGCGCCGCACCCCCGGACCCGCCATGCCGCGCCGCCTGCGCACCTTCCTCGGCACCGTGATCATCCTCGCCTTCGTGATCGTCTACGCGCTGGTGGCGATGGCCCTCGCCGAGAGCCGCATCCAGGGCGCGCCGAGACTCGTCCAGACCCTCGCCTATCTCGCGCTCGGCACCGTCTGGATCCTGCCTCTCCTGCCGCTGATCAAGTGGATGGAAGGGCCGAAAGCGTAGCGCTTCCCGTCATCCCTGCAACTCGCAGGGGAAACCCTCCCCCGCGAAGCGTCCGACCGGGGGGCGTCGACGCGAACTCCCAAGCCTCACGACAGGCGGCGGCGCCCCCCCCCCCCCCCCCCCCCCCCCCCGGCCCCCCCCCCCCCCCCCCCCGCGGGGGGCGGGGGGCGCGGGGGGCAACCCCCCCACC
>NZ_DAOLAJ010000016.1:0-20409 GCF_035325185.1 Enterovirga sp. | reverse complement strand
TTCGGCCGAGTCCGCCCTCCCCGCCGCAAGCGGGGGGAGGGTTGGTGCGGCGGAAACCGCCATATGCGATAGCCCTGCCGCATGCAGGGAGAAGGGAAGAGCGCAGGCTCCTCAATCCAGGCTGCGCACCGCTCCCTTCGCCGCACTGGTGGCGAATTTCGCATAGGCCTTAAGCGCCCGGGAGACCTGACGCTTGCGTTCGGCCGCGGGCTTCCAGCCGGCGGCATCCTGCTCGACGCGGCGGCGCGCCAGCTCCTCGTCCGAGACCGCAAGGTGAATGCGGCGGTTCGGGATGTCGATCTCGATCCGGTCGCCCTGGCGCACGAGGCCGATCAGGCCGCCCTCGGCCGCCTCGGGCGAGACATGGCCGATCGACAGGCCGGAGGAACCGCCGGAGAAGCGCCCGTCCGTGACGAGCGCGCAGGCTTTGCCGAGGCCCTTCGATTTCAGGTAGCTCGTCGGATAGAGCATTTCCTGCATGCCCGGGCCCCCACGCGGACCCTCGTAGCGGATAAGGACGATCTCGCCCGCCTTCACCCTGCCGCCGAGGATTCCCTCCACCGCCGCGTCCTGGCTCTCGAAGACATGGGCGGGACCCGAAAAGGTCAGGATCGAGGCATCGACGCCGGCCGTCTTCACGATGCAGCCGTCGAGGGCAAGGTTGCCGTAGAGCACCGCGAGGCCCCCGTCCCTGGAATAGGCGTGGTCGAGGTCGCGGATGACGCCCGTCTCGCGGTCGAGATCCAGCTCGTCGAAGCGCGAGGACTGGCTGAAGGCGACCTGGGTCGGAACCCCGCCGGGGGCCGCCCGGTAGAAGTCGCGCACGGTCGTGCTCTCGCTGCGGCGCACGTCCCAGCGCGCCAGCGCCTCCCCGAGCGTGCCGGAGCCGACATTGCCGGCGCTCTTGTCAATCAGTCCCGCCCGGTCCAGCTCGCCGAGGATACCCATGATGCCGCCGGCCCGGTGGACATCCTCCATATGGACGTTGGCCACCGCCGGGGCGACCTTGCACAGCACCGGCACGCGGCGCGAGAGCCGGTCGATATCGGCCATGGTGAAGGGCACCTCGCCCTCGTTCGCCGCCGCGAGGAGATGCAGCACGGTATTGGTCGAGCCGCCCATGGCGATGTCGAGCGTCATGGCGTTCTCGAAGGCGGCGAAGCTCGCGATGTTCCGCGGCAGGACGCTCGCATCGTCCTGGTCGTAATAGCGCTGGGCGAGGTCGACGATCAGGTGCCCGGCCTCGACGAAGAGGCGGCGGCGATCGGCATGGGTGGCGAGCACCGAGCCGTTGCCCGGCAGCGACAGGCCGAGCGCCTCGGTCAGGCAGTTCATCGAATTGGCCGTGAACATGCCCGAGCACGAGCCGCAGGTCGGGCAGGCCGAGCGCTCGATCACCTTCACGTCCTCGTCGGAAACCTTCTCGTCGGCGGCGGCGACCATGGCGTCGACGAGATCGTATTTCTTCGTCACGCCATGCATCAGCACCTTGCCGGCCTCCATCGGCCCGCCGGAGACGAAGACGCAGGGGATGTTGAGGCGGAGCGCCGCCATCAGCATGCCGGGTGTGATCTTGTCGCAATTCGAGATGCAGACCATGGCGTCGGCGCAATGCGCGTTGACCATGTATTCGACGCTGTCGGCGATCAGCTCGCGCGAGGGGAGCGAATAAAGCATGCCGTCATGGCCCATCGCGATGCCGTCATCGACCGCGATGGTGTTGAACTCCTTGGCGACGCCGCCGGCCTGCTCGATCTCGCGCGCGACGAGCTGGCCGAGATCCTTCAGGTGGACGTGGCCCGGCACGAATTGCGTGAAGGAATTGACGACGGCGATGATGGGCTTGCCGAAATCGCCGTCCTTCATGCCGGTCGCGCGCCAGAGGCCGCGAGCCCCGGCCATGTTGCGGCCATGGGTGGTCGTGCGGGAGCGATAGGCGGGCATGGCTGCGATCCGGCTTGGCGTGGTTCTAAGCTGCCGGTTCTCTCACACGAAAAAGCCCTGAAGTTCAACGAATGGCCGGGCTGCGCCGCAGGCAGGCCGGCTCACGCCACGTTCAGGCGCCGCCCCCGGTTCCACAGGAGGAACGGCACGCCCGACAGGAGCGCGCGCATCGCGGCCTCGGTCTGGAAGAGGCCGTTCACCGACACGCGCGGCAGGGCGGCGAGATGCGCCGCGTGCTCCGGGAAGAGATGGCCCGGCCGCGTGGTGACGGCAGTGGCGTAGCCGGCCTCCCGCGCCAGCGCGAATTCGCGCGGCCCCGCCGAGGCCGGGTCGCCGACCGGATAGGCGAGATGGCGCACGGGGCGGCCGAGCCGCTCCGCGATCTCGGTGCGCGAGGCCGCGATCTCGCGGCACGCTGCGGCCTCGTCTCCTTTGGCCAGCATCGGATGGCTGAGGGTATGGGCGCCGATCGTCAGGGCCGGGTCCGCGGCGGACAGGGTGCGCAATTCGTCCCAGGACAGGCAAAGGCGCCCCGCCAATCCCGCGCGATCGAATCCGGCCCGGTCGCAGAGAGAAGCCGTCGCGGCCCGAAGCTCCGGCTCGGGCCCCGCCCGCAGCCTGGCATAGAGAGCACGGAAGGCCGCCTCCTTCTCGGCCGGCGTCCCGGCCGCGTAATCGCGCCCCTGCAGCGAGACGCGCCCCGAGGCGCGGATCGCCTCCTCCAGCTCCAGCCACCACAGGCTGCCCCGGCCCGAAGCGTAATCCGTTGTCACGAACATCGTCCACGGCACCCCATGCCGGCGCAGGACGGGCAGGGCGTGATCGCGGTTGTCGCGATAGCCGTCATCGAAGGTCAGGGCCAGGAAACGCCCCTTCCTGCGCGCCAGCCGTTCCGGCACCTCGTCGAGCGGGACGATCTCCCAGCCCAGTTCGCGGGCGAGGCGGAGGGTCAGATCCAGGTGCTCCGGCGTGATCTCGAGAAGGCGGTTCGGCTGGAACGGATCGGCGCGCGCGGGCCGTACATGATGGAACATCAGGATCGCCCCGATGCCACGCGCGAGGGGCGCCAGCCAGCTTTCCGCCCGGCTCGCGGCGATGGCCCGGAACCCGGCCGCAATGACGCCATGTTTGGAGAAAGACATCAGAGCCGTTCCGTCCTGGACGAAATCGACTGGTTGCTTGTGGCTGATTGCATTCTCGCCGACACGGATCTCTGGTTCTTCACGTGAGCCGGGCGCAACTCACCCGAGAATGCTCGGGAGAATCAGCTTAGCGAGCATTTAACAAAGCTCCATTACCCCTGCCTGATCGGTCCTCGACAGGCTCCCCATGATCACGACGGTGACGGAAGCGCCCTGACTCAGCATGATCCCCCGAAACAAGGCCGGACTCGCCGGCTCCACGGTCGAGATCGTCGGCGGCTTCGACGAGGCCGCGCCTCTCTGGCGCGCCTTCGAGAGCCAGGCGGTCATGACGCCCTACGGGCGCTACGACTGGATCGCCGCCTGCCGGCACAACCTCTCCCGCGAAGCCTCGGACCTTCGGGTCGCCGTCCTGCGCGGGGTGGGTGGAGATCCCCTGTTCCTGCTTCCCTTCCAGACGAAGCGGCGGGGCGGGTTCACGATCGCGACCTCGGTCGGCGGGACGCATGCGAACTACAACCTGCCCCTGCTGAGGCCGGATTTCGCCGCGGGCCTCACGGCCGAAGCGGCGCGCGCTCTTCTCGCCGAGACCGGCCGTGCCGTCCGGGCCGACCTGCTCCTCATGCACCGTGTCCCGGTGACCTGGAACGGCTGGCGTAATCCCTTCGCCGCCGGCGGACAGCCCTGCGCGAGCCGGGCCTGGGCGCTGCGGCTCGAGAGCGACGGCGAGGCCACCCTCGCCCGGAGCATGAGCGCGGAGGCGCGCAAGAAGATCCGCAAGAAGGCCCGCGGCCTCGCGAAAGCCGGCCCGGTGAGGGTCCTGCGAGCGCAGACGCCGGAGGAGGCCGAGCTGCTGCTCGCTGCCTTCCACAGGCAGAAGGCGCACCGACTCGGGGAGCGCGGTATCCCCGATCCCTATGCCGATCCCGGCGCCCGCGCCTTTCTGCGCGAGGCCGCGACGGAACATCTGGGCGAGGGCTGGCCGGCTCTCGAATTCCACGGACTCCTGGTCGGAGACGAGGTGATTGCCGTTCTCGGCGGCGCCGTGGACGGGCGGCGCTTCAGCGGCATGGTCGTGTCGTTCCAGGCGGGCGAGTTCGAGAAGTTCAGCCCGGGCGAGCTGCTGATCTGCGAGGTGATCGGCGATCTGTGCCGGCGGGGATTCGAGGTCTTCGATCTCGGCGCAGGGGATGCCCGCTACAAGCGCAGCATCTGCGACGAGGCCGAGGCTCTCGTCGACGTCATGATTCCGCTGACCCTGCCCGGGCGCTCCGCCGCCCTGGTGGCGAACGCCCTCCTGGACGCCAAGCGCCGCATCAAGGGCGATCCGCGCGCCATGGCCGTCGTCACGAAGCTGCGCAAGCTGAGGGCCGGCTTGCGCAGCTGACGGGACTGCCTCCGCACCGGCGCGCCCCGCCCGGAACGCCACGGCCATCCCTCAGGCCGCCTCGGCCAGGGGATCGGAATGGCCCGAGGCGACGATCACCTCCTTGCCTCCCGCCGACCGGAGGGCCTCGTAGGCGCTGACGAGCCGGGTGCTGGAGGGATCGAGATCCGAGGCGAGGACGACCGTGTCGACGCGGGGGGCGAGCAGCCGCATCAGTTCGGCGGCCTCCTCGCCGACCAGCGTGCAGACGACCCAGCCATAGGTGCTGTCCAGGGCCTGGAGCGCGATATCGACATTCTCCGGGGCTGCGGTCAGGGCGTCGTTCATCAGCGTGCCGGGGGCGATGCGATACAGGCGCGAGGACGGATCGCGCGAGATGACG
Source organism: Enterovirga sp. (assembly GCF_035325185.1). Lineage (GTDB taxonomy): Bacteria > Pseudomonadota > Alphaproteobacteria > Rhizobiales > Beijerinckiaceae > Enterovirga. Next base: position 15,554 of record NZ_DAOLAJ010000016.1, on the reverse strand, counting down.
TCGGCGAAGGACGCCTCGCCCGCCACGAGATCGGTCAGACCCGGCACCGCGTCGACCGGAGTGTCCTCGTCGGCATCGACGTCGAGGAGAATGGTGCGCGTGCCGCGCGCCAGGATGAGGCCGAGGCCGCGCGACACGCGCAGGACGTCCTCCCGGTCGGCGAGGCCGAGGACGAGCAGCCGCCGCCCCCGCCCGGCGATCGGCGTGCGGGAGATGCGATCGACGAGAGAGGAGAAGTCGAAGCGTGGATCGGAGGAGGCAGCCGGGGCGGACGCGCCGGCCGGCCGGATGTCGAGGAGCGGGGCATGCCCAGCCGCGGGGGGGGCGACGTCGAAATCGACGACTTCCCGGGCGTCTTCCGCCCGCCGGCCGGCAGGACGCGACGCACGGGGCTGGTAGGCCAGTCCCATCGCCTCCCCGGAAGCGTCTTCCGAGCCGCCGCGGGACGAGAGAAGCTGGCCGGAGACGATCGCCCCCACCGACAGGAGCAGCGTCGCCAGGGTTGCGAGGCTCACGATCGGAACCTTCTTCGGGAAGGAGGGGATCTGCGGCACCACCGCCCGCGAGACCACCCGCGCATCCGGCGGCACGCCGTAATCGGTGTCCCGGGCGGCGGCGTCGCGATAGCGGCTGAGATAGGTCTCGAGCTGCTCGCGCTGGATCCGGGCCTCCCGCTCCATCGCCCGCAGCTGCACCTCGCTGCCATTGGCCTCGGCCACCACCTTCTTCTGCTGCTCGACGGCGGCTTCGAGCGCCTCGACGCGGGCGCCGGCGATCTTGGCGTCGTTCTCCAGCGTGCGCACCGTCCGCTCGGCCGCGGCGCGGATCTGCTGCTCCAGGTCGGCGAGCTGCGCGTTCAGCTCCTTGATGCGCGGATGCTGGGGCAGGAGCGTGCGCTGCTCCAGCGCGAGCTGGGCCTTGAGGTTGACGCGCTGCTCGAGCAGCCGGCGGATCAGCTCGTTATTGGCGACGTCGGGAATGTCGAAGGCCCGCCCCTCCCGCAGGGTGTCGCGGATCAGCTTCGCCTTGGCCTGGGAATCGCTGCGAGCGGCGCGGGCCTGGGCGAGCTGGGAGGACAGGTCGCTCAGCTGCTGGGCCGCGAGGGTCGCGGTGCCGGCGCCGGTGATGAGGCCGGTCCTGGCGCGGAACGCCTCGACCTTGGCCTCCGCCTCCGCGACGCGCTTGCGCAGCACGTCGATATTCGACCCGAGCCAGGTGCTGGCGGAGCGGGCCTGGTCCTTCTTGGTGTCCTCCTGAAGGCCCAGGTAAAGCTCGGCGATGGTGTTGGCCGCCCGCGCGGCAAGCTCGGGGTCCCGCGAGCGGAACTCGATCGCCACGATGCGCGACTTGCCCACCGGGTAGACGAGAAGGTTGTCGTAGAACTTCTCGAGGACCCGCTCCTCGGGAGAGAGATCTGCCCTGCGGCCGAGGCCGAGCATGCCCTTGATCGTCCGCAGCAGGCTGGTGCCCTGCGCATCGGGATCGAATTCCGCATTGCCGACGAGCCCGAGGCGCCGGATCGCTTCCTTGGCGAGATCGCGCGAGAGGATCACCTGCACCTGGCTGGCGACGGCCTGCTCGTCGATCTGGGGCTGCTGCTCGACGTTGCGGTCGTTCGATCCGGGACGGGTGAAGGAGGCATCCCCCGCCTGGAGCAGGATCTTCGCCTCGCCCGTATAGCGGGGAGTCACGAGGAGAACGAAGAGCGTCGAGGCGACGAGGGCCAGGAAGGTCGGAACGACCACCCAGCGCCATTTCCGGCGCAGCGTCCGGCCGATATCGGCGACCGATGCCTCGGAATAGGTCTGCTCGTAGCCCGACGCGGACGCAGCATAGGACTGGGACATGACTCTCCCCGCAAGACGCGACGCGAGATGCGATCACGCGACAACACACCATTAAGGTTGAGGCACGGTTAAGCTCGCATCGTCTCGCCGAAATCCACGGTCACGCAGGATCAAGGATCCTTTAATGCATTCCGCACCCCGGCTAGTTCCTTCCGGCGGCGGGGCGATCGGGGGCGTGGTTAACAAAAACTGTTCGTTAACCACGGCCCGGCTAATCCAGGGAGCGAATTCACCCGTCTCTCTCTCGGATCACCTTGATGAACAGGCGCCGGGCTCTTGGCCTTCTCGTCGCCGCGCTGCCCCTGGGGGCCTGCGCGCGCCGCTACTCGGTGGCACCGGACCTGCGCCTGTCCGAGCCCTATGTCCTGGCTGCGGGCGACAAGCTTCGGATCATCGTCTTCGGGCAGGATTCGCTGTCCAACATCTACCAGATCGACGGATCCGGCCGCATCGCGATGCCTCTCATAGGCCCGGTCCCGGTCGGCGGCCTCACGACGGCCGGCGCCGCCGGCGCGATCGAGGCGAAGCTGCGGGCCGGCTTCGTCCGCGAGCCGAAGGTGACGGTCGAGGTCGATACCTATCGTCCCTTCTTCATCCTCGGGGAGGTGACGAATTCCGGCCAGTTCCCCTTCGTCAACGGCGCGACCGTGCAGACCGCCGTCGCCATCGCCGGCGGCTTCACGCCGCGGGCGGCGCGCGACTTCGCGGAGCTGACGCGGCGCACCCCGCGCGGCATCGTCGTCGGCGACGTTCCCATCACCTATCCGATCCGGCCGGGGGACACGATCGTGATCAAGGAGCGCTGGTTCTGACCATGCCGGCTCCGGGCGGGGCGCAACGCCCCTTGCGCATTCTGCACGTCTTCCGCGCTCCCCTGGGCGGGCTGTTCCGGCACGTGCTCGACGTCACGCGCGGGCAGATCGCGCGCGGCCACGAGGTCGGCATCTTCTGCGATTCGACGACGGGCGGCCCACGGGCCGACGAGGTCCTGGCCGAACTCGCGCCGGGGCTCCGGCTGGGGCTTCACCGCGTTCCGATGCGGCGGCTGCCGCACGGGACCGACATCACGGCGCTGGCCTCCCTGACCCGGGTCTACCGGAGCGCGAAGCCCGACGTGATCCACGCCCACGGCTCCAAGGGCGGGCTCCACGGGCGGCTGGTCACGGTGCCGGGCCAGGACCGGAAGACCGTCCGCGCCTATACGCCCCACGGCGGCAGCTTCAACTACAATCCCGGCTCCCCGATGCACCGGGTCTATATGAAGGTCGAGTCCCTGCTCGCCGCGCGCACGGACGTCTTCCTGTTCGAGAGCCAGTATATCAGGAGTCGCTTCGACGCCTATGTCGGAGGCACGAAACGGCTCGTGCGCGTCATCCGCAACGGCATCTCGGAGAGCGAGTTCGAGCCGCTGGAGCGCGCGGCGGACCCCTTCGACCTCATCTATCTGGGGGAGCTGCGCGAGGCCAAGGGGGTCGACACGCTGATCGACGCGCTCTCCGTGATCCGCCGAAAGCACGGGCTGCGCCTGACGCTTCTCGCCGTGGGCTCGGGGCCGAGCGAGGAGGTCCTCCACAAGCGGGCCCGGGAGGCGGGGATCTGGGACAGCACCACCTTCGAGCCGCCGCAGCCGATCCGCCCGGCCCTTGCGCGCGGCCGCATCATGGTGATCCCCTCCAAGGCCGAATCCCTGCCTTACGTCATTCTCGAGGCGGCCGCGGCGGCGCAGCCCCTCGTCTCCACCAATGTCGGCGGCATCCCCGAGATCTTCGGCGAATGGAGCGGGCAACTCGTCCCGCCCTCCGACGTCGAGGCCCTCGCGGCGGCCATCCTGGCCAAGGTGGCGGAGCCCGAAGGCATCCGCGCCGGCGAAGCCGAGGCGCTCAGCCGGGCGGTCCGCGCGGGCTTCGACATGGAAGCCATGATCGACCTCGGGATCGCAGGCTATCGCGAGGCCCTGGCCGCACGGGGCATTAACTAAGCCCGGATGTTTCGCTGCCTGCGTTGAGCCTTCCGTAAGCCCGCCCTCGTTATTGCCATGCCTGTCGCCCCGGCGGCCGTCGAGCGACGGCCTCCCCCCGCGCATAGGGATGGACCATGAGCGGAATCGGTTTTCGCCACATGCTGGGCTCCGTCTCGGGCCTGGATGCCGCGCCAGGCGCCGACCCCTCCCCCCGGATCGAGCATCTTCTCTCCCCGGCGCAGGCCCGCCTTTCGACAGTCGTGGTGACGGGAATCGTCCGGGCCATCGACGCCGCCGTGATGATCGGGACCGGCGCCGTTGTGCATGTCGTCTATCTCTCGCCGGTCCTGCCCTTCGACTGGATCTATCCTTTCGTCATCGTCGTCCTTTCGATGAGCGCCCTGATCGGGTTTCAGGCGTCGGGCTGCTACACGATCGGAGCGCTGCGCTCCTTCTTCCGAACCGGCGCCAAGATCACCCTGACCTGGACGCTCGTCTTCCTCGCCGCGACCGCCCTCGCCTTCTTCCTGAAGACGGGAGGAAACTTCTCGCGGGTCTGGCTCGGCAGCTGGTTCGTCGGCGGCCTCGCGGCGCTCCTGATCGAGCGCTTCGCCGTCAGCCGTTATGTCGAGGCCGCGACGCGTGCCGGCCGCTTCGACCGCCGCACGGCGATCATCGGAGGCGGCGAGCCCGCCAACGAGATCATCCGCCTTCTCCAGGCCCAGCCGGAAAGCGGCATCCGCATCGTCGGAATCTACGACGACCGGGGCGACGACCGCTCCCCCGGCATCGTGGCCGGCCACGTGAAGCGCGGCAAGGTCGCCGACCTCGTCGAGCATGCGCGCCGCAATCCGATCGACCTCGTCATCTTCACCGTCCCGATCTCGGCCGAGGAGCGGCTGCTGCAGATGCTCGGCAAGCTCTGGGTGCTGCCGATCGACATCCGCCTCTCCGCCCATGCCTCGAAGCTGAAGCTCCGCCCGCGCAGCTATTCCTATATCGGCTCGATCCCGGTCCTCGACGTCTTCGACCGGCCGATCGCGGATTGGGACCATGTCGTGAAGTGGCTTTTCGACAAGGCCGTCGGCTCCGCCCTCCTGCTCCTGGCCCTTCCTATCCTGCTCCTGGCGGCGATCGCGGTGAAGCTCGACAGCCGGGGTCCGATCCTCTTCCGCCAGCGCCGCTACGGCTTCAACAACGAACTCGTCGAGGTGCTGAAGTTCCGCTCGATGCATGTCGACCAGAGCGATGCGACCGCCTCGAAGCTCGTCACCCGGAACGATCCGCGCGTCACGCGCGTCGGCCGCTTCCTGCGCAAAAGCTCGATCGACGAGCTGCCGCAGCTCATCAACGTCGTCTTCAAGGGCAACCTGTCGCTCGTCGGCCCTCGCCCCCACGCCGTCCAGGCCAAGGCGCAGAACCGCCTCTACGACCAGGTCGTCGACAGCTATTTCGCGCGCCACCGTGTCAAGCCCGGCATCACCGGCTGGGCGCAGATCAACGGCTGGCGGGGCGAGACCGATACCGAGGAGAAGCTCCAGCGCCGCGTCGAGCACGACCTCTACTATATCGAGAACTGGTCGGTCTTCCTGGACATCTACATCCTCCTGGCCACGCCCTTCGCGCTGCTGAAGCACGAAAACGCCTATTGAGCGGGCATGAGCGCCACCTCCGCCTCGCTTTCCCCGCCCGGGCGGGCCGTCCCGCACCAGGCCGGCGGCTTCGGCGCACTGCCCGGCCGCCTCGTGGGCAAGCGCATCGGCTATGTCCTCTTCGCGCTCTTCATCTTCTTCACCTGCTTCACCTTCCTGCGTCCCTCGCCCTACGACTTCACGGCGATTCCGACGCTTCTCCTGTGGTCGGTTCTGGGCCTGCGGCTGCATCGGGGCGCCATTCCCTTCCTCGCCCTGCTCCTCGCCTACCACCTTGCCCTGACCCTGGCGCTGGTTCCCTATTTCTTCGAGCCGGATCCGACCATCTGGACGCTCCAGTCCATCTATCTCCTGGTGACCGGCATCTTCTTCGTGATGTTCTTCTCCGAGGAGACCGGCAAGCGCGTGACGCTGGCGCTCGACGCCTATATCGCGAGCTGCGTCTTCGCCGCGATCTGCGGTATATATTCCTATTTCGCCCCCGGTGACATCTTCTTCACGATGGACGGACGCGCGGCAGGCGTGTTCGAGGATCCGAACCTCCTGGGCTCGTTCCTGACGGTGGGGGCCATCGCCCTGCTCCGGCGCCTGCTCGCCGGGGAGACGCGCCGTCCGCTGCTCTCGGGGGCGATCCTGCTCCTGATCCTGACGGCCCTGTTCCTCGCCTTCTCGCGGGGAGCCTGGGGCGCGACCGTCGTCGGCTCGATCCTGTCGATCGCCCTGACCTATCGCTCGAGTTCCCGGCGGGTGCGGCGCCGCATCGCGATCCTCGCCGGCGCGGGGGTCTTCGTGATCGCCGGCGGCCTCTCGGTCCTCACGCTCGATTCGGATATCGCCGGCACGCTCACGGACCGCTTCACGCTGAGCAAGGATTACGACGAAGGCGAAACCGGGCGCTTCGGGAACCAGAAGCGCTCCATCCCGATGCTGATGGAGAATCCGAACGGCTTCGGGCCGCTGCGCTTCCGCCTCCGCTTCGGCCTCGACCCGCACAATTCCTATATCGGCGGCTTCGCCAATGGCGGGTGGCTCGGGGGCTTCTCGTTCCTGGGCCTCGTGATCCTCACCACATTCGTCGGGTTGCGGCTGTGCCTCGCCGAATCTCCCTATCGCCCGCTGGCGCAGGCGGCCGTGCCGCCGACGCTGATGTTCTTCATGCAGGCCTTCCAGATCGACGTCGAGCACTGGCGCCACATCTACATCATGCTAGGCATCGTCTGGGGCCTCGAATGCGCGCGGCTACGCTGGCTCGCCGACCGATCCCGGAGCCGAACCGGTTCCCCTCCCGGTTCCCCTCCCCTTGCCCTCCGGTTGAAGAATCCGCAGCCGATCGCGTGAAAACCGCTCGTTAAGGGTTGACGTGTTGCCTCTGTAACGCGATGATGCGACGTCGCTCTCGATCCGTGTCGTGTCCCGGCCGTTTTTAATGCTCTGTACCGAACTGATCAGGCGCAGCCTCACCCGGAGCCGCATTCCCTCTTATCTAGGGCCCCGCATGATCGCGGGCGTGTCCGGTCGAAACCCAAACCATTGCGCCGAGCAGGCCTTTTAGACGAGTCACGAGATGAGCAGAGGACGAGATTTCCGGGGTCCGGGCAAGAGGAGCTTCGGGGACGATTTTGGAATGGACCGGGGCCCCAGCCCCTATGATTCGCCTCCTCCGGCACGCCCGATGGGCGGCCGGCCGGCGCCGGCGCCCTCCGGCCCCGAGCAGGAAGCCACAGTGAAGTGGTTCAACCCCGAGAAGGGCTTCGGCTTTGCCGAATTGTCGGACGGCTCGGGCGACGCCTTCCTGCATATCCGCGCCGTCGAGGCGGCGGGCTATAGCGAGTTGGATCCCGGCACGAAGCTGTCCGTCCGCGTGGCCCCCGGCCAGCGCGGCCCGCAGGTGACCGAGGTGCTGAGCGTCGACACCTCCTCCGCGCAGCCCCGCGCCCCCCGTGCTCCGCGCGAGCGCTTCGGCGGCGGCGGTGGTGGTGGTGATCGCGGCGGATATGGCGACCGCGGTGGCTTCGGCGGCGGCGACCGCGGCGGCTTCGGCGGCGGCGCTCCCCGGCGTCCGTCCTTCCAGAACGCCGCTCCGACCGGCCCGGTCGAGGACCTGACCGGCACCGTGAAGTGGTACAACCCCGCCAAGGGCTTCGGCTTCATCGCTCCCGATGACGGCGGCCGGGACGTCTTCGTCCACCGCAGCGCCCTCGAGCGCGCCCGCCTGCCCGATCTCCACGAGGGGCAGAAGGTGCAGATCGGCGTCACGCAGGGCATGAAGGGCCGCGAGGTCGCCACGATCGACGTCGTCGATTGAGGAGCGCCCGCCCGGGAGCGGCATGGGACGGCGACAGCCTGGACCATGCCGTGCCCGCACGCGGCCGGCACGACCTTCCGATCCGAGTGAAAGCCCGCGCGAGCGGGCTTTTTCACGTTCTGCCCGGAGCGGGCGGGACATGACCAAGCACAGCGCCGGCCTCCTCCTTTTCCGGCGCCGTGACGGCGAGATCGAGGTTCTGCTCGCCCATCCAGGCGGGCCTTTCTGGAGGGCCAAGGATGCCGGCGCCTGGTCGATCCCGAAAGGCGAATACGGGCAGGACGAGGCGGCGCTCTCCGCCGCCCGCCGCGAATTCGCGGAAGAGACCGGGGCCGCTCCGCCCGAGGGGCGGATGGTCGCGCTCGGCGAGTTCGCCCAGTCCAAGCGCAAGATCGTCACGGCTTTCGCCGTCGAGGCGGATTTCGATCCAGCGCGGCTGGCCGGCGCCACCGTCGAGATCGAGTGGCCGCCCCGCTCGGGGCACCGGGAGGCTTATCCCGAAATCGACCGCCTCGCCTGGTTTCCGATCGCGGAGGCGCGGGCGCGGATTCTCGCGGGCCAGCGCGGCTTCCTGGACCGCCTCGCCGAGAAGGTCAGCCGCGAACCCGAATCGCCTCGGCGGCGGGAGGCGTGATCACCTGCTCGCAATAGCCGATCCGAGCCGGGAAGATGAGGGTGTCGAGCCCCTGCCCCGTGCTGCAAACCACGCGATAATCCGGCGCGGGCGTCGGGTTCACCGGGTTGCCGGAGACCGGATAGGGCCGGGAGACCGTCGCCGGGCTCACGGCGCAGCCTGCCGTTCCTGCGGCCAGCAGGGTTGCGATGGTCAATCGAGCCAGCATCGGGTCCGTCGTTCCGCGCTCCGTCGAGAACCACCCTGCGTCGCGCAGGCGCTCCGATCAAGGCGGCCGGGGCGCCGCGCGCCCGATCTGCGCCGAGCGTGGCCCGCGCGCATCGCTTGCCTCTCCGCCCGGAAGCCTCCAAGGACAGCCCGAGCGGGCGAGGAGGGAGCCGCGGGCCGATGCTGATCGCGACCTGGAACGTCAATTCCATCAAGCAGCGCCTCGACCACTGCCTGCGCTTCCTGAAGGAGGCGAAGCCGGACGTCCTGTGCCTCCAGGAGCTGAAATGCCCCGACGAGGCCTTTCCCGCAGGCCCCATCGAGGATCTCGGCTACAACGTCGCCGTCCACGGCCAGAAGGCTTTCAACGGCGTCGCCATCCTCTCCCGCCACCCGCTCTCGGATGTCCGAATGGGGCTCCCCGAGGCGAACGGCGACGACCATTCGCGCTACATCGAGGCCGTGATCTCACGCCCCGGCGGCGGCGTGGCGCGTGTCGCCTCGATCTACCTGCCGAATGGCAATCCCCTGGGGACGTCCAAATTCGGCTACAAGCTCGCCTGGATGGAGAGGCTCCGGGTTCATGCCGAAAACCTGCTCGCGCTGGAGGAGCCGCTGGTCCTTGCGGGCGATTACAACGTCATTCCCGAGCCCCGCGACGTCTACGATCCGGCCGACTGGCTCGGCGACGCGCTCTTCCAGCCCGAATCGCGCGGTGCGTTCCGCCGCCTGATCGCGCTGGGCCTGACGGAGGCCGTGAGAGCCTGCGACGACCGGGCCGGCCTCTACACCTTCTGGGATTATCAGGCGGGCGCGTGGCAGCGGAACCGGGGCATCCGCATCGACCACCTGCTGCTCTCCCCGCAGGCCGCGGACCGCCTCGTCGAGACGAGAATCCACAAGGAGACGCGGGGCTGGGAAAAGCCCTCCGACCATGTGCCGGTCTCGGCGCGGCTGGCTTTCTGAGAAAGAGGCCAAGCGTCGCGGAATCGTCGCCATGACCGGCTAGGGAAGCATCCGTCGCCTGGAACCTGTCCCATGCCGAATCCCGCCACCCCCAAGGACGAAGGATCGAACCGGAGCGCGAATCCCTCGCTCGCCGACGTGATGCTGATCCGCTTCGGGCGCCGGGACCTTCTTCTCGGCGCGCTCGCGGGAGCCGTGGGAGCGTCGCTTTCCCGCTCCGCCCTGGCCGGGGAAACGGCCGCCGGGACGGTCTTCTCCTTCGGCGAGATCGAGGCGGCTGTCAGCGCCTCCCATGCCGTCTCCCCGGGCTACGACGTGCAGGTGCTGCTGCGCTGGGGCGATCCGCTTTTTCCCGGCATGACGCCCTTCGACCCACTGGCCCAGAGCGCCGAGGACCAGGCGCGGCGCTTCGGCTACAACAACGATTTCGTCGGCTATCTGCCCATCGGCGGATCGAGCCGGCACGGGCTCCTCGTCGTCAATCACGAATATACGAACGAGGAGCTGATGTTCCCGGCACTCCCGGAGCAAGCTTCCGCAGGCGACCTCGCCGAGGCGACGCGCCGGATCGCGGCCATCGAAATGGCCGCCCATGGCGGCTCGGTCGTCGAGATGCGCCGCGGCGCGGCGGGCTGGGAGCCCGTGCCGGAGTCCCGCTACACCCGCCGGATCACAGCGGAGACGCCGATGGAGCTGACCGGTCCCGCCGCCGGCTCCCCCCGCCTCGCCACCGGCGAGGACGGCACGGGCCGCCGGGTGCGGGGCATGATCAACAACTGCTCGGGCGGCATCACTCCCTGGGGCACCTGGCTCAGCGGCGAGGAGAACTTCCCCTATTATTTCGACGGCCGCCTGCCGCCCGACCACCCGGAAGCCGCCGCCCATCGCCGCTACGGCCTCGGCCGGGCAATCTTCGGCTGGCATCGCCATCACGAGCGCTTCGTCGTGCCGCGCGAGCCGAACGAGGCCAACCGCTTCGGCTGGGTGGTCGAGATCGACCCCTTCGACCCCGCCTCGGTGCCGAAGAAGCGCACCGCCCTCGGCCGCGTGAAGCACGAGGGGGCGGCCGGAGCCATGACCGCGGATGGCCGCTACACGGTCTATCTCGGCGACGACGAGCGCTTCGAATACGTCTACCGCTTCGTCACCCAGGCCAAGGTGGACCTCGCCGATCCGGCCGCCAATCGCGACATCCTGGACCGGGGCATCCTCTCGGTGGCGCGCTACGATGTGGACGGCACGGGCCGCTGGCTGCCGCTCGTCCACGGCACGGGGCCGCTGACGGAAGCCCGAGGCTTCCACTCCCAGGCCGACGTGCTGATCGAGACACGGCGCGCCGCCGATCTCCTCGGCGCCACGAAGATGGACCGGCCCGAGGATATCGAGGCGAGCCCGAAGACGGGGCGCGTCTACGTCATGCTCACCAACAACAGCCGGCGCTCGGCCGACAACGTCGATGCCGCCAATCCGCGGCCGAACAACGCCTTCGGCCACGTCGTCGAGATGACCCCGGACGGCGGCGACCATGCCGCCGAGACCTTCCGCTGGGACATCCTGCTGCGCTGCGGCGATCCGGCCATCGTCGAGATCGGGGCAACCTTCTCGCCGCAGACGACCCGGAACGGCTGGTTCGGCATGCCCGACAACTGCGTCTTCGACAGCCGCGGCCGCCTCTGGATCGCGACGGACGGCAACGACGCGCGGCGCACGGGGCGCAACGACGGCCTCTGGGCGGTCGAGACCGAGGGAGCCGGACGGGGAACCTCCCGCCACTTCTTCCGCGCCCCCGTGGGGGCGGAAATGTGCGGGCCGTTCTTCACTCCCGACGACGAGACGCTGTTCCTCGCCATCCAGCATCCCGGCGAATCCGAGGACCGCAAAAGCGCGACCTTCGCAAATCCGACGACGCGCTGGCCCGATTTCCAGGAGGGAATGCCGCCGCGCCCCGCCGTCGTCGCGATCACGAAACGGGGCGGCGGACCGATCGGCTGACCGGCCAGGTGCCGGCCGTCGCCGGCACGCCCGAGAGGAACGAGGTCAGCGGACGAGCTGGTCGCAGTTCAGGCGCCGCTGCATGAGGCATTCCTCGATCTTGCCTTGCAGGCGGATGCTCGTCATCACCCAATAGCCGATGCCGATCAGGATCAGGACGACGAGCGCCACCGCGAGGTTCTGACGGTCCCGGGAATCCACGCCGCGACCTCAGCGCCTCCGGGCCTGATATTGCTCGGACAGGGCGGAGGCGGTGCGCCGGTCGGTTTCGCTGGCGCCGCCGAACGCCTCTTCGTGCAGCGACTTCACCCAGGCTTGCGAGCGCGCATCGGCCGATTGCAGCGCGAGGTCGAGCCACATCAGGCCGCGTGCCCGCTGCATCGGCACCCCCTCCCCGTTGACCAGCAATTGCCCGAGGAGCGCCTGGGCTCGGCTGTGGCCCTTTTCCGCCGCAAGGTTCAGCCAGCGGGCCGCCTGCCGCGGATCGCGCGCGAGCCCGTGCCCGTCGAGATAGAGCCGCGCCAGATTGAACTGGGCGCTGGGATCCCCGAAATAGGACGCGGCATAGGAGAACATCTCCACCGCCCGCGGCGGGTTCGGCTTGATGCTCGTGCCCTTGATGCCGTCGAGATAATAGATCCCGAGCGAGGTGAAGGCGTTGGCCACGAGTCCCGCCCGCGGCGAATCGGGCGATTCGTCCGCGCAATCATCCGCGAGCCGGGAGAAATACTGGAACGCCTTGACCTCGTTGCGCCCGACGCCGTCGCCATCGGCATACATCCGGGCCGCCTTCCACAGGGCGAGCGGCGCGCCCTGGCCGGCGGCATAGTCGAAGGCGCGCACGGCGCTGACCTTGTCGCCGGAATTGTAGTCGCGCATGCCGGCGCGCAGAGCCTCCTTCACCGAGGCGTAGGTGGTCTGCGGCGGCTGCACGAGCTGCTGCGGCAGCATGGAGCCGCCGAGGGGAGTGGCCCTCGCCGCGATATCCGCCGCCTGCGCGGACGAGGCCGCGCAGAAGGCGAAAAGCAGGCTGGCCGCGAGGCCGATGCCGTCAGAGATCCGCATAGCTCTTGAGTTCGTGTGCCCCGCCGGGATGCGTAACGGCGCCGCTCACCGCGGGGCCGACGCCTTGCGCATATTTCCAGAGATAGCCGGAGGTCGCGGAGGACGGGCGCGGCTGCCAGGCCGCGCGCCGCGCCGCCAGCTCCTCGTCCGAAAGCGCGACGTCGAGCGTCCCCTTGATCGCATCCATCGTGATCACGTCGCCGTCGCGCAGGAGGCCGATGGGTCCGCCCACCGCCGCCTCCGGCCCGACATGGCCGATGCAGAAGCCGCGCGTCGCGCCCGAGAAGCGGCCGTCGGTGATGAGGGCGACCTTGTCCCCCATGCCCTGGCCGTAGAGCGCGGCCGTGGTGGAGAGCATCTCGCGCATGCCGGGGCCGCCTTTCGGCCCCTCGTAGCGGATCACCAGGACCTCGCCTTCCCTGTAGGTGCGCTTCGTGACGGCCTCGAAACAATCCTCCTCGCAATCGAAGACACGGGCGGGGCCGCTGAAGACCTGCCTGTCGGCCGCCATGCCGGCCACCTTCACGATGGCACCGTCCGGCGCGAGATTGCCCCGGAGGCCGACAACGCCACCCGTGGGCGTGATCGGGCTCGACGTGAGGCGGACCACGTCCTGGTCCGGGTTCCATTCGACCTTGGCGAGGTTCTCCGCCATGGTGCGGCCGGTCACCGTCAGGCAGTCCCCGTGCATGAAGCCGCCGTCGAGGAGCGCCTTCATCAGCAGCGGGATGCCGCCGGCCTCGAACATGTCCTTGGCGACGTAGCGCCCGCCGGGCTTCAGGTCCGCGATATAGGGCGTGCGCCGGAAGATCTCCGCGACGTCGAAGAGATCGAACTTGATCCCCGCCTCGTGCGCGATGGCCGGCAGGTGCAGCGCCGCATTGGTGGAACCGCCCGAGGCCGCCACCACCGTCGCCGCATTCTCCAGCGCGCGGCGCGTGACGATGTCGCGGGGGCGGATATTCTTCGCGAGCAGGTCCATCACCATCTCGCCCGCCGCCGCGCAGAACCTGTCGCGGATCTCGTAAGGAGCGGGCGCCCCGGCCGAATAGGGCAGCGCGAGGCCGATCGCCTCCGAGACCGTCGCCATCGTGTTGGCGGTGAACTGCGCGCCGCAGGCGCCGGCCGAGGGGCAGGCGACCTGCTCCAGCTCGTCGAGATCGTCGTCCGACATCTCGCCGACCGAATGCTTGCCGACCGCCTCGAACATGTCCTGCACCGTGACGGGCCTGCCGCGGAAGGAGCCCGGCAGGATCGATCCGCCATAGATGAAGATCGAGGGCACATTGAGGCGCACCATCGCCATCATCATGCCCGGCAGGGACTTGTCGCAGCCGGCCATGCCGACGAGCGCGTCGTAGGCGTGGCCGCGCATCGTCAGCTCGACGGAATCGGCGATGACCTCCCGCGAGGGCAGCGAGGAGCGCATGCCGTTATGGCCCATCGCGATGCCGTCGGTGACGGTGATGGTGCAGAATTCGCGCGGGGTCCCGGCGGCGGCGGCGACGCCCTTCTTCACCGCCTGGGCCTGGCGCATCAGCGAGATGTTGCAGGGAGCGGCCTCGTTCCAGCAGGTCGCGACCCCGACCAGCGGCTGGTGGATCTGCTCCTTCGTCAGCCCCATCGCATAGAGATAGGAGCGGTGCGGCGCGCGGGCCGCGCCCTCCGTCACGTACCGGCTGGGAAGCCTCGACTTGTCGATTCGACGCGCATCCATCCCGTCACCATTCTCCTCAAGCCGCACGGCCGGCGAGCCGTCCGAGCGAGACCACGCCCGGGCCTTGGTTCGACGAGGGCCGGAGGACCGGGTTCGGGGTGGGCTCAAAGCCACCTTCGAGCAACAGTCAGAGGCGCCGTAAACTCTTGCAGGGCAACAACTTATCGTGTGCCTGGAACTGATCTCGGTTTATGGCGGGAACGGGGCGAAGCTCGGCCCGGACCGGGGCGCTCTCGGGATGTTTTTCGGCTGTGGCACCGCCGCCACAGCAAGGCTCCCGGGCAGCGCCCCGCATGCAAGCTCCCGGCCCGGAACGCCTTCCCGGAAGCGGGAAGAGCCGGCCGGCGGAGGCGAGCCTGCGGCTACGCCGCCTCCGCGGAGGAGCACCACAGGTCGTCATAGACCGCGAGGGCCGTATCGTCGGGCTCGCGATCGGCACGAAGCCAGATCGACCGCGTCCGCGCGAGATCCACCGCGGGGAGCCGGGAGACCGCCCCGGCCGGAAGCCCCGCGCAGGGGATGAAGCTGACGCCGAACGCGGCCCGCGCCGAAAAGCCGCTTCCGGTCCGCTCCACGCGCAAGGTCACGCCGTGCCGCCCCGAGGGCTGCCACGGAAAGATCAGCCGGCCGCCGGGCGCAAGAGCCTCGAGCCATGCGGCGGGCGGGGCCGCAGCCGCAGCCGAGGCATAGACCACATCCGCCGGCGGGATTCCGTCCAAAGCGCTGCGGGCATGTACCTGCACTTGCGGCCAGGGACGGAGATTGCAGCGGGCCCGCTCCGCGAGATCCCGCTCGATCTCATAAGCCTCGACCCTCCCCGTTCCTTCCACGAGTTCGGCGAGGATCGCGGTGTAGTATCCGCTGCCGGCGCCGATATGGACGGCGGTCTCGCCGGCTTGCGGAGAGATCGCCATCATCCAGGCGGCGTGAAGCGAGGGCTGGCCGTTATTGATGCCGCGCGCGCCGTCGAGGACGACCAGCACGTCCTCATAGAGCTTCGCCGGATCGGATGTCGTCTCCTCGAAGAGGCCGCCCGGCGCGAAGACGCGCCAGGGCGGCGGGGTCAGGCAGGCTTCGCGCGGCACGGCCGCGAAGGCCGCCTCGACGCGAGGATCGTCGAAGCCGAAGCCGCGGCCCCAGGCCGCGATCTGCGCCGCGTAGCGGCGGCGGCGCGCCGCGAGGGCCTCATCGCCCACCATGCCGGATCAC
>NZ_DAOLAJ010000015.1:5616-53559 GCF_035325185.1 Enterovirga sp. | reverse complement strand
CGGCGCTGTCGTAGCCGACCGCCTTGGCGAGGGCGACGGCCTGCTCGCCCATCTTGCGGCGGGTCGCGTCGTCGAGGAGCGGGGAGGGGGCTTCCTCGATGACCTTCTGGTTGCGGCGCTGGATCGAGCATTCGCGCTCGCCGAGATAGACCACGTTGCCGTGCTTGTCGCCGATCACCTGGATCTCGATATGGCGGGGATCGGTAATGAATTTCTCGACGAAGACGCGGTCGTCGCCGAAGGAGGAGGCGGCTTCCGACTTCGCCCGCGCGAAGCCGTCTGCCACCTCGGCGGCGGAATAGGCGATGCGCATGCCCTTGCCGCCGCCGCCGGCCGACGCCTTGATCATGACCGGGAAGCCGATCTCTTCGGCGATCGTCACGGCCTGCTCGGGGCTCTCGATCACGCCCAGGAAGCCCGGCACGGTCGAGACCTTGGCCGCCGCCGCCGCCTTCTTCGATTCGATCTTGTCGCCCATGGCGGCGATCGCGTGGGGATTGGGGCCGATGAAGGTGATCCCGGCCGCCGCGAGCGCCTTCGGAAACGCCTCGCGCTCCGAAAGGAAGCCGTAGCCCGGATGCACGGCCTGCGCGCCGGTCAGCTTGCAGGCTTCGACGATCTTCTCGATCATGAGATAGGACTCGGCCGCCGCCGGCGGGCCGATATGCACCGCCTCGTCCGCCATCTGCACGTGAAGCGCGCTCCGGTCGGCATCGGAGAAGACCGCGACCGTCCGGATGCCCATGCGCCTCGCCGTCTTGATCACGCGGCAAGCGATCTCGCCGCGATTGGCGATCAGGATCTTCTCGAACATGCGTCTTCGCCGGGGCAGGAACCATGCCGCGGAGCGCGGCAGCTTCACTCCCGTTAGACCAAGCTGCGCGGCGGGAAAAGCGAGACTGCGCGCCCTTGAGCCAGGATCGCCCCGCGGCACGACATCGGTGTGAAACGCGCCCTCTTCAGAGAGGCCGCCTTCTACCAATGGATGAGGTTGCATGCCGCTTCCGACCGAGCCCGTGATCCTCGTTGCGAATAGCTGGCAGGCACGGAAGGTGCGCTGGGTTTTCTGGGGCCTTTTCCTCTTCTTCGCCGGCTTCGCCTATTGGGCCTGGGACCTGTCGCAGACCTACGGGCTGTCTCCCGGCGACGGCGGCGTCCTGAAGCCGCCGGGCGTGCGGCTGACGGCGGCCGCGATCGTCGGCGCCATCGGGCTCCTGCCCCTTCTCGGCATGATCGCCTACGTCAGGCGCTATGTGGCGGGCCTCGTCTGGCAGGGCGAGAGGGTCGTCCTGTCGGGCGCCTGCTGGCCGATGGGAGAACGCTCGGTTCCCCTCGCGGCCTTCGCGCCCGGCCGCGAGCATGACGGCCGGCTCTATACGGTCAAGCATTGGATCGAGGCGCCCTGGCTGACGCTGTCGGTCGGCGGGCGGACCTATATCGTCGATCTCCAGGCCGAGGAGGTGAACCGCGAGGGCCTCGCGCGTCTGTTCAAGGAGGCGAACCGCCTCGGGAACGGAGCGCGCTGAAGGCCCCCGCGGCGATGGTCACCCCTGATGCGCAGCCGCCATGTCCGCGAGTCCCTGCCGGCGGGCGGCGGCCGAGCGCATGACGAAGGCGACGAGCGCCTGGTCGGCGCGCTCGGCCTCGCGCGCCACCTCGAAGGCGATCGCCTCGGCGACGGGGGTGGGGCCCCGCCCGGCGCCGAGCGAGGCGACGAGCCAGAGGGCGGCGTCGCGGTCGACATAGCCGGTCGGCCGCGCCGTCCAGACGACGTAGTCGACGATCGTCGAGATGACGAAGGCGTTCCAGCTGCAATGCTTCGCCGCGACGGCGCGGTCGAGCGCGATGAGGATATCCGCCTCGTCGCGGTCGTCGGGGCCGTGGGGAAGGATGTCGCGCTGCAGGCGGCGGACATCGGCGAGGGTGATCTCGCCCGCCGTGGTGACGGTTTCGACGAAAGACTCGAGTGAAGACCTGATCATGTTCTAGCCCCCGAGAGCCATTTGTTTTCGGCTCTTCATGTCGCGAGCAAGAATTGCGTAAGCTGTGCAAGCAGCCGGTTAACATCGGAATCTGAACGGAAGTTCAGGTTAAACGGTGGTCGACCGATGTGGTTTCGGGAAAATGACCAAGGGCGCGAAAAGGAAGGATACGGTGCCGGAGGGGGCCGCGATGGCGCCAAATTCTTGTGATCGGGAGGGAATCGTTTGCCATTCCAGCAGGGTCCGCGCGCGGTCATGACGCTTCATTCCCTCTCGAAGCACCCTTGCCGGCTCGCCGTGGCCGCCGCGCTCCTTCTCGTGGGGCTGCATGGCGCCTGCGCCCAGCAGACGGCCCAGGAGGAGGCGAAGCGCCGGGCGGAGAACCTCGCCGCCTTCCCGCATGCGGCGCGGGCCATGTTCGGGCAGAAGGTGACGCCGGCCCAGCTCCAGGCCCGCTCCATCGGCTCCTATGCCAGGGGCTGCCTCGCGGGCGCCGTCGCCATGCCGGTCGACGGCTCGACATGGCGGGTCATGCGCCATGCGCGCAACCGCAACTGGGGCAATCCCATCCTGATCGATTATCTGGAACGGCTGGCGAAGGCGGTGCCGCAGATCAACGGCTGGCCGGGCATCCTGATCGGCGACATCTCGCAGCCGCGCGGCGGGCCGATGCTCACCGGCCACGCCTCCCACCAGATCGGGCTCGACGCCGATATCTGGCTGACCCCGATGCCGGCCCGGGGCGTGACGCCGACCGAGCGCGAGAACATGCCCGCGCTCAACATGGCGCGGTCAGACTGGATGGATGTCGATCCTTCGGTCTGGACGGGCGGCCAGACGAGGCTGATCAGGACGGCGGCCTCCGATCCGCGCATCGAGCGCATCTTCGTCAATCCCGCGCTGAAGGTCGCACTCTGCCGCGAGGCCGGGGCCGATCGCGGCTGGCTGTCGAAGGTGCGCCCGATGTGGGGGCACAATTACCATTTCCACGTCCGCATGGTGTGCCCGGTGGGCGAGCCGGGCTGCACGCCGCAGACTCCTCCGGGGCCCGGCGACGGCTGCGGCGAGGAGCTTCAGGACTGGCTTGCCAAGCAGCACAAGGCGATCTTCGCGCCCAGGAAGCCCCGCATCGGGCCGCCCCCGAAGCCGAAGCCTCCGCTCTCCCTCGACGCCCTGCCGGCGGAGTGCCGCCAGATCCTCGTGGCGCGCTGATCCATCTGATTTCGTATCAGAGCTTCCGGTCGATCGTCAGCTTCTGGAAGCCGCGCCCGGCCAAAGCCGGCTTCTTCGCGGAGAGGATACGCGAGTTGATGCCCTGCCAGCCGATCTCGCCCGAGAGACGGCCATATTCGATCTTGGGACAGCGGTTCATGATCACGGTCACGCCCTTCGCCTCGGCGAGGGCCGCGGCCTCGTCGTTGCGCACCGAGAGCTGCATCCAGATCACTTTCGGCAGGGGATCGAGCCGGAGCGCTTCCTGCGTCACTCCCAGCGCATCGGTGCTGTTGCGGAAGATCTCGACCATGTCGAGCGGGCGCCCGACCTCCGCGAGAGACCGGTGGCAGGCGGCGCCGAGCAGGGTCCTGCCGGCGAGCTTGGGATTGATCGGGACGACGTCGTAGCCCCGGTCCAGCAGGTATTTCACGACGATGTAGCTCGGGCGGGCCGGATTGTCGGAGGCGCCGACGAGGCCGATCGTCTTCACCTCCCGCAGGATCCGGCGGACGAGCGCATCGGGATAGCCGTCGTGATGGGCGAGGGCCGGGGCGGGGGCGTTCATGGTCACTCTCCGGTCCAGATGGGCTGGCGCTTCTCCAGCACGGCGCCGATTCCCTCCTCGGCATCGCGCGCCAGCATGTTCTCGGCCATGACCCGCGAGGCGTGGTCATAGGCTTCGGCGAGCGTCATCTCGGCCTGCTCGTAGAAAGCCTTCTTGCCGATCCGCACCGTCAATGTCGACTTCGAGGCGATGATCGCGGCGAGCCGCATCGCCTCCGCGACCGCGCTTCCCGCCGGGACGACGCGGTTGACGAGGCCCATCCGGGCGGCCTCCGCGGCCGGGATCGTCTCGCCGAGCAGCAGCATCTCCATCGCGTGCTTGCGCGACAGGTTGCGCGACAGCGCGACCATGGGGGTCGAGCAGAAGAGGCCGATATTGACCCCCGGCGTGCAGAAGCGCGCCTTCTCTCCCGCCGCCGCGAGGTCGCAACTTGCGACGAGCTGGCAGCCGGCCGCCGTCGCGATCCCCTCGACGGCCGCGATCACCGGCTGAGGCAGCCGCACGATCCGCTGCATCATTGCCGAGCAGCGCCCGAGAATCTCGGCGAAATAGGCGCGGCCGCGATCGGCATCCTTCCGGCGCGTCGTCATTTCCTTGAGGTCGTGGCCGGCGCAGAAGACGGGACCGGATGCGGCAAGGACCACCGCCCTGACCGAGCGATCCGCGCCGATCCGGTCCAATTCCTCCGTCAGCGCGCCGATCAGGGCTTCCGACAGGGCGTTGCGCGAGGCGGGCCGGTCGAGCGTGAGGACGGCGATGCCGGCCTCGTCGCGCCGCAACAGGGGAGGGGCGTCGGTGGTCGTCGGGGCGTTCATGGAGGCTCGATTCTGCGTCTATTGTCGGAAGCTCCTCGCCGTGGTGCAAGGCCCGCTCGGCGGAGGCGGAACGGCATGGCGAAGGGTCCGGTGATGGGCGTTGCGGAGGTGGAGGCTTATCTCGGGGAGGTCTTCCCCCAACTCCTGGCCGACGGGCGCGTCTACACGATCGAGGCCGTCGGCCCGATGACCGCGCGGATGCGCATGCGGGCCGGCGAGAGGCACCTGCGTCCCGGCGGCACCGTCTCGGGACCGGCCATGATGGGATTGTGCGACCTGGCCCTCTACGTTGCCATTCTCGCGCAGATCGGCCCCGTGGGGCTCGCGGTGACGACCAGCCTCGGCTTCAACTTCCTGCGCAAGCCCGGGCCCGGCGACCTCCTGGCCGAGTGCCGGCTGATGAAGCTCGGCAAGCGCCTCGCCGTGGGAGAGGCGAGCCTGTTCGCGGAGGGGGCGGACGAGGTCGTCTGCCACGCGACCGGGACCTATTCGATTCCGCCGCGGTGAGATTCGCCGGGCGGCGCAGGGGTGAGGTATTATAATACCTCACCCTCTAAATCGCTGAATTCCGGCGCTTTTCGCTTGACCGGCAGGCATCGGTTGCGTAGACGGCCGCATCCGCCGCCGCGCTCGTCGTGGGCGGCGTTTCATTATGGGCGGTCCGCCGCCCGATCGGAATTCACGATGAAGACTTTCTCCCTCAAGCCGGCCGACGTCGAGAAGAAGTGGGTCGTGATCGATGCGGAGGGCCTCGTGGTCGGGCGCCTCGCCTCGATCGTCGCGATGCGCCTGCGCGGCAAGCACAAGCCCGCCTATACCCCCCATGTCGATTGCGGCGACAACGTCATCGTCATCAATGCCGACAAGGTGAAGTTCACCGGCCGCAAGCTGGACCAGAAGGTGTATTACCACCACACCGGCTATATCGGCGGCATCAAGGAGCGCTCGGCCAAGTCGATCATGGCCGGCAAGTTCCCCGAGCGCATCGTCGAGAAGGCGGTCGAGCGCATGCTGCCGCGCGGCCCGCTCTTCCGGCAGATCCTCGGCAACCTGCGCGTCTACAAGGGCGCCGAGCATCCCCATGCCGCCCAGTCTCCCGAGCCGCTCGACGTCGGCGCCCTCAACCGCAAGAACGTGAGCAACTGACATGGCCGTCCTGCAGTCCCTCGCCGATCTCGGCCAGTCCGTCCGCGGCACCGACAGCGTCCAGGACGCTCCCGTCCGCGAGAAGAAGACCGACGCCCAGGGCCGCGCCTACGCGACCGGCAAGCGCAAGGACGCGGTGGCCCGCGTCTGGATCAAGCCGGGCTCCGGCAAGGTCACGGTCAATGATCGTGACATCGAGGTCTATTTCGCCCGTCCCGTCCTGCGCATGATCATCCAGCAGCCGCTGGAGGTCGCCAACCGCCTGGACCAGTACGACATCGTCGTGTCGGTGGCCGGCGGGGGCCTCTCGGGCCAGGCGGGCGCCGTCCGCCACGGCCTCGCCCGCGCGCTGACCCATTACGAGCCGGAGCTGCGCTCGCCGCTGAAGCGCGAGGGCTTCCTCACCCGCGACAGCCGCGTCGTCGAGCGCAAGAAGTACGGCCGCAAGAAGGCCCGCCGCTCGTTCCAGTTCTCCAAGCGCTGATCCGCAAGCGGCATTTCACGATCTGGGCGGCCTGCGGGCCGCCCTTTTCGTTCATGGCCCGCGGCGCGTGAGCATTGACAGGGGATTTTTCCGGGGACATATCCGCCGCATGATCATGCGACGACAGGTCCGACGCTTGCCGCTTTAGCGCGCGCTTTGTCGTGGGCCTCCGGTCCCGTGTGTCGAAGCCGCGCCGCTGCGCGGCTTTTTTTGTTTTTCCGATCCCAAACCGAGTGACGACCATGAGCAGCACGCTCGCAGACGCTCCCAGCAGGACGAGGCCCGCGCGGGTCTTCATCGACGGCGAGGCCGGCACGACCGGGCTCGGCATCCGCGAGCGCCTCGCCGGCCGGCGCGATCTGGAGATCCGCAGCATCGACCCCGAGAGGCGCAAGGACCCGGCCGCCCGGCGCGCCATGATGGAGGAGGTCGACCTCGTCATTCTCTGCCTGCCGGATGCGGCGGCAAAGGAGACGGTGGCGCTCGCCGACGAGATCGGGGCGGGCGCCCCGCGCCTCCTCGACGCTTCGACCGCCCACCGGGTCGCGCCGGGCTGGGTCTATGGCTGGGCCGAGCTGGCTCCGGGGCAGCGCGAGGCGATCGCGGGGGCCCGGCGCGTCGCCAATCCCGGCTGCTATCCCACGGGCGCGGTCGCCCTGATCCGCCCGCTGGTCGATGCCGGCCTTCTGCCGCCGGACCATCCGGTCTCGGTCAACGCCGTCTCGGGCTATAGCGGCGGCGGCAAGAGCATGATCGAGCTGTTCGAGAGCGGGCAGGGGCCCGCCTTCGAGCTCTACGGGCTCGGCTTCCGGCACAAGCATCTGCCGGAACTGCAAGCCTATGCCCGGCTGACGCGGCGGCCGATCTTCATCCCTTCGGTCGGCAATTTCCGGCAGGGGATGCTGGTCTCGGTGCCGCTGCATCTCGACATGCTTCCGGGCCGGCCCTCGCCGGCCGATCTCGAGGCGGCGCTGAAGGCGCATTACCCGGAAGGGGGACAGGTGAGGGTCGTGCCCTGCTCGCCCGACGACCGGCTGGAGCCGGAGGCGCTGAACGACACCGACCTCATGGAGCTGCGCGTCTACGGGTGCGACGGCCAGGCTCTCCTCGTCGCGCGGCTCGACAATCTCGGCAAGGGCGCCTCGGGCGCGGCCGTGCAGAATGCCGAGCTGATGCTGGGCCTCGCCCCGCGCGGCTGACGCGGCGGGGTCAGCGGCATTGGGGCTGGCCGGGCGCGGCGCGGAACCGGCGGCGCCCGGCCATCGGCACGGCGCGGACCGCCGGGCGCGCCTCGACGATGCGCACCTCCAGCGTGCAGGGGCCGGCCCTGACGCGATAGAGGTCGGTCTCGACGAATTCGACGGCGTCGATCGGATCGCGGAGCGCCTCGCCGGCGCGCGTCGTGACGGCCTGAAGCTCGCGAAGGCGCTGATGCTTGGGCGCCAGCGCCGCGAAGGCGGGGGTCGATGCGAGAAGCGCGATTGCCGCGAGCGGCCAGCATGCCGGCTTGTTCATTTCAGCTCCTCGCTTCCGGGCGGGCCCTCCCGCCGCATGCGACCGAGGATAAGCGGCGCGTTCTCCGGTGACTACTGCTTCACGATCCGGCTCGATCGCGAGGCGAATTCGCGGTGCCACTGCGCGGCGGCGACGGCGACGGTCGCCGCCATGAGCAGGACCGGATGGACGAACCATCCGAGATAGCCGAGCGCGAAGATCAGGGCGCGCTGGCCCCGGGCGAACTGGCCTCCCGCCTCCTCCGCGAGCTTTGCCGCGCGGCGCGCATGATCATAGGACCGGGGGGTGTCCCGCTCCTCCCTCGGCGGGGCGGCGCCCATCATGAGGGACACATACATGAACAGCCGGTACGACCATGCGAATTTGAAGAACGCATAGGCGAAGATGACGGCGAGGCCGATCATCTTGGCCTCCCATTGCTGGGGCGTGGTGCGGGTCCCGAAGGGCAGGCCGGCGAGCGCGTCCAGAAGCTCGGCCCGGGGGCCGAACACGTTCAGCACGCCGCCGAGGCCGATCAGCGACGCCGAGGCGAAGAACGCGGCGCCGCTCTGCAACGACGCCATGATCTGCGCATCGGCGATCCGCACCTCGCGCGCGCGCACCTCCTCCATCCAGGCATAGCGGAACCGGTTCGCCTGGGCATTGAGGCTGCGCCTGCCGTAGGCCGTCCGGTCCAGGACCGTGGCATAGGCCAGCCAGACCGCGCAGAACCAGGCGAAGGCCAGGCTATCCAATGCGGAGAAAGGAAACATGGCGCCGCTCCGATGAGAGCGTCAGCCGGGACGGCTGCCCCGCGTCGCAGGCGGAGCCTAGTCCGGCTCCACCAGTTGCGTGCTGTAGCCCTGCGCGCTGATCGCCTGGAGGAGCGCCTGGGTCTCCTTGGCGCCGGGGGTTTCGACCAGCAGGTCCAGTTCGATTTCCCTGTAGGCGGCGGAGTTGAAGGCGCGGCGATGATGGATGTCGAGGATATGCGCCTTCTCGGCCGCGGCGAGGGCGCCGATCTTGGCGACGCTGTCAGGACGGTCCGGCACGATGACGAGCAGCTTCGCGAGCCGCCCGTCCCGCGCCATGCCGCGCGCGACGATGTTCTTCAGGAAGGTCGTGTCGATATTGCCGCCGGTCAGGATGGCGCAGACTTTCTTGCCCTCGAGGCCGGAGATCTTGCGGCTGAGGAGCGCCGCGACCCCGGCCGCGCCGGAGCCCTCGGTCACGATCTTCTCCGATTCGAGGAGGACGAGCACGGCCTGGGCGATCTCGTCTTCCGTCACCGTGACGATCTCGTCGACATATTTCTGGATCACGGGGAAGGTGTGGCCGCCCGGCCGCCCCACCGCGATGCCGTCGGCGATCGTCGTTCCCGAGACGGAGACGATATGGCCTGCCTCGACGCTCGCCTTCATGCTGGCGATGGTCTCGGCCTGCACGCCGACGATGCGGCAGCGCGGATTGGCGTCCTTCAGAACGATGGCCATGCCGGCGGCGAGCCCGCCGCCGCCGATCGGAACGACGAACACGTCGAGATCGGGATTCTGCTCCAGAAGCTCCAATCCGACGCTTCCCTGGCCCGCCAGCACCCGCGGATCATCGAAGGCGTGGACGAAGGTGTAGCCCTTCTCCTTCTGAAGCTCGGTGGCCCGTCCGAAGGCGTCGTCATATCCGTTGCCGTGCAGGACGATCTCGGCCCCGTATTTGCGCGTGCCGCGCACCTTCGCCATCGGCGCCGTCTCGGGCATCACGATGGTGGCGTGGACGTGGTTGCGCTGCGCGGCGAAGGCGAGCCCCTGGGCGTTGTTTCCCGCCGAGGCCGCGATGACGCCCGCCTTCTTCTGGGCGTCGTCCAGGCTGAGCACCGCGTTCATCGCGCCGCGATCCTTGTAGGCTCCGGTGCGTTGCAGATTTTCCATCTTGAAGAACAGCTCGCAGCCGAGTTCGCCGCTCAGGTTGGGCGAATAGGTGCAAGGCGTCAGGTTGACGAAGGGGCGAATCCTCTCGCGGGCTTCCTTGATATCCGCGACCGTCACCGAAATCGTCGAAGACATTTGGCGTTTCCTTCCGAAATAGTTCGTTATGCAGGGCGAGCAAGCCGGTTCAGGCGAGCGCCGCGATGCATTCGATTTCCACGCGGACATCGAGCGGCAGGCGCGCCACCTGCACGGTGGAGCGCGCCGGCCGGTGCTCGCCGAAGGCCCGCGCGAAGACCTCGTTCATCTTCGGAAATTCTTCGAGGTTGCTGAGGAAGACGGTCGTCTTCAGCACCTTCGAGAAGTCGGTTCCGGCCGCCCGCAGCACGGCCTCCAGATTGGCGAAGACTCTCTCCGTCTGCTCGACGATCCCTCCCTCGACGACCTTCATCGTCGCCGGATCGAGCGGGATCTGGCCCGAGCAATAGAGCAGCCCGCCATGCACGACGGCCTGGCAATAGGGCCCGATGGCCTTCGGCGCCGCCTCCGTTGCGATGATTTTCATGCTTGATCCTCGGTGGTTGGAAGACGGATCGCAGTTCAAACTGCGGATCCCGCGTCAGAAGACCGTCAGCCCCCGGCTCCGAAACTGCCCGCGGACCCGCTCGGTGAGTTCGGGAGTGGGAGGTTCCGTATTCTCAAGCGGATAGGGGATCTTCAGCTTGTGGTACTTTTCCATCCCCATCTGATGGAAGCGCAGGATCTCGACGCGCTCGACCGTCCTGAGGCTCGCCGCGATGTCGGCCACCTTCTCGATATTGTCGTAGGCGTCGGTCAGGCCCGGAACCAGCACGTAGCGGATCCACATCTTGCGGCCCAGATCCGAGAGGCGGCGCGCATATTGGAGTGTCGGCTCGAGCGGCTGGCCGGTGACGCGCTGGTAGGTTTCGGGATCGCCGGATTTGATGTCCAAGAGATTGAGGTCGATATCCAGCAATTCCTCGTCCGTGAGCCGCTCTCCCAGCCGGCCGCACGTATCCAGGCAGGTATGCAGGCCCAGTTCTTTCGCGCGCCGGAAGACGCGCGTCGCGAAGCCGTGCTGCAAGACCGGCTCGCCGCCTGAGATCGTGAGGCCGCCCTGGGAAATGCGCAGGACTTTGACGTATTTCCCGATCTTGCTCATCATCTGGTTGAGCTTGATCGGCCGGCCGTTGGATTTGTGCCAGGTGTCGGGGTTGTGGCAGTACTGGCAGCGGAGCGGGCATCCCGTCAGGAACAGGACGAAACGGATGCCCGGGCCGTCCACCGTGCTGCCGACCTCGATCGAATGCACGTATCCGAGGAGGCTCTCCTCGTCCTCGCGCGTCTCCTCGTCGCTCGGATAGGCCTCGGAATAGGAGTGGGCGGCGGCGCGGGCATGCACCCCCGCCTGGGAGAGATGCAGCGCGTAGCGGCCGTCCTCGGGGATTCTCACGGCCTACTCCGCGCCATGGAACGTGCGGTTGAGGACGTCGAGCTGCTGTTCCTTGGTCAGCTTGACGAAGTTCACGGCGTATCCCGAGACGCGGATCGTCAATTGCGGATATTTGTCCGGGTTCTCCATCGCGTCGCGTAGAGTTTCGCGGTTGAGGACGTTCAGGTTGCAGTGGAACCCGTCCGAGGAGAAATACGCATCGAGCCCGTTCGAGACCTTGGAGAGGCGCTCGGACTCGCTGCCGAGCGAGGTGGGCACGACCGAGATCGTGAGCGAGATGCCGTCCTCGGCATCGTCATAGGGAAGCTTGGCGACGGACAGCATCGCCGCCATCCAGCCATGGGTATCGGCGCCGTTCGAAGGATTGGCGCCCGGGGCGAAGGGAACGCCGGCCCGGCGTCCGTCCGGCGAGTTTCCGGTCTGCTTGCCGTAGACCACGTTGGACGTGATGGTCAGCACCGATTGCGTATGCAGGGCGTCCCGGTAGGTGTCGAACTGGCGGATCTTGTTCATCATCGTCGTGACGAGCATTTCCGCGATGCTGTCGACGCGATCGTCGTTGTTGCCGTATTTCGGAAACTCGCCTTCGACCGCATAGTCCACGACGAGGCCGGTTTCGTCCCGGATGGCCGTGACCTTCGCATATTTGATGGCCGACAGGCTGTCGGCCGTATGCGACAGGCCGGCAATGCCGCAGGCGAGCGTGCGCAGGATGTCGCGGTCGTGGAGCGCCATCTCCACGGCCTCGTAGCAATACTTGTCGTGCATGTAATGGATGATGTTGAGCGCGTTGACATAGGTCTTCGCGAGCCATTCCAGCATCGGGTCGAGCCGCTCGAGCACCTCGTCATAGGACAGGACGTCGCCTTCGACCGGGGCGAAGCGGGGGCCGATCTGCTTGCCGGAGACTTCGTCGCGGCCGCCGTTGATCGCGAAGAGCAGCGCCTTGAGCAGGTTCACGCGGGCGCCGAAATATTGCATCTGCTTGCCGACGCGCATGCCGGAGACGCAGCAGGCGATGGCCGCGTCGTCCCCGTATTTCGGACGCATCATGTCGTCGGACATGTACTGGATCGCGCTCGTATCGACCGAGCATTTCGCGGCGAAGCGCTTGAAGCCCTCCGGCAGGCGCGGCGACCAGCCGACGGTGAGATTCGGCTCGGGCGCCGGCCCGAGATTGTAGAGCGTGTTGAGGGTGCGGAAGCTCGTCTTCGTGACAAGGGTGCGCCCGTCCTCGCCCATGCCGCCGATATAGTCCGTCACCCAGGTGGGGTCGCCGGAGAAGAGCTGATTGTATTCCGGGGTACGCAGGAAGCGGACGATGCGGAACTTGATCACGATGTCGTCGATCAGCTCCTGCGCCTCCGACTCGGTAATCTTGCCCTCCCGCAGGTCGCGCTCGATGAAGATGTCGAGGAAGGTCGACAGGCGCCCGACCGACATCGCCGCGCCGTTCTGCTCCTTGATGGCGGCGAGATAGGCGAAATAGGTCCATTGCACGGCTTCGCGCGCGGTCCGCGCCGGGCCGGAAATGTCGTAGCCGTAAAGCTCCGTCATCTTCTTGAGCTGCCGCAGTGACCTGACCTGCTCGGCAAGCTCCTCGCGCAGCCGGATGACCTTCTCGGTCGAATGGCGGCGGTCGATCTCGTCGCGCTCCCGCAGCTTGTCTTCGATGAGGAAATCGACGCCGTAGAGAGCGGGGCGTCGATAATCGCCGATGATGCGCCCGCGTCCATAGGCGTCCGGCAGGCCGGTCAGGATGCCCGAGCTGCGGCAGGCGCGGATGTCGGGCGTATAGGTGTCGAAGACGCCGTCGTTGTGCGTCTTGCAATATTCGGAGAAGATCTTCCTGATCGCAGGATCGGGCGCGATCCCATAGGCGTCGAGGCTCGCCTCGACCACGCGCCAGCCGCCTTTCGGCATGATGGCCCGCTTGAGCGGCGCGTCGGTCTGAAGGCCGACGATCAGCTCCAGCTCCTTGTCGATATAGCCCGGGCCGTGCGCCAGGATGCTGGAGGGCTCCTGCGAAACAGCGAGGACGCCCTTGCGGGTCTCCTCCGCCAGGAGCGGGGTCAGGGTGTCCCAGATCTTGCGGGTGCGGGGCGTGACGCCGGCCAGGAAGGATGAATCTCCTTCATAGGGAGTATAGTTGCGCTGAATGAAATCCCGCACGTTGATCCGGGTGGTCCAGGGGCCGGGAACGAAGCCGCGCCAGGCGACCGCATCCTTGCTGTCGGCAACTTTCATGTCCATGACGACACTCCCTTTATTCGCCGCCGCCCCGCATCGCCCGATCCTGTCGGATCATTGATCCGTCAGAGGAGGGATAACGTATGACGGGCGATGATCAATTCTTCATTCGTCGGAATGACCCAGGCTGCGACCTTGCTGCCCGGGGTGCTGATCAGAGGCCCGTTCGTGGCATTTGCGGCCGGGTCGAAGGCGAGGCCGAGCCAGGCGGCCTGACGGCAGACCCTGTCGCGGATCTCGACGGCGCGCTCGCCGATCCCGGCCGTGAAGACCACGGCGTCGAGGCCGCCGAGCGCCCCGGCGAGGGAGCCGAGTTCGCGGCCGATGCGGTAGACGAACACGTCGATGGCGAGCTTCGCGCGCGGATCGGCGCTCGCGAGCAATTCCCGCATGTCGCTCGAAATGCCGGACATGCCGAGCAGCCCGGATTCGTTGTAGAGCAGCTTCTCGATGGCGCTCAGCTCCATCCCGAGTTCGCGGATGAAATAGAGCACGACGCCCGGATCGAGCGTGCCGCAGCGCGTCCCCATCGGCAGCCCCTCGACCGCCGTGAACCCCATGGTCGAGGCCACGCTCTTGCCATCCGCCATGGCGCACATGCTGGCGCCGTTGCCCAGATGGAGCGCGATCGTCCGCCCGGCCGCGGCCCGCGCATCGTGCTCCGGCAGCACGGAGGCGATGTACTCGTAGGAGAGGCCGTGGAATCCGTAGCGTCGCACGCCCCGGTCGGTGATCGCTGGCGGCAGGGCGAAGGCTTGCGCCACGGCCGGCGCGGTCTGGTGGAAGGCGGTGTCGAAACAGGCGACCTGCGCCACCCCCGGCCGCCGCTCTGCGACGGCGCGGATGGCGGCGAGGTTATGGGGCTGGTGCAGGGGCGCGAGCGGCACGAAGGATTCGAGCCGCCCGAGCACGTCGTCGTCGACGCGCACGGGCGTGCGGAAGGCGTCGCCGCCATGCACGACGCGATGGCCGACCCCGCACAGCGTGTCGCCGCCCTGCTCGTCGAGCCAGTCGAGCAGGAACCGGAGCGCGCCAGCATGGGCCGGCGGCTCGCCCTCGCCCCAGGCGTGCTCGCCGACGACCTTGTCGTCGGGATCGCGGGCCCGGAACCGCGCCCGGCCGTGAATCTCCTCCAGCGCGCCTTTCAGCTCGAGCCGCAGCGTGTCGCCATCCGTGACGAATTTGCGGAACTTGATGCTGGACGAGCCGGCATTGAGGACCAGGATCGCGTCGCCCATGTCAGAGTGACTCCGCCGCCATTTCGAGTTGGCGCCGCGCCACGAGCGCGGCCACCGCGCAGGAGGCGAGGCGGCTCTGCACGGAATCGGCCCGGCTCGTCAGGGTGATCGGAACGCGCGCGCCGAGCACGATCCCCGCCGAATCCGCCTCCATCAGGAAGGACAGGCTCTTCGCGAGCACGTTGCCGGCTTCGAGATCGGGCACCAGAAGGATGTCGGCCTGCCCGGCGACGGGCCCGGACAGTCCCTTGATCCGCGCCGCCTCGGGGCTGATCGCATTGTCGAGCGCGAGGGGGCCGTCGAGAATGCCGCCCGTGATCTGGCCCCTGGTGGCCATCTTGCAGAGCGCCGCCGCCTCGACCGTCGATTGCAGCTTCGGATTGATCTTCTCGGTCGCCGACAGGATCGCGACCTTCGGCTCGCTGATGCCGACGGCGCGCGCGAAGTCGATCGCGTTCTGGGCGATGTCGACCTTGTCCTCGAGGGTCGGGAAGATGTTGATCGCGGCGTCCGTGATGACGAGCACGGTCGGGTGGTTGGGCACGTCCATGATGAAGCAGTGGCTGAGACGCCGCCCGGTCCTGAGGCCCGTATCCCGCCGGACGACCGCCGCCAGCAGCTCGTCGGTGCTGAGGGAGCCCTTCATCAGCATCGCCGCGCGCGCCTCGCGCACGAGCGCGACCGCCTTTTCCGCCGATTGCTGGCTGTGCTCGGCATCGACGATCTCGAAGGGCGAAATGTCGAGCTTCGCCTTCTCGGCGGCGGCCTGGATGCGGCGCTTCGGGCCGACCAGGATGGGGATGATGATGCCGAGTTCCGCCGCATCGACGGCGCCGGCGAGGGACGACTCGTCGCACGGATGGGCGACGGCGGTCGGAGTGGCCGGCATTCCCTTGACCCGGGCGATCAGCCGCTGAAATGCCGTGTGCTGCTGCGTAGTCATGCCGACGCTTGTCCCGGTGGTTCGGATCGCGGCGAGGCTTCGGTGAAGCGCCGTCGCGATCTGTTTTGGTCGAAAATTCCCTAGAAGCGCCAGTAGAGCGGCACGACGAACAGGGTGACGATGATCCACCAGACCGCGATGGGCGCGCCGAACTTGGTGTAGTCGGAGAACTTGTAGCCGCCGGGTCCCATGATCATCAAGTTCACCGGCGTTCCGACGGGCGTCAGCAGCGCGCCGTGCGAGGCGATGGCGAGGCCGACGATGAAGGGGAGAGGAGAGACGTGCATCTCCGCGGCGGTCGCGATGCCGATCGGGAAGAACAGCAGCGCCGCGGCGGTGTTGCTGATGACCGAGGTGACCGCGAGGCAGGCCAGGAACAATCCGCCCAGCACGACGCGCGGCCCCGCATTGCCGAGCAGCTCGATCACCGTATGCCCGATCAGATCCGCCGCGCCGGTCTGGGTCATGGCCGCGCTCAGCGGGATCATGCCGCCGACCAGGAAGCAGGTATTCCAGTCGATCCCCTTATAGGCCTGGGGCAGGGTCAAGACGCCGAGCAGGATCATGAGGCTCGCGCAGATCGTGCCCGCGACGGCGCTCGGCACCCAGCCCGTGGCCAGCAGGAAGACCAGGAGCCCGAGAATGCCGAGCGCCTCCTTGGCGCCGGCGGCGAGCGGGACGGCCTGCCGCCGCACCACCTCCGGCGAATCGACGACCAGCACCTGAGGATCGGCCAGATGCTTGTCGAGCGCCTGCCAGGTGCCCTGCAGCAGCAGATGGTCACCGCTCGCGAGCACATGCGGCCAGGCCGCGACATCCTCGCCGCTGCGCTGCACGCCCAGGATGACCAGGTCGCCGTCGCGCGCGGCCATGCCCGCGAACACCTCCTGGCCGATCAGATTCGACCGCGGCGGGATCACGACCTCGGCGAGGCCGGAATTGCGGTTGAAGAGCGTGTCGGCGAGGCCCGCCGATCCCTCCTCCTCGGCCCGGAACGCGAGATGCTTCTCCGCCGCGAACCGGCCGGCCGCCTGCGCGTCGCCGCGAATGACGACGATGTCGCCCTCGGCAAGCTGGGGACGCTCCGGCGGCGCCCCGGTCGCGGCGTCCTGCAGTGCGACGAGAGACAGGCCCGGCTCGCCTTCGAGATGCGCCGCGTCCTTCGGGGCGCCGATCAGGGGCGAGGAGGAGCGGATGCGGAGCCGGTGCAGCCCGTCTTCGATCCGGTATTGCTCGATCAGGGTGGTGGCGTGCGCGCTGAAGTCGCGCGGCAGGGAGGCTCCGCTCGTGCTCGGCAGAAGCCACCTGTAGGTCAGCATCATGATGCCGATGGTGCCGAGCGCCATCGGCACGCCGGCGACCGCGAATTCGAAGAATCCGATCGGCCTGTGCACGGCCCCTTCGGCGGCCTGGGAGGCGAGCACGTTGAGCGGCGCGCCGATCAGGGTCAGCATGGTGGCGCCGTGGGTCGCGAAGCACATGGGCAGCAGGAGATGCGAGGTCGGGATCTTCAGCCGGACCGCGAGGACCACGCAGAGCGGCAGGAGCGCGGCGACCGTCGCATTGACGCTGATCGTCGCGCAGAACAGCGACGCCATGAGCAGCAGGTAGACCATGAGGCGGTTGCGGCTGTCGCCCGCATGCTTGATGAGGAGCTGTCCCGCCCAGGTCGTGACCCCCGTGATTTCGAGGCCGGCCGCAATCACGAAGAGCGAGGCGATCAGGACGACGGTGAGATCGCCGAATCCGCCGAGCGCCTGGTTCGCCGGCAGGATGCCGGTGAAGAACAAGGCGAGGGACACGCCGATCGCGACCATGACCGCGGGAATGCGCCCCCAGATGAAAAGCCCGAGCGCAACAAAAATAAGAACGAAAGTAATTGTCGCGCCACTCATCTACGTCTCCATATGCGGGCGACGGCGTAAGGCGCAGGAACGGTGGCCGTGCGCCGGTTCAGGTGTTGCAGAATGAGAAAGAAGCAGACGCGGCTAGAGCTGCCGATGGGAGCTTTCACCCATCGACGCATGATCATGGCGCGGCGCGTTGCAGCGGCCATTGATCTCGATCAAGCCAGATGAAATGCGCACCTGCGTTTCCTTGTCTTTTTTTATTTCTTGCAATTTTCAAGACTCTGATCGAATCCCTCAACCATGCAAGTGCATGGTGTCCCAAGTTATATGCATTGCGTCCCAACCAGGTGCCGCTGCCGGCATGAGGTCTGTCGAATCACGGGAGTAGGGCGTGTCCGCGAGCGGCTTCTAGTGGGTTCACGTGGGGAATGAATATTATTCATCGCCCACTATTCATGGCGGGACGATGCAGGAGCGCAGCGGATTGAACCGTCGGGGGCTTGGCGGAGAATTCCACTTTCGAGAGGATGGAGCCGTGGCGCGTGCCCTATCGGCAGAGGGCACGCCGGTCAGGTCAGGGAGCGCGTCAGGGCTGCGATGGTCTCGCTCGTGTCGACGAGATTGGCCATCTCCTCGGCGGTTGCCTGTACGGCCTCCTCGATATCGGCGAGGCTGTGTTCGGCGGTGATGAAGAAGCGCAGCCGCGCGTGCCGCTCCGCGACCGCCGGATGCAGGATCGGCATCACGTTGATGCCCCGCGCCGAGAGACGGTTCGACAGCATCGCCGCCTTGAGCGATTCTCCGAGGATGACCGGGATGATGGCGAAGCCCTCGCTGGTGCCCGTATCGAGGCCCCGCTCGCGCGCCGCCTTCAGGAAGGCGGCGCCGTTCTCGTGCAGGCGCCGCACGCGCTCGGGCTCGCGCTCCATGGCGTCGAGCGCGGCGGCGCAGGCCGCGGCGAGGGGCGGCGACAGGCCGACGCTGAAGACGAAGGCCCCGACACTCGTACGGATGAAGTCGATCAGTGGGGAGGGGCCGGCGATATAGCCGCCCGCCCCGGCGAGCGTCTTCGACAGCGTGCCCATCCAGATATCGACCTCGCGCGGATCGATCCCGGCCTGCTCGGCGAGCCCGTGGCCGCGGGGCCCGAGGACGCCGAGCCCGTGCGCGTCGTCGACCATGAGCCAGGCCCCGAAGCGCCGCTTCAGCTCGACCAGGGCGGCGAGGTCGGGCCAGTCGCCGTCCATGCTGTAGAGGCCCTCCACCACGATGAGGCAGCGCGTATGGGAGGGGCGCGCGCTCTCCAGGATGGCTTCGAGGGCGGCCATGTCGTTATGCGGGAAGGAGCGCCGGGCGGCGCCCGAGAATTGCGCCCCGAGCGCGATCGAGTTGTGGATCAGCTCGTCATAGACGACGAGGTCGCGCGCGCCCAGGATCGCGCCGATGACGCCGACATTGGTGGCGTGCCCGCTCACCATCGCGACGCAGTCCTCGGCCTCGTAGAGGGCGGCGAGGCGCCGTTCCAGCTCCCGGTGGACGGGCCGCTCGCCGGCCACGAGGCGAGAGGCCGAGGCCGAGGTGCCGTAGCGGTCGATCGCCGCCTTCGCGGCCGCCTGCACGGCGGGATGGCCGTTCAGCCCGAGATAATCGTAGGAGGCGAAATTGACGTAGGCGCGGTTCCCGATCCGGGTGCGGGCGCCGGCGCGCTCCTCGTGGACGCGGAAGAATGGATTCTCGAGCCCGATCATCTGCGCGAAGGAACGCTGCGTCTGCAACTCGCGATAGCCCGGCAGGGTGGTAAAATCGGTCGCCCCCGGCGGGGGCGCGGGGGCACGGGGCCGCCCGCTCTCTCCAGCCCTGCGGGACAGGCGGGCGAGAAGCGCCTCCTTGTCTCCCGCGGTCAGCCTGCCTCCCCGTCCGCCGCTCACTGCATGAGCCCCTTGAGGTCGCGCGAGCGCTCCGCCACCGCGCGGATCGCGGGGGCGATGGCGGCGGTGTCGAGTTCCCCGCCCACATGGCGCTCGTTCAGGGCGAGCGCCGCGCGCGCCTCCTCGTCCGTCCGGCCGGAGGAGGCGAGCGAGATCAGCTGGTCGGCGAGGGCGAAGGTCGTCATGGCGGCGACGGAGCCGGAAGGCGGATCATCGAGGCCGAGACGGTCTTGCAAGGCCGAGGCCAGCTCAATCGCCATCAGCGAATCGAGGCCCAGTTCGCCGAGCTTCCTGGTGGGGCCGACATCCTGCTTGGGTACGCGCAGGACGGCGGCGATCTCCTCGACGATCACCTCGGCGACGCGCTTGCGCACGGCTTCCGGAGCCTCGGAGGCGATCAGGAGGCGCAGATCGAGGGCCTGCCGCTCGGCGGAATCGGCTGCGCCGCCCTCGCGCGTCAGTGCCGCGAAGGTCGGCGAGGACAGGGCGGGCAGGCGCTGCGCCGCGCTCCAGTCGAGCGAGCCCACGGCCAGCGTGCTCGGGCCGCCCTGCTTTTCGAGGGCGAGCGCTTCCGCCATCAGCGCCAGCGCCTCGCGCGCGGGCATTCCGACGACGCCGACGCGCTTGGCCAGCGCCTCCGCCAGGCCCTTCTTGCGGGCGAGGACCCCGACATCGGAGATCGCGCCCCAGGCGAGGGCGAGGCCCGGCAGGCCGCGGGCCCGCCGCTGGCGCGCGAGGCCCTCCAGATAGCCGTTCGCCGCGACATAGGCGCCCTGTCCCGGATTGCCGATGAAGGTCGTGATCGAGGAGAACATCACGAAATAGTCGAGCGGCATTCCCGCCGTCAGCCGGTCGAGATTGTCGGCCCCCGCGACCTTCGGGGCGAGGACGCGTGTGAGCTGGTCCGTGGTCAGGTGCGCAGTGAGTCCGTCCTCCAGCACCATCGCGCCGTGCAGGATGCCCGCGAGCGGGGGCATGGCGGAGCGGATCGCGTCGAGGGCCGTGCGGACGGCCCCGGCATCGGCGACGTCGCAGGCGAGGGCGGCCACCGAGACGCCGCGCCCCTCCAGTTCCTCGACGAGGGCCCTCGCCTCCTCGCTCGCCGCGCCCGAGCGCCCGAGCAAGGCGAGATGGCGCACGCCCTGGTCGGCGAGCCAGCGCGCCGCCTCCTGGCCGAAGCCGCCGAAGCCGCCGGTGACGAGATGGGTGCGCTCGGGATCGAAGCGGAAGCCCGCCTCTTCCCGCAGGGGCGCGGCCTTGCGCGGGGGGCGCAGCAGGATCTTCCCGATATGGCCGGATTGCTGCATCAGCCGGAAGGCGTCGAGCGTCTCGCCCTCGCCGAAGACGCGATAGGGGAGGGGCGAAAGGTCGCCCGCCTCGAAGAGGTCCATCAGCTCGGCGAAGATCTCGCCCGCGCGGTCGCGATCGGAGAGGAGCTGGTCGACGTCCACGCCGAAATAGGACAGGTTGCGTTTGAAGGGCCGCAGGCCGATCCGTGTATTGGCGACATAGTCACGCTTGCCCAGTTCGATGAAGCGCCCGAAAGGCTTGAGCGTCGCGATGCTGCGCTCCATCGCCTCGCCGGACAGGCTGTTCAGCACCACGTCCACGCCCTCGCGGCGGAGGCTGCGGATCTCCTCGGCGAAGGCCGTCGAGCGTGAATCGAGGATGTGCTCGACGCCGAGCGCGCGCAGAAGGTCGCGCTTCTCGGGCGAGCCGGCGGTGGCGACGACCGTGGCGCCGCGCCATTGCGCGATCTGGATGGCGGCGAGGCCCACCCCGCCCGCGGCGCCGTGGACCAGCACCCAGTCGCCCGCCCCGAGCCTGCCCAGCGTGACCAGCCCGTAATAGGCGGTGAGGAAGGCCACGGGCACGCCGGCGGCCGCCTCTGTCCGCCAGGAGGCGGGCACGGGCATGACCACGTTCTCCGGCACCGCGACGGAGGTCGAGAAGGCGGAGGGCGCGAAGGCGAGCACGCGCTCGCCGGGACGGAAGCGTGACACGCCCGCGCCGACGCGCGTGATCTCTCCGGCGCATTCCAGCCCGAGCGTCGGGCCGGCGAAGCCGTCCTCCAGGATGTCGTCGGGCAGGAGGGACATCGCCCACATGACGTCGCGGAAATTGAGCCCCGTCGCCTCGACGGCGATCTCGACCTCGCCCTTCTTCAATTCCGGCCGCCCGGCCGGCTGCCAGCCGAGCCCGGCAAGGCCGCCTTCCGATCCGCGCTCGAGCTTCATCGCGCCGGCCTGGGAGCCGTCCGCCTGCGCCGTGTCCTGCGCATCG
This sequence comes from Enterovirga sp., assembly GCF_035325185.1. Classification (GTDB taxonomy): domain Bacteria; phylum Pseudomonadota; class Alphaproteobacteria; order Rhizobiales; family Beijerinckiaceae; genus Enterovirga. The sequence continues at coordinate 31,970 of NZ_DAOLAJ010000015.1, read as the reverse complement.
GCGAGGCCGACGAAGCGCAGGGCGCGGATGCCCTCCGCAGCGACCACGATGTCCGTTTCCGTCTGCGGATTGCGCAGGAATGTGTGCAGCGAGGCCGCGGCCGAGGTCGCATCGAGAGCCCCCTCGACGAGAATCCGGCGGACCGTCAGCGCTGCATTCTCGTTGGCGAGGGTTCTGGCGAAGGCGGCGAGGCCCGTCGCGATCGGGGCGGCGGCCGGGCCGTCGGCTCGCAGCACCACCCAAAGCTCGCCGTTGCTCCGCGGGCAAAGCTCCGCCGCCGCCGTCAGCGCCAGCGCGCCTTCGCGCAAGGCGGCGACGCTGCCCTGCGCGGCCGATGGATGCAGGAAGGCGACGACGATCCCGCCCGCCGGAAGGGGTGTCTCCACGGCGCTCCCGCATTCCGTGCGGGTGACGTCCTCGCCGTCGGCCTCGAGCAGCCTTGCGAGCCGGCCGGGAAGGTCGAGCCCGTCCTGACGCGGTGCCGCCTGGATGACGATCGCCCGTGGCGCCCTGTCGGCGGAAGGCGGCTCGCCCCTGCCGGCTTCGGCGACCAGAAGGGTCGCTTCCTCGGCCGTCGTGCCGATCGCGAGGCTCGACACCCCGCCAAATCCGCTCGCCTCGAGGTCTCGCGTCCACTCGCCCGGCATGAGCAGCGGCCCGTGGAGCTGCGTGGCGCCCTCCCCGAACCAGCCGGGGGAGAGGCCGAGCGCCACGTCGCGGAACAGCGAGGGGACGGGCTCGACCGCGACCAGGAGACCCGAGGGAGCGAGCAGGGAATGCAGGGACGAAAACACGCCGCCGTCGCGCCGGAAGCGGTGGAGCCCCTCGGCCGAGACGATCAGGTCGAAGCCGCCGGCCGGAAGCGCGGCCGGGTCGGAGGCGAAGGCGAGATGCCCGCCTTCCAGCGCCAGCCGGGCGCGCTCGACACGGCGGGGATCGAGGTCGAGGATGGTCAGCCGCGCTTCGGCGCCGCGGGCGATCCGGGCCAGCTCGAAGGAGAGCGGCCCGAAGCCCACCTGGAGCAGGCGCAGGCCCGATTCGCGCTTCGGAAGCCCCGAATCGGCGAGCAGTTGCAGGATCGTCTCCCCCGCGGCGCGCGTCGAGACGCCGCCGAGATCATATCCGTCGAGCGCCGCGGCGGAGAGCCACGTCTCGTCCTCCGCGAGGGAGGCTTGCGGCGTCCAGGCCGCGGCCCGCCCGGCGAGCAGAAGCTCGGTCGAGCGCTCGGGATGATCGCCGGCCAGGGTGCGCAGGATGGTGTCGGGCTCCGGCAGGCTGTCCGGCTCGGTGAGCGACCATCCCGAGGGAGTCTCGCGGGCGAGATCGCTGTCCTCGAGGCCGCGCAGGATGTTGATCAGCCAGGCGCGGGACTGCGCGGAGAGGGGCGACAGCAGGTCGAGCGGCAGATCGCCGACCCCACCTGCGACGCTCCGGGCGATGGCGAGGCCGGCGGCGCTGGCCCAGCCTTCCAGGAGGAGCTGGTCGCTGGAGCGCAGGTCGGCCTCCTCGCGGCCGAGCCGGGGCGAGGCGGCCCGCAGGATGTCCGCGGCCGTGACGGGCAGGCCGGAGCCTCCGATCGCGCCGGCATCGATGGCGACGCTCTGCGCGACGAGCGCCTTCTCGGCGAGCGTGCTCGTCCGCGCGACGCGGGCGGCCTGGAAGCGGGAATCGAGGAGATGGCCGATTCGGCGGCCCTCCCCGTCGAGGAGGATGAAATCGGCCAGGATCGACCCCTCGCCAGCCCGGCGGATGTCGATGATCGCCCCCGCGAGGACCACGCCCGGACGGTCGATCCTGACGCGGCCGAACCGCACGGGGATATAGGCCGTGCCCCGCCGGCGCGCGCCGAGTTCCCCGAACAGGGAGAAGAGACCGTGGAAGCAGGCGTCGAGGCGCGCCGGGTCGATGCCGTAGCGGGGATCGGCACTCTGGGACGGCAGGAGATCGATCCGCAATCCGTGACCGCCGATCCTCGCCGCGGAGTCGAGCAGCCGGAAGGCGGGGCCGTAGCGCAATCCCACCGATTCGGCCGCCGCATAGATCGCCTCGGCCGCGACGTATCTGTCAGGGGCCGGCAGCTCGATCGTCTCCTCGGAAACGCCCTGCGGCCCGCGCGAGAATTGTCCGACCGCGTGGCTGGTCCAGCCGCCCCGGCTCAGGCGCGGGCGGCTCAGGATTTCCAATGTCGAGGTGGCGGGCGAGATCCGCACCTTCATCTCGCGCGTCCTGTCCTTCTCGACGGGAAGGGGCTGGGTGATGTCGAATTCGAGCAGCTCGGGCCGCTCGCAATCGAGCCATTGGCGGGCCGCGGCGAGTGCGATCTCGACGAAGGCGGCGCCCGGAAGGATCGCCTGCCCCCCCACCTCGTGGTCGGCCAGTTCGGGCAGGACGGTGCTGTCGAGCAGGCGCGACCAGTCGAGCCCGTCCGCCGTGTTGCGCGCGCCGAGAAGGGCGTGCCAGCGCAGGTCCAGGGTCGAGCCCGCCGCCTCGCCGGTCTCGGCGTGGCGGAACTCGCGGTGGGCCCAGGGATAGGTCGGCAGCGGCACCGCCGAGCGGGGCTTCGGCCCGAACAGCACGTCGAGGGCGACATCGGCGCCGCGGGTCACCGCCGACAGGACGGCCGGACGGATGGGATCGGCCGCCTCGCCGCCATCCGCCTCGCCGCGTTCGAGGACCCCCATCGCCGCGCAGGGCAGGCCGGTCGCCTCGAGCGTCTCCCTCATGTTGGAGAGCAGGATGCTCCGCGGCCCGATCTCGATGAAGATGCGCGCGCCGAGCTGGGCGGCGCGGTCGATCGCGGTCGAGAATCGCACCGGCTCGCGGATGTTGCGCCACCAATAGGTCGCGTCGAGCGGCCCCTCCACGAGATCGCCCGTGACCGTCGAGATCATCGCCAGTTCGGGACGGGAGCCTGCGAGTCCGGCGAGGTCGGCAAGGATCGGCTGCCTGACTGCGTCGACGAGCCGGCAATGGAAAGGATAGTCGAGGTCGAGCTGGCGGAACACGATCCGCCGGCGATGGGCGAGCTTGCCGAGCCGGGCGACCGCCTCGGTCGGGCCGGCCACGGTGAAGGCGCGGGCGGCGTTCTCGGCGGCGATGGCGACGTCGCCGATCTCCTGGCACAAAGCCTCGACCTGCTCGCGGCCGGCGACGACGACGCCCATGCGCCCGAGGTCGCGCGCGACCTCCTGGCGATGGCTGCGGGCCTGGATGACCCTGACGGCGTCCTGGAGGCTCAGCGCGCCGGCCACCGCCGCGGCGGCGATCTCGCCGACGCTGTGGCCGACGACGCAGAAGGGCTCGAGGCCCTGCGCGCGGAGCGCCCGCGCAACCGAGACCTGGATTGCGAAGATCAGCGGCTGGGCGACATGCGTGAAGCGCAGGCGCTCTTCGAGATCGGGCGCGAGCAGGGCCTCGGTCACGGACCAGCCGAATTTCGCATCGAAGATCGCGTCGATCTCGTCGAAGCTTTCCCGGAAGCAGCGGCTTCCGTGATAGGCGTCGCGGCCCATTCCCGGCCATTGGGCGCCGTTGCCGGAAAACACGAAGGCGACCGGCGCGCTCGTCTCCGCCACCGTTCCCCGGACGACCTCCGGCACCTCCGCATCCTTCTCGGCGATGCGCTCGAGCTTGCGGACGAGATCGCGCGGCGAGCTCCAGGCGACGATCGCGCGCTGGGCGAGGAATTCGCGCTGGTGGGCGGCGGCGGCGACCACCTCGCGCGCCTCCTCGAAGCTCGCCGAGCCCAGGCGCTCGGCATAGAGGCGCGCGAGGCTGCGCAAGGCCGGCTCGGTGGCGGCCGACAGGGCGAAGAGATCCGACGAATGGGAGGCCGCGGGCCGGCGGCCGGCCGCGGGCGGCGCGTCGCTCACGATCACATGGGCGTTGGTGCCGCCGAAGCCGAAGGAGTTCACGCCCGCATAGCGCGGTCCCTCGCCGCGGGCGAGCGGCGTCGCGCCGGCGCAGACGGCGATGTTCAATTCGTCGAAGGCGATGTCGGGATTGGGCTCCTTGAAATGGAGCGAGGGTGGCAGCAGGTCGTGCTCCAGGGCGAGCAGCGCCTTGAGCACGCCGGCGAGGCCGGAGCCCGGTTCCAGATGCCCGATATTCGACTTGATCGACCCGACGAGAAGGGGTGAGGAGCGCCTGCGGCCCAGCACCTCGCCGATGACGGACGCCTCGATCGGGTCCCCGACCCGGGTGCCGGTGCCGTGGGCCTCGACGAAGGCCAGCCGGGAGGGGTCGATTCGCGCGCGGCGATACACGTCCTCGAGGAGCCGCTTCTGCGAGTGGCGCGAGGGCAGGGCGATGCCGTTGGTGCGCCCGTCCGAATTCACCCCGGCTGCGACGATGCGCCCGTGGACCGGGTTGTTCTCCCGCGCGGCGCGGGCGGCCGTCCGCAGGACCAGCACCACGCCGCCTTCGGCCCGGACGTAGCCGTCCGCCTTGGCGTCGAAGGAGCGGCATAATCCGTTCGGCGACAGCATCGAGGCCTGGGAGAAGAGCACGAAGCCGTAGGGGGACAGCAGGACGTTCACCCCCGCCACGATCGCCGTGTCGATCGTGCCCGCCCGCAAGGCGGCGAGCGCCTGGCTCAGCGCGACGAGCGAGGACGAGCAGGCCGTGTCCACCGTCAGGCTCGGTCCCCGGAAATCGAAGACGTAGGAGATGCGGTTGGAGACGATCGAGAGCGCCCCCCCGGTCGCGGAATAGCCGTCCGCGCCGGAGATGTCGGCGTTGCGCAGCGTCTGGTACTCGGTCGAGGAGGCGCCGACGAAGACGCCGACCTCGGTCCCCGCCACGTCCGAGCGCCGGATGCCGGCATCTTCCAGCGCTTCCCAGGTCAGTTCGAGCAGGAGCCGCTGCTGGGGGTCCATCTGCTCGACCTCGCGCGGAGACAGGCCGAAGACGGAAGGGTCGAAGCTCCAGACGTCGTCGATGGTGCCGGCGGACCAGACATAGCTCTTGCCCGCTTCCCGGAGGCGAGGATGGCCGTGCCTGTCCAGGGACCAGCGGTCCTGCGGGATCTCGCGCACCGAGCAGCGCCCCGCCACGAGGTTCTTCCAAAGCTCCTCGACGCCCGAGGCCCCGGGCAGGCGGCAGGCTCGCCCGACCACGACGACGTCACGATTGGAATTCGGTGTTTGCAGCACCTTGGCTCCAGGGGCACGGTTGCCGATCGATCACCCGGCCATCCGCCGGACGGAATCCGGGCGGCGACGCTGAGAGGCGAACTCCGACGCCAGCATATTTGTAATGTTGCATTGCGGCAAGATGGCGCGGACCGGATGATCCGCGGGGTGCCGAGCCCGGCTGATGCTTCGCGAATGCGGCGATACTTGGGTTGTTTTCCCAAGAACAGGGGGAACCTGTCTCAGAGCGGAGGGTTCTGCTCGACAAGCCGAATGTTCTCGGCAATGCAAGCGAGGGAAGACGATGATCGGTTGGGCTTTGACATTTCTCGTGGTGGCGCTGGTCGCTGCCGTACTCGGCTTCGGCGGCATCGCAGGTACTGCGGTCGAGATCGCCAAGCTGATCTTCTTCGTTGCGATCGTGCTGTTTGCGATCTCCGCGATCGTCGGCTTGCTGAGGGGGCGCACGCCGGGCGTATAGATGCCTACCCCTGGGATTGCATGAGCCTTTCGAGTGGGGCTCTCTCTACCGCCTTCCGGGCGGTGCCCCGTGCAGCCTGGGCGATCGCATATGGCGCGGCGGCAACCGCAATGTGAACCCGATCGCGTTTTTAGTGTGAAGGAAGAGTTCGGCTGCGACACGCCATATGCGACAGCCCCCCGCCTCCGGAGGGGGGCTGCGCTCAGCTCGCGATCTGAAGCGCGGCGCGGGTCATGTTGTCGGGGCCGAGATCGCCGACGTCGTCCACGGCGAGGAGCGCCGCGAGGCGCGAGCGGGCCCGGTTCACGCGGCTCTTGATGGTGCCGACGGCGCAGTCGCAGATATGGGCAGCCTCCTCATAGGAGAAGCCGGAAGCCCCTACGAGAAGGAGCGCCTCGCGCTGCTCGGGCGGAAGCTTGGCCAGCGCGGTTCGGAAATCCTCGAAATCGAGCCGCGAGCCCTGTTCCGGCTGGGCCTTCAGGCGGCCGGCATAGGAGCCGTCGGGATCCTCCACCTCGCGCCGGCGCTTGCGATATTCGGAATGGAACAGGTTCCGCAGGATGGTGAACAGCCACGCGTTGAGGTTCGTGCCGCGCTCGAAGCGGTCGATATGCGACAGCGCGCGCAGGAGCGTGTCCTGGACGAGATCGTCCGCGCGGTCGACCTGCCCGCAGAGCGAGATGGCGAAGGCCCTCAGGCTCGGCACCGCCGCCAGCAAGGCGTCTCTCAGTTCGGGCTCGGGCTGTGAATTCACGCCTTCGACTCCTGGCCCAGCCGCGCGAGGATCTGCGTCAGCCGGTCGGGCACGGGTTGTTCGGCGAGCTCGCCGTACATGGCTCTCAGCTTATCGCCGATCTGCGCCTGGATCACGCGGTCCAGGGACGGCGTCGGTTCCGGTTTTCTCATTGCCCCGATCGAGGCGGCCCTGGGATCTCGTCTGTCCCGCTTCGCCGAACCCGCCATGCCCACCCCAAACTCTGCGTCGAAAACCGGCCTTAACGCCGTCAGGCCCCCGAAGGTTCCATCCGGTGCGGAACTTTCGGCTGCCTTGCGGGTTGGGGGGCGATTGTCTAACCACCGCCATACAACGTTCCGAGGCCCTTGGATGTCGCCAGCGCAACTCGTGGTGCAATACCTGCCGTATCTTCGCCGGTACGCGCGGGCGCTGACGGGCAGCCAGGTGGCCGGCGACGCCTATGTCGCGGCCACCCTCGAGACGCTCGTGAGCGATCCGGCCGCGATCGGCGGGCAGGCTCAGGTGAAGGTGGCCCTGTTCCAGGTCTTCACCCGGATCTGGAACTCGCTTGCGGTGAACGGCGAGAGCGAGCCGGCGGGCCGCGACCTGCCGGCCGAGGTCCGCCTCGGGCAGATCACGGCGCTGCCGCGGCAGGCGTTCCTGCTCTCGAGCCTCGAGGGATTCTCCGAGGAGGAGGCCGCCGTCATCCTCGACGCCACGGTCGATCGCGTAAGGGAGCTCGTCGACGAGGCGGGGCGCGAGCTGGCCGCGGACATCGCTACCGACATCATGATCATCGAGGACGAGCCGCTGATCGCGATGGATCTCGAATCGCTCGTGGAGGGGCTGGGCCACCGGGTGACAGGCATCGCCCGCACGCGGACGGAGGCGGTCAGCCTCGCCCGCGGCAGGCGTCCCGGCCTCATCCTGGCCGACATCCAGCTCGCCGACGGCAGCTCGGGCCTCGATGCCGTCAACGATCTTCTGGAGACCTTCGAGGTGCCGGTGATCTTCATCACGGCCTATCCCGAGCGGTTCCTGACCGGCGAGCGTCCCGAGCCCGCCTTCCTGATCGCCAAGCCCTTCCAGCCGGCGAACGTGTCGGCCGTCATCAGCCAGGCGCTCTTCTTCCAGCAGACGGCCCGGCGGCGCGAGGCCACCTCGGCCTGAGGCCGCTTCCGGCCTCGCCGGGAACCTCGGCTGCGCCATCGGCGTTATCCCCCCGCAACGAAAGCGGGGGGTCGGGATGGCGGCAAAAGGTGGCACACTCCTTTCGCTGGGTGTCGCGTCGGCTGTTCTGGCGGCGTTCGTCCCCGGGGTCTTCGATCCGGCGCCCGCTCTGGTCGCCTCGCCCGTCGTCGCCGTCGAGAAGCCGGTCCTGGCCGAACCTCCGGTCCCGATTGCCCTGCCCGCGACTCCGCCGGCCCGGCCTGCGGCCGAGACCGCACCCGCTTCCAGCCCGCAGGCGCCGGAGACGATCGTGTCCCCCTTCGGGCACCGCGTCGTGGTCCAGCGCCGCCGGTCGGGGATTCCGCTGGGCTGCGAGCGCCTCGTAAGCCCGCTTGTGCATTCCTCCGCCTCCGCGACCATCGGCCGCTGCATCACTTAGAACTGCCTCGCGAGGCAGGTGCTGGCACGCCCGCTGGCATCTCCCTCAATCTCCATCCTGCTCCTCTCCGTCATGGCCGGGCTCGTCCCGGCCATGACGTTGAAGCTCGTGAGACAGATGGAGAGGGATAGCGCGCGACGAGCGGGGATGGCCGGACAAGCCCGCCCATGATGCCGATGGCAAATAGTGGCGCCCGTGGCGAGCAGTCCGGCCCGAGCGGCCGGATTTCCTATGGGCGAGGCCAAGAAAAAAGGCGTGACTGCACGGAGGCAGCCACGCCATTCAGGTGCCGGCCGATGGGGGCAAAGCGGGGCCGGTTGCCTAATTAACGCCGGGTCGCTGGCCTTGTTCCGGGGCTCTCGAAAATTTCCTCATTCGTGATCGGCGAGATAGCGGTGGCCGGAAGCTTGGCCGCCCTTCCGGCCCGCCTCCGAAGCCAGCTCGCGGTCCTGCGAGAAGGATCGCTTTTCGGCGGGCACGCTGCGCCCGCCCTTGCTGGCGATCTCGCGCTGGCGCTCCTCGCTCATCGAGGCGAAGCCTCTGGTCGAGGTCGGATGGCCTCTCGGCATGGTTACCTCCTGGGTTGTCGCCAGGGTCAACAGGCGAGCAAATCGCCTAGTTCCACGTCCGCGGCCGTTCGGCGCTGTTGACGCAGCGCAGCAAATCGCGCATGAGAAAGGCAGGCGTCAGCCCCGAGAAAGGGCTTGATCGGAGCCGCGTGATGTCCGCTTGCATGCGGCTCGGCTCCCTCTTCGTTCGCCCGCTTCCCGGAATGCCCCGATCACGCGGGCAGCCCATAGCGTCCGACGCCGGCGCCGATCCATCGCGCCGTCGCGTCTTTTCGAAAGACTCCATTCCTTTGACCGATTTTCAGCAGTTCCATCTGGCGGCGCCCATTCTCCGCGCGCTCGCCGAGGAGGGCTATGAAAGCCCGACCCCCATCCAGCTTCAGGCCATTCCGAGCGTGATGGCCGGCCGCGATCTCCAGGGCATCGCCCAGACCGGCACCGGCAAGACCGCCGCCTTCGCGCTGCCCATCCTGCACCGGCTGGCCAAGGAGCCCGTGCGCCCGCGGCCCAAGGGCACCCGCGTCCTCGTCCTCAGCCCGACGCGCGAGCTGGCGAGCCAGATCGCCGACAGCTTCCGTGCCTATGGCCGCCATCTGCGTCTGTCGACGACCGTGGTCTTCGGCGGCGTGCCGATCGGCCGCCAGCAGCGCGCCCTGGCCGGCGGCGTCGACATCCTCGTCGCGACCCCCGGCCGTCTTCTCGACCTCGTCGACCAGCGCAGCCTGACCCTCCAGGACGTCGAGATCCTGGTCCTCGACGAGGCCGACCAGATGCTCGACCTCGGCTTCATCCATGCGCTCCGCCGCATCGTGACGCTGGTTCCGCGGAAGCGGCAGACGCTGTTCTTCTCCGCCACCATGCCCAAGAGCATCGAGCAGCTCTCGGCCCAGTTCATCGCCGATCCGGTCAAGGTCGCCGTGACGCCCGTCGCGACGACGGCCGAGCGGGTCGAGCAGAGCGTGCTCTTCGTCGCCCAGCCCGACAAGCCGGCCCTCCTGCGCGCCGTGATCGAGGACCGCGACATCGACCGGGTGCTCGTCTTCACGCGGACGAAGCACGGCGCCGACAAGGTGGTCGCGCAGCTCGCCCGCTCCGGGATCGAGGCCGCCGCCATCCACGGCAACAAGAGCCAGGGCCAGCGCGAGCGCGCGCTCGCCGATTTCAAGGCGGGACGCAACCGCGTCCTCGTCGCGACCGATATCGCGGCGCGGGGCATCGACGTGGACGGCGTCTCCCACGTCGTCAATTTCGACCTGCCCAACGTGCCCGAGAGCTATGTCCACCGCATCGGCCGCACGGCGCGGGCGGGGGCCGACGGGCAGGCCGTCTCGTTCTGCAATCAGGAGGAGCGGGCCTATCTGCGCGACATCGAGAAGCTGACCCGCCTCGCGGTCCCGGTCGCGGATTATCCGCCGGGCTTCGCACCCGCGCAGCGCGAGCCGGCGGTCGCGGCCGAGCCGGCCTCCCATCGCCGCGGCGCCCGTCCCGAGGGGCAGCGCCAGGGCCGCCGTCCCGGCGGGCCGAATCCCGGCCGCGGCCCTGCAAGCGCCTCCCGGGATGCGCACCGGCCCGGCGAGCAGGGCGCGTCCCACCGGGGACAGCCCTCCGAGGGCCGGCGCCCCAAGCCTCAGAAGCCGGTCCCCGGCTGGGAGCCGGCCCCCGGCCGGGATCGGAATGCGGCGCGCGGGGAGGGCGGCGGCGGAATCGCCTGGCTCCAGCGCGGACCTTCCCGGGGCCGCTGAGCGTGCGCTCCGTTTCAATCGGATGACCGGGACGACATCGGCGGGACATCCGGCATGGTCAAACGGGGCGCCGGGGCTGTATGAGAACAGCCGCGGGGAACCTCATGGCCGGCGACGACGATCAGGGCGGATTTCTTTCCGGCAGGGGCGATTCGAGCGGCCCCGCCCAGGCGATGGATGACAGCGCCGCCTTGCCCGACCTGGATTCGGGGGGCGAGGACAGCTTCACCGAGACGACCCACGTCTCGTGGGGGCAGAAGCTGATGGATTCCATCGTCGGGGTCGGACTCGGGCTGCTCCTGGTCCTGGCGATGTCGGCCTTGCTGTTCTGGAACGAGGGCAGGGCGGTCCAGACCTATCGCTCCCTCGAGGAGGGGGCCGGGATCGTCGTGAAGGCCGATGCCGACCGCGTCGATCCGGGGAACGAGGGCAAGCTCGTCCATGTCCAGGGCGACCTGACGGCACAGATGCCGGTCTCCGATTCCACGTTCGGCATCCGCGCCAAGGCGGCCCGCCTCGTGCGCCATGTCGAGATGTACCAGTGGAAGGAGGAGCGCCACACCGAGACGAAGAAGCATCTCGGCGGCAGCGAGGAGCGCGTCACCACCTATACCTACAGGCATGTCTGGGAAGACAAGCGGATCGATTCCTCGCATTTCAACCGCCAGGGCGGCCACCAGAACCCGCAGATGCGCTTCTCGGCCTATTCGGCCACGGCCGCGGATGCCCGGCTCGGCGCCTTCCGGCCGGGAGAGCGGGCCCTGTCGCGCCTCCCCGCGAGAGAGGCGAAGCCCATTCCGCAGGAAGCCGCCCCGCAATTCGAAGGCAGGACCGATCTCGGGCCGGCCCATGTGGTGGACGGGATGCTCTATCTCGGCCAGAACCCGTCCGAGCCCCGGATCGGGGACCTGCGCATCACCTACAAGATCGCGCCTCTCGGCCCGGCGAGCTTCATCGGCCGGCAAGCCGGCGCCGACCTCCAGGAATACCAGACGAAGGCCGGCGACGCGCTGCTTCTCGCCCGCTCGGGCCTCGTCACGCCGCAGGCCATGTTCGCGCAGGCCGAGGCGGAAAACCGGATCATCACCTGGATCATCCGCGCGGTCGGCGCGGTCTGCATGTTCTTCGGCTTCCTGCTGATCCTGCGTCCGCTCGCGGTCCTCGGCGACGTCGTGCCGATCGTCGGCTCGGTCCTCGGGGCGGGGACGGGGCTCGCCGCCCTGCTCCTGACCATGGTCGTCGCGCCGCTCGTCATCGCGGTCGCGTGGTTCTTCTTCCGGCCCCTGGTGTCGCTCGGAGTGCTCGCGGCCGGCGCGGCGGTCGTCTACGGCCCGCGCCAGCTGGCCGCCCGGCGCCAGGAGGCCAAGGGCGGCGTCTCCGCGCCGGCGGTCCCGGCCGGCGCGCGCTAGCGGCGCGCCGGTATTTTCAGAACCGCGCGGTCATGAAGAGGCGCACCGTCCGGCCGGGCATCAGGATCTCGTCCTTACGGAAGGAGGTCGCGTTGCGGATGTCGTCGTTGAGCAGGTTCTCGCCGCGCAGCCCGACCGTCACCTCGCTCATGCCGGTGACCTTGCGGTCGAGCGCCTTCGTATAGCTCAGCTCGGCGCGCAGGTTGTCCCAGCCCTTGGTCGTCGTCTCGTAGGGCGAGACGCGGTTCTGGTCGAAGGCGTGGAGCAGGCTCACGCGGGCGAACCAGCCCCCGTCCCGCCAATAGACCCCGCCGCCCAGGCGATGCGGCGGGATGCGCGGCACCGGGCCGTCGCCGTCGAAGCTCGCATGGACGAAGTCGTAGCGCCCCTCGATGCCGGCCATGCCCGCGCCGATCGGCAGAAGGTCCAGTTGCCCGGCGATCTCCGTGCCCCAGAAGGTGGCGTTGCGCTGCGAATAGACGATCTGCTGGAGTTCGTCGCCCGAGCCGCAGGAGTCGAAATCGTCGTCGCAGCGGGCGCCCGTCTGCCGCTTCCAGATGAAGCCGGAATAATGCGTGTAATAGGCGGCCGCGTCGAGCCGGAAGGCGCCGACGTTCCGCTTCAGGCCCAGCTCGATCGTGCGGGCGCGCTCGAGCTTGAGATTCGGATTGCCGATCTCGAAGGTTGCCGTCGCGTCGTGCGCGCCGCGCGAATAGAGTTCCGCCACCGTCGGTGGGCGTTCGGAATAGAGGCCCGTCAGGCTCGCCACGAAATCGTGTGGCAGGTCCTGGTAGGCGCCGAAGGAGGCGCTCTTCGCCGTGAATTCCCGCCGGCTGTGATAGGAATAGGGCTCGTCCGGCGCTCCCGTCGGCAGGTAGTCGGGGGGATAGGAGGCGGCCGTGCCGGTGACGCGCGTGGCCTCGATCCGCCCCGACCCCTGAAGCCTGAAGCCGCCGCCGAGATCGAACTGCTCGAAAAGGTAGCCGGCGAGAAGCCGGCTGTCGGCAGGCGCCAGCAATCCGCCCGCTTCGCCCGACGTGCTGACCTCGCGGTGGCCGGCCTGGATGCCGACGAGGCCGGTCAGCCTGCCGAAATCCGTTGCGACCGGCACGTGCTGCAACTCGGCCCGCGCTTCGGCCTCCCGGTTCTTGAAGGTGGCGCGGACGCCGTCGATCCCATATTCGTCGAGGCCCGCCTCGTCGTGCTTGTAGGTCGAGCCGCCGATCCAGAAGCGGAACGCTTCGAAGGGGCCGCCCTCGAAGCGGTATTCGCCCTTCGAATAGACCTTGTCCTGCTCCGGGTTCAGGCGCGTGCGGGAGATCGCCTCCTCGCCGCCGGGAATGCCGTAGAGCGAAGAGGAACGGCTGGCCCCGATGCCGATGAAGCCGTTCTCGCCGATCCACGAAATGCCGACCGCGCCGCCCTGGTGGCGGGCCTTGGAGTTCAGCTCGGTGCCGCGCGGGGTTCCGTAATCGTCGCTCTGCGTCCTGTAGCCGTCCGCGTGGATGGCGACGTTGCCGCTGCCGGCGTCGAGGGTCGCCGCGGCCTCGCTGCCGTTGCTCACCGAGGAATAGCCCGAGAGGATTCGCGCCGTATATCCGCCCTGCGGGATGAAGCTCGGAATGCGCGAATTCTCCGCATTCACGATGCCGCCCACCGCCTGCGAGCCGTAGCGCAGCGCCTCGGGGCCGCGGATCACCTCGATCCTGTCCTGGACGAGCGGGTTGATCGGCACCGCATGGTCCTCGCCGAGGGCGGAGACGTCCTGGACGCCGATGCCGTTCTCCTGGATGCGGATGCGGTTGTTGTCGAGGCCGCGCAGGATCGGACGCTCGGCGCCGCCCGGCGCATAGCTCGACGAGGCGGCGCCGAGGCGATCGGCGAGGGCGCCGCCGAGCGTCGTCGGCTGCTCGCGGGCGATGGTTTGCTGCGACAGGTCGCGGGCGGCGAAGCTATCCGGCGTCAAGGCCGCCGGAGCGGCCGTCGGGACGGGGGCGGCCGGGGCCGGGGAGGCGGCCTGCCGGGGACGGGCGGCCGGGTGGGAAGCAACTGCGCGCGAGGCCCGGCGGGGTCGCGCCGCCTTCGGCCTTGCATGCGGGGCGGCATGCGCCTCCGGGCCGGGCCGGGGCGCGGCCCGTTTCTCCGCCGGAGCGGGGACGAAGACGGGAGGAAGCGCCGCCGATTGGGCGAGGGCGGATCCCGAGCACAGGACGAGAGCGAGGGTCGTTGGGAGGATAGGTTTCATGTCACGCATTGAATGTTACAACGTAACATCGAGCAGATCGCGGACGGGAAGGCAAGCGCCACCGGGCGCCGGGCGCTCATTGACGATGCGGGTGTGTCTTTGAGGCCGGGCCGGAATTCTCCGCCGCCGTCATCCCGGGCCGCCGCGGAGAGGGCGCTCAGAACTCGGCGTGCAGCCTCGCTGCGAAGAGGTTCACCGGGCCGCGATCGGCATTGTAGCCGGGGCGGGCCACGAGCTGATAATCGAAGGTGACGTCGACGGAGCCCGCGAGGTTCAGCTTGTAATAGGCTTCGAGCGCATGTTCCGGGGCGTAGCTCAGGCGTCCGTCGCCGAGAAGAAGGCCGAGTCCCCCGGCGGCGAGATAGTCGCGATGCGCGTTCGAGATCGCGTTGTAGGTCGCGCCGATCCCGACCGTGTCCTTGGGACGGTTCCACATCGTGCCCTTGAGCGCGAAGCCGCCGGACAGCGAGCGGTCGATATCGGTGAAGGAGAGGATCTCGGAACGCCCGTCGTTCCAGCTCGCGCGGGCGAACAGGCCGAGGTCGTCCGTGATCGCCTTCTCGAGATTGACGTAGAAGCCGCTCTTGCGGCGGTCGCGCCGGGTCAGCAGGGCCGCGTCGTTCGGATCGGGCAGGCCGAGGATATCCGCCGTCACGAGGGCCGTGCGGTAATCCGCCGTCCGCCCGACATTGGTGAAGGCGCCGATCCGCAGCTTGCCGGGCTGGTCGAAGAGCGAGAAACGCTGCTCGAATTCGACGACCGCGCCGCCCTTCTGGGTGATCCGCGGATCGAGCACGTCGCTGTTGGGCTCCTTGGGAACCTGGAACAGTCCGGCGCGGACGGCCCAGTCCTTCCGGTTCAGCTCGGCGACGGCCCCCTGGGTGAGACCGGGCAGGTTGGCCGGAAAGTCGTAGGCGCCGGAGGCCCAAAGGCCCCAATTGTTGAAATTCGCGCGCGGATCATGCGCATAGGCATTGTCGTCGAAGATGTCGCCGACCGCGATCTTGCCGATGGTGAACGTGATGCGGTCGATGTCGCGCGTTCCGGCGATCTGGCTCGGGCCGTCCTCGACGGTCTCGGTCTCTCCCCCGAGCCCGAAGGTCTGGCGGAAGAAATAGCGCTGGGCGCGGAACTTCGGATAGGAGGCGCCGGCCTTCTGGGCCTCGCCGTTGACATAGCCTGCGATGCCGAGCGTGTTGCTGAGGCCGTAACCCTGGTTCAGCTCGGGGTTGAAATAGAGTTCTCCCCCCTCCCAGAGGCGGCGGCCGAAGAACCCGCTCAGGGTCCAGGTCTGCCGCGACTGCGTCGGCAGGAAGCTGTTCTGGCCCGTATAGGGCGAGCGGAAACGCGGCGTCGCCTGCTGGATATAGGTCGTCTGGCCGTGGATGCTCCAGTCGGAGGGCTGGCCTTCCTCCTCCTTCGGCTCCGGCGCGAGCGCCATGCCGAAGGGGCGCCAGGTGAGGCGCGCGGCGACCTCGTCGCTGTCCAGCCGCGCGCGCGGGACGGAGGTGAAGGGCGTCCCGTTCCGGCTGAACCGGATCCGCTGGTAGTCGATGCCGAGGGCGAGGGTGGGCGTGATCGCGGTCTCGATCCCGAATCCGTAGGAGAAGCCGAGATCGTCCGAGGTGTCGCGCGTCGTCAGGAAGGGAGAGGCCGCGACGAAACGATGGCGGCCGAAGGCGAGCCCGGCCGTGCCGTAGAAGAGATAGTTGTCGAAAGCATAGCCGAGACGGCCCCGCAGGCCGCCGCCGAGGCTCTGCTTCGCCGTGACGGAATCGGCCGTGCCGTCGAAGGCCAGGGAACGCTTGGTCGAGGTCGTGCCGAGCCGGCCCTCGACGCCGTAGACGATCGGGCCGGCCTGCCACAGATAGCCGGCGAATCCGCCCGCGTTCCAGGGCGTGGCCGATCCGGCCGTGGTGAAGGTGCCCGACAGGCCCGCAACCATGTCCGGCCCCAGCATGAAGGGGCTCGTCCGATAGCGCCCGTAATTGCTCCCGGCGCCGGCGGAGAGGCCGAGATAGGGGCCGCTCCAATCCGCGTGGCTCGCCGCATCGATGGGTGGGAAGAGCCGGCCGGCCTCCTGCGCCGCCGCATTCAGGGCGAGGCAGGCCGAAGCCCCGCAGGCCGCCGCCGTCGCCCGCAGCGATCGTGTCGCCCGCAGCAGCCCGGCCGCCCGAATGCTCATCCCTTCCCGATCCACCGCCACTCGCCCCTCCGAAACCCTTCCGCTTCCGGCGGAATCGGCTCGCTTCCATGCCTGGGCGCATCTCTCCGGAGCGGGCCTTCGGCTCCTGCGCGAACCGGGACCATCCCGCCTGGACATGCGCTAGCGCAACTACGCCGGGGATTGCGACACTTGGACGACACACCCCGTGCCTCGCCTGTCGATATTGCAGGTGCGACTTAGTTGCAAGTGGAGGCGGAGAGATATAGCGCCGTCCTCGTCCTTCCATGCGCGCTGCCACATGCGGTGTTGCGGTGCGGACACGGCCCTGCCATTCCCGGCCGGATCGCCCGTTTCAAATGCGCCGATGTTCTCTCGACATCGTGGCGCGGAGGCATCAGAAGGGCGCCTTCCGAGAGAAGCCAGATGTCCAATACCCTCAAGGCTCGCCTGCCGCGCGGCTTCGTCGACCGGCCTGCCGCCGACCTCGCCGCCACCGAGCGGATGCTCGATGCGATCCGCAGGACCTATCGGCTCTACGGCTTCGAGGCCCTGGAGACGCCCTTCGTCGAATACACGGAGGCCCTCGGCAAGTTCCTGCCGGACCAGGACCGGCCGAACGAAGGCGTCTTCTCCTTCCAGGACGACGACGAGCAATGGCTGTCGCTGCGCTACGACCTGACAGCGCCGCTCGCCCGTCACGTCGCCGAGCGGCTCGACCAGCAGAGCCTGACCCTGCCCTACCGCTCCTACCGGGCGGGCTGGGTCTTTCGGAACGAGAAGCCGGGTCCGGGCCGCTTCCGCCAGTTCATGCAGTTCGACGCCGACACGGTCGGCTCCGCCTCGCCCGCGGCGGATGCCGAGATCTGCATGATGATGGCCGACACGCTGGAGGCGGTCGGCATCCCGCGCGGGCAATATGTGGTCAAGGTCAACAACCGGAAGGTCCTCGACGGCGTCATGGAGGCGGTCGGCCTCGGCGGCGCGGAGAATGCCGGGCGGCGGCTGACCGTGCTCAGGGCGCTCGACAAGTATGACCGCCTCGGGATCGAGGGGGTGCGCCTCCTGCTGGGTCCGGGCCGCAAGGACGAGAGCGGGGATTTCACGAAAGGCGCGGGGCTCGGGGAGGTCGCGGTCGAGCGTCTCCTCGTCTTCGTCGGAGGTGGAGAGAGTTCGGGGGGAGGGCGCCGGCTCGACGCCCTTCGGGCGGCGGTCGGCGACAGCGCGGCCGGCCTCGCCGGCATCGACGATCTTGCGGCGATCGAGAGGTATTTCGAGGCGGCGGGATATGGCGACGGCCGTATCGTCATCGATCCGACCGTCGTGCGCGGCCTCGAATACTATACGGGCCCGGTCTTCGAGGCCGAATTGACCTTCTCCATCACCAATGACGAGGGCCAGACCGTGCGCTTCGGCTCGGTGGCCGGGGGAGGGCGCTATGACGGACTCGTCGGGCGCTTCCGGGCCGAGCCCGTGCCGGCGACGGGGTTCTCCATCGGCGTCTCGCGCCTGCTCGCCGCACTCCAGCACGTGGGAAGCCCGCTCGCGGCTTCGGGCGCGCATGCGGGGCCGGCCGTGGTGCTCGTGATGGACCGCGATCGCATCGCCGATTACCAGGAGATGGTCTCGAAATTGCGTCTGGCCGGCATTCCGGCCGAGCTGTATCTCGGCTCCGCGGGCATGAAGGCGCAGATGAAATATGCCGACCGCCGCAAGGCGCCCTGCGTCGTCATCCAGGGCAGCCAGGAGAAGGAAAAGGGCGAGGTCCAGATCAAGGATCTCATCCAGGGCACCGAGCGTGCCGTCGTCGATGCCGCCGCCTCGAATGCGGAATACCGCGCCGCCCGTCTGGCCCAGATCTCGGTTTCGGAGCAGGATCTCGTTGCGGAGGTCGGCAAGATATTCGATCGTCACGGCCTGAGGTGACGTCGCGCCGCAGGGCGTGGAATGCCGGAACCGAAGCGGCGCTCGGCGTTTGGCGCGGCAGGGAGCTCCGCAATGGTGCGCAAGCAGGATACGAGAACAATCAAGATGCCCGGCAGAAAAAAGCCCGCCAAGGGAGAGACGAAGACGGACGTCAAGGCGAACGCTGAGGAAGCCGCGCCGAAATCCGCTGCCAAGGCGAAGAGGGGCAAGGTCGCCGCCAAGGCCGAGACCGGCAAGGCGGAGGCGCCGAAGGCCAAGGTCAAGGCCGGGAAGACGACGCCGAACAGCCGCAAGCCAGCCCCGCCCGCCGCGCGCACCCCCGTCTCCCGCGTCACCTCGGCGCCGGCCACCGCCAAGCAGGCGCTCAAATCCGCCCGCGCCCAGGCCAAGGCGCTTGTCGCCGAGATTCCCGTGCCGGCGGGCCCCCCGCAGGTCCGCGACAGCGTGCGTGCGATTGGCAACCAGATCGCGAGCTGGCTCCACAGCGAACTCGGTCGGGCCATGCTCGCGGAGCTTCTCGTTTATCTCGCGCAGCAGATCTCCACGTCGGTCCAGAAGACCGCCGAGGAGATCGAGGAGCCGCCGCCCGCCGAGGCAGGGCCGGAGACCGGGGAGGACCCGGCCACGCCGAACGAGGCCGCCGCCCCGTCCCGGAAGGCCGGGAAGGGCGCCGGCAAGGCTCCGCCCGCCACCTGACGGGCATTTACCCTCGCTCTGGATAGCGGTCGCCCGCGCGCCCCGCCTGGGCTAGAGCATGGTCGGAAAAGGGGATGGCGGTTTTTCGCCCGTGTGGATCTGCGTTTCGAAGAGATCGCGCCCGGTTCGAGAAAGGATGTCTCGCGGAAACAACAGCGGGCTCTCATTTATTGGGGCCGCAGGATGTTTTCGGCAAAGCCCGGCTCCCCTTTCGGGCGGCATATTCTATGAGCCTCTTCCGAAAGGATCGGAGGGGTCGGTCCGGCGAATTTTCGAAAGGGCTCCAAGGGCGCGCGCATGACGAGTTCCGACACAGCCGCCGAGACCGGCGCGACGCTGCTGCGGCTCTTCGAGAGCCGGGGCTGCCGCCGCGTCGAGACGCCCGTGCTCCAGCCCGCCGACATCTTCATCGACCTTTCGGGAGAGGATATCCGCCGCCGCCTCTATCTCACGCAGGACGGCCAGGGGCGGGACCTGTGCCTTCGGCCCGAATACACGATCCCGGTCTGCCGCCGGCATGTCGAATCCGGGCGCGAGGCCGGTGAATACTGCTATCTCGGCCCGGTCTTCCGGCAGCGCCAGGAAGGCTTCGGCGAGTTCCTCCAGGTGGGGGCGGAATCGATCGGCCGCGCGGATCCCTGTCCGGCCGATGCCGACATGCTCGGCCTTGCGCTCGACGGTTACGTGGTCGGCTGGCGCGAGCCCTATAAGGCGCGGCTCGGCGATATGGGGCTGCTCGAGGCGGTGCTGGACGCGCTCGAAGTGCCCTCTTCCCTAAGACGCCGGATCACGCGCGGGCTCGCCGCCGGCAAGGGTGTGAAGGCGCTCGCGGGCGGGGAGGCGCCGGAGACCTCCCGCTATGCGGGGCTCCTCGCCGCGATCGAGGGGCAGGACCCCAAGGCGGCGCGCGCCTTCGTCGAGGACGTCATCTCCATCGCGGGGCTCGCGCAGGTCGGCGGGCGGAGCGCGGCCGAGATCGCCGACCGCTTCCTCGCCAAGGCGGAGAGCCGCTCGGATCTGACCGAGCGCAGCCGCTCCGTCCTCCAGCGCTATCTCGCCATCCGGGGCGACCTCGACGATTGCGCCGATGCGGTGCGCATGCTGGCGCGCGAGGAGGGGCTCGACCTCGACGCTGCCCTCGACCGCTTCGAGGACCGCATCGGCTTCATCGCGGCGCGGAGCATCGACCTCAAGCGCCTCGTCTTTGCGGCCGATTTCGCCCGCGTCCTCGACTACTATACCGGCTTCATCTTCGAGATCCGGCAGGCGAGCCGGCCCGAGGGCTGGTACGTCGCCGCCGGAGGGCGCTACGACCGGCTCTTCGAGCATCTCGGCCGGGAGGGGGAGAAGCGGGTCCCGGTGCCTGCCATCGGCTGCTCCTTCTGGCTCGACAGGTTCGCGGGAGCGGAAGGATGAGCGATCAGCAACTCGTCATCGCCGTGCCCTCGAAGGGGCGGCTCCAGGAGAACGCGGCGAATTTCTTCCGCCGCGCCGGGCTGCCCATGAGTCAGGCCCGCGGCGCGCGCGATTATCGCGGCTCGCTCGCCGGCCTGCCGGAGGTGGAGGTGATGTTCCTCTCCGCGGCCGAGATCGTCGCCCAGCTCGCGAGCGGGGGCGCGCATCTCGGCGTCACCGGGGAGGACCTGCTGCGCGAGGGCGTGGCGGATGTCGAGAAGCGGCTCGAGCTGATCACGCCGCTCGGCTTCGGCTTCGCCAATGTGGTGGTCGCGGTCCCGCAATCGTGGATCGACGTGCGCACCATGGCCGATCTCGACGAGGTCGCCGACGCCATGCGCGCGAGGCACGGGCGGCGGCTGCGCGTCGCGACCAAGTACATGAACCTCACCCGCGCCTTCTTCGCCGGGCACGGATTGCTCGATTACCGGATCGTCGAGAGCCTCGGGGCGACGGAGGCCGCGCCGCAATCGGGCACGGCCGACATCATCGTCGACATCACGACGACCGGCGCGACCCTCGCCGCCAACGGGCTCAAGGTGCTCGACGACGGCACCATGCTGCGCTCGGAGGCCAATCTCGTCGCTTCGCTCGCCGCGCCCTGGGGGGAGCGGGCGCGGGCGGCCGCGCGCACGGTTCTCGGCCGGATCGCGGCCGAGGAGGCCGCCCGCACCACGCGCGAGATCAGGGCGGCGCTGGATGTCGGGAGCTTCGACCTCGCGGCCTTCCGCGCGCAGACCGGCGCGACGGTTCCCGCCGGGCGCGCGAACGACCGCATCCTGGTCGTGCATTGCCCGGCGCCCAACGTCTTCGCGGCGGTGGATGCGCTCCTGGCCGCGGGGGGCGAGGACATCACGGTCTCGACGCCGGAATATCTGTTTCGGACGTCCAATCCCCTGAGCGACAGGCTGTTCGGGCGCCTCGGCGAATGACAGTGGCGTCCGTGCCCTATTGTTGCGCGATTCTCGTGGTTATCGGCGCGCATTGCATGCCGTTATGACGATGGGGATAGACATGCGGGCACTCGGCATCACGATTTTCGCTGCCGTCATGGCCTTCTCGGCGACGGCCGCGCAGGCGCAGAGCGAGGCGGCGCGCGGCTGGGGCGCCGGCCGCCGCGGCAGCGATGACCAGAAGGCGAACAACGCCTTCGCCACGGTCAAGAAGACCGACCAGGACAAGCGCTTTCCGCTCGGCGCATCCTGGATCGCGGTGAGCCTCAACGGCAAGCCCTATACGGGCGCGGAGCGGCCCGCCTTCTCGCTCGACGAGCAGTTCCGCGTGCGCGGCTTCGGGGGCTGCAACAGCTTCGCCACCTCCGCCTTTCCGCTGCGCGAGCAGGGATTCGCGGTCGGGCCGCTCGCGCTGACCAAGCGCGCTTGCGACAAGGGCAAGATGGATTCGGAGATGGCCTTCCTCACGGCGCTCCGCACCTCGGCCAAGTGGGACACGCAGATCGGCACGCTCATCATCAAGGGGCCGAACGGCGAATTGCGCTTCGAGCGCTCGCTCTGAGGCAGGTGCGACCGAGGGACCGGGCACCGCCTCTTCGCGCGACCTGGAAATCCGGCTAGAGGGGCGCGAATCTTTTCCGACCGCGCTTGGCGCCGGACGGTCCATCCCAACTCGCGAGGTCGCCTGCGCTCACGTCGAGCGCGACGGAGACCTCGGGCCGCCCGACGCATTGGCGGCAGGAGCCCCGCCATGCAGCTTCTGGCCATCGTGACGGCCCTGTTCTCGGCCGCGAACATCGTGGCGGACAGGCTTCCGGTCTATGTGAGCCTCGGCGGACTCGTCCTGGCCGCCGTCATCCATCTCTCCCGGACGATCTCGCCCTATCTGCGCATCTTCATCGTGATGTATGCGGCGGGCTTCCTCTTCCTGGCCTCGCTGACCCTGGCCGGCGAGGCGGGTGTCCTGCCGGCGGCGATGGTCGAGCTGCTGCCGCCCGATTTCTCGGCGGCGGCCGCGATCGTCTTCGCGCTCATCGTCTACGGCGCCTCGTTCCTGCCGGTCATTCGGACCATCACGGCCCTCGCCGACCCCTATTTCGAGGCGAAGGCGTCCTCGGCCGAATTCGGCAATCCGTTCCGCTGGCTCGGCTCGACGGAGGGGCAGGTCGGCTCGCGCCTCGTCGCGCTCCTCGTCGCCATCAACTTCTTCCAGGTCGCGATGCAGATCAGGCTCAACGTCTGGTATCGCGACCTCTTCAACGCGCTCCAGGGCAAGGATCTGCCGACCTTCTGGCACCAGATCTTCCTCGTCTTCGTGCCGCTGGCGACGATCTGGATCACGGTCGCCGTCTACGAGATCTTCGTCGACAATTCCCTGCATATCCGCTGGCGGACCTGGCTGACGCGCAAGATGGCCTCGCGCTGGCTCGACAACGGGACCCATTACCGCATTTCGCTCCTGAGCCACGAAACCGACAACCCCGACCAGCGCATCCAATCCGACATCCGCCTCTTCATCCTCCAGGTGATGAGCCTGTCGATCCGCCTCCTCTCCCAGGCCGCGACGCTGGTCTCCTTCGTCATCATCCTGTGGGGTCTCTCGCGCGACTTCGTCATTCCGGGGACGAGCCTCGTCGTTCCGGGCTTCCTCGTCTGGCTGGTCGTGGTCTATGCCGTGGTCGGCACGTGGCTCACCCACGTCATCGGCAAGCCGCTGATCGGGCTCGATTTCCGGCAGGAGAGCGTCGAGGCGGACTATCGCTTCTCGCTGGCGCGGCTGCGCGAATATGGCGAGCAGGTCGCCCTGCTGCGGGGCGAGAAGGCGGAGACGGCGCGCCTCGACCTGTCCTTCTCCGAGGTGGTGCGGAACTACCTGCAAATCCTCAGCCGGCAGATGAAGCTGACGACCTTCACCGCCGGCTACAGCCAGCTCAGCGTGATCTTCCCCTACGTGCTGGCCGCGCCGTCCTATTTCCTGGGCCGGATCACCCTCGGGCAGTTCCAGCAGACCGCGAGCGCCTTCTCGCAGGTGCAGAGCGCGATGTCCTTCTTCATCTCGGCCTATACGACGCTCGCCGCCTTCAAGGCCAATACCGACCGCCTGACGACCTTCAACGCCTCGATGGCCCGCGCGGAGGCGACGGGGCTCGCGAGCGCGATCGACCTCGAGCCGCGCGAGAGCGGCGCCGACCTCTCTCTCCAGGGCCTGAGGCTCGCGCTGCCGGACGGAAGGGAGATCGTCGACATCAAGGATTTCTCCTTCGCGGAGGGCCCCTCGGTGCTGGTCACGGGCCCCTCGGGCTCGGGCAAGTCGACGATGCTGCGCGCCATTTCGGGAATCTGGCCCTTCGGGCAAGGCCATGTCGGGGTGCCCGCCGGCAAGAGCGTGATGCTGGTTCCCCAGAAGCCCTATATCCCCTCCGGCACGCTCCGTGCGGCGGTGACCTATCCGGGCCTCGACGCGCAATACGACGATGCCGCGATCGTCGCCGCGCTGAAGGCGGTCAGTCTCGGCCATCTCGTCGACAAGCTCGATGTCGAGGATGCCTGGGCGCACCATCTGTCGGGCGGCGAGCAGCAGCGCCTGTCGCTCGCCCGCGTTCTCCTCGCCAAGCCGGACTGGCTCCTCCTCGACGAGGTGACCGCCTCGCTCGACGAGCCCATGGAGGCGGCCATCTACGCGATCCTGCGCAGGGAGCTGCCGGACACGACGATCGTCTCGATCGGCCATCGTTCGACGCTGATCCGCATGCATGACAGGCAGGTCGAGATGAGCGAGGAGGAGGGCGGCCTCTTCGATCTGCGCGAGCGGGCCGCGCCGCCGCGCCCGCTCGCGGCGGGAAATTGAAGGCGCGGTTCCGTCGCGGGGGCCGTGACGCGCCCCCCGAAATGGGGCAGGATCGGCCGTGCAGCCTCTAGGATTGGTGCGCGATGGTCGATATCGCCACGCGGGTCTATAACCATAGCTGGAAGATCGACCCGATCGTCCGCTCGGTTCTGGATACCGACTTCTACAAGCTCCTGATGGCGCAGACGATCTGGCGCCGTCATCGGGACGTCGCCGTCAGCTTCGGCATGACGAACCGGACGACGCGCGTCCGTCTCGCCGATCTCATCGATCACGGCGAGTTGCGCGAGCAGCTGGACCATGTCCGCACCTTGCGGCTGTCGCGCGGGGAATCCACCTGGCTGCGCGGCAACACCTTCTACGGCCGCCGGCAGATGTTCTCGGCCGATTTCATGGAGTGGTTCGAAGGCTTCCGCTTCCCCGAATACGAGCTGACGCAGCGGGACGGGCAATACGAGCTGACCTTTCACGGCCCCTGGATCGAAACCACGATGTGGGAGATCCCGGCGCTCGCGATCCTGAACGAGCTGCGCTCGCGCGGCGTCACGCGCGACATGGGCAAGTTCGAGCTTCAGGTGCTCTATGCCCGTGCGATGACGCGGGTCTGGGAGAAGATCCAGCGGCTCAGGAAGCTGCGCGGCCTGCGCATGTCCGATTTCGGCACGCGGCGGCGCCACGGCTTCCTGTGGCAGGACTGGTGCGTCCAGGCGATGATCGAGGGGCTCGGCCCGGCCTTCACCGGCACCTCGAACTGCCTCATCGCGCTCCATCGGGAGGTCGAGGCGATCGGCACGAATGCGCACGAACTGCCGATGGTCTACACGGCCCTCGCGGACGGCGACGAGGCGAAGCGCGCGGCGCCCTACGAGGTCCTTGCCGACTGGCAGCAGGACTACCAGGGCAACCTCCTGATCATCCTGCCGGACACCTACGGGACGACCGATTTCCTCAAGCGCGCGCCCGACTGGGTCGCGTCGTGGACCGGCATCCGCATCGATTCGGTCGATCCCATCGTCGGAGGCGAGCAGGCGATCCGGTGGTGGGAGGCGCGCGGCCAGGACCCGCGCAACAAGCTCACGATCTTCTCGGACGGACTCGACATCGACACGATCGAGCGGCTGCACGCCCATTTCATCGGCCGCACCAAGATCAGCTACGGCTGGGGCACGCTCCTCACCAACGATTTCCGCGGCATGGCGCCGGACGGGGCCCTCGATCCGATCTCGATCGTCTGCAAGGTGATTGCCGCCGACGGCCGGCCGGCCGTGAAGCTCTCCGACAATCCCAGCAAGGCCACGGGGCCCCGCGAGGAGGTCGAGCATTACCGCCGCCTCTTCGGCGCGCAGGAGCAGGTGGCCCAGCCGGTCCTGGTGTGAGCGGCCTCTTCTCCCGCTACCATCCCATCCATGAGAATCCGAGCGGCCGGTCCCCCGCCGGGGGCTCGATCGAAACGGTCGCGGTGCGCCCCGGAATCAGGCGCGGATCGTCCTTGGGGATGTCCACCGCGATCCGCACCGGGATGCGCTGGGCGAGGCGGACCCAGGCGAAGGTCGGGCTGACATTGGCGAGGAGGTTCGAGGCGGCGGTGCGCTCGCGATCGGCGACGCCGGCCGCGATGCTCTCCACGCGCCCGGCAATGGTGCCGCTGTCGCCGAGGAGCGAGATCCGGGCGGCCGCCCCGGGTTTGATCCGCGAAAGCTTGGTTTCCTCGAAATAGCCCTCTACGCGGATCGTGTCGGTATCGACGAGGGCCACCACGCCCCGCCCGGCCTGGACATAGGTTCCGGGGCGCAGGTCGAGATTGGTGATGCGCCCGTTGACGGCCGCGTGGACCTCCGAGCGCGCGAGGTTGAGCCTGGCGAGGTCGCGATCCGCCACCGCCTGCTCGTAGGCCGCCTGGGCCGAGAGATGGAGGGCCCGCGCCTGCTCGACCTTCTGGTCCGAGACGATGCCGCCGCTCAGCTTGGCATAGCGCTCGTCGTCGAGCGCCTGCTGCTTGGCCGTGACGAGGCGGCCCTGGACGAGGGCCTCCGCCTGCCGGAGCGCGAGCTGGAACCGCTCCGGGTCGATGCGGAACAGGAGGTCGCCGCGTTTGACCTCCTGGTTGTCCTCGACGAGCACCTCGGTCACCAGCCCGGAGACGTCGGGGGCGACCGTCACGACGTCGGCGCGGACATGGCCGTCGCGCGTCCAGGGCGCCTCCATGTAGTAGTTCCACAGGGCGAGCCCGACGACGCAGGCCACCGCCACGACCGCGGCGGTGACGGCGATTCGCGGCAGCAAGGAGAGGACGCGGTTCATGGCAATGTCCGGGCCGCCAGCGCGACGGCCCCTCCCAGAAGGATGACGTAGAGGGCGAGATCGAAGAGCGGCGACAGCCAGACGAAGC
>NZ_DAOLAJ010000015.1:0-5606 GCF_035325185.1 Enterovirga sp. | reverse complement strand
GGCGGAGATCAAAGGGGGGCGGGGGCAAGACAAAGGGATAGCCGCCGCGGCCGCGCAGCCCCCGCCGCACCGGCAGGCTGATCGCGAAGGTCAGGATCATCAGGACCGCCAGGGTTGGGACGAACACCCCGTAGAGGTCGATCTCACCCATCATGCGGCAAGCTCCGCTTCGGTCGGCGCCGCCGGCGGCTCGAAGCCGGGGGCGTCGCGGAAGAGGCCCCGGCGAAGGCCGGTCAGGCCGAGGAGGGCGCGGCGTCCGGGCCGGCCCTGGGGAGATTGGAGAAGGCTGGCGATCGCCCTGTCGATCGCGGCGAGCAGCTCCGGCTCGGCTCCCTCGATGCCGGTCCTCGCCAGCCGGGCGAGGGCCTCGTCGATCGCCTGCCTCGCCTCGCCCGAAAGCTTGCGATGCGCCCGGCGCAGCTCGACGACGTTGATCGCCACGCGGACCTCGCCGACGAGGTCGCCGATCTGCTCGATCTCGTCGGGCGGCAGCCGCGCGATGCGGGGCGCGACGAGCCCGATCCGGTCCAGCATCAGGGCTCCCAGCTCGAGCCCGTGGTTGCCGCCGACGCCGCGGGCGGCTTTCCGGAGGCTGGCCCGGTTGTGCCGCAAGAGGCGCGCGACCGTCCAGGGCGCGCTCACGGAGCGGATCAGCCGCGTGATCAGGGCTGCGAGCCACAGCCCGACCACGAGGGCCATGGCGGAATTCACGAAGCTCGCGAAATCGGCGCTGTAGCGGCTCTGCAACGCCATCACCGAGATGCTGTTCGCGGCGAGGGAGAGGCCGATGAGCGCGGTCTGGGGCCGCGTCATCAGGAGTCCGCAGACGATCAGATAGGGTGCGAAGGCGATCGCGAGCTGCTCGAAGGTCGTCAGAAGCGGCAGGATCCCGAACAGGTAGATCCCCGCGGCCGTCGCAGCCACGACGGCCGAATTGGCGAAGGTGAGGATGGAGGGCGCCGGATCGTCGAGCGAGGCGAAGATGCAGCAGCCGACGGCGGTCATCATGGGTGCGGTCGATCCCGACGGCCAGGCCGTGACGATCCAGATGCCCGTGGTGATCCAGATGGCGAGAATCGCGCTCACGGAGGATTGCAGCGCCAGCGTCGGGTCATAGTGCCGGACGGGGCGGGCATGGGCGGAATACCGGAAGGCCAGCCGGTCCTCGGGCGGCTTGCGGTCGATCACGTCCTGCCTCAGCCGCCGGATGTCGGCGCGCAGGTCGATCAGGTCGCGCAGGCGGGTCGCGAGGCTCGCCGTCAGGAGGTCGCGCCATGTCGAGCCGGGACCGAGCGGGACGTCGATCTCCGCGATCGCCGCCTTGACGCGCGCCGTCCTCTCGGGGTCGCTCGCGCCCGCGGTGATCCACTCCCGCACCTGGGCCAGGGCGGCCTCGACCGCGGGGCCGGCACCCCCCGCCTCGTGCAGGGCTCGGATCCGGTCGACGATGGCCGCCGAGGTCGGGATCATCATCAGCATGTGCTGGCGCAGGATCGGAAGGACGCCGGCGCTGCGCTCGGCCCCTGTCGCCTCGTAGCGAAGGGGGGCGCCGAGAAGGTCGATCGCGCTGGCATCCGCGGCGAGCTGGAGCCGCGCGATCCTCATCTGCACCGTGCCCTTCGCGTCGTCGAAGGCTTCCAGCGCGCGCTTGCGCGCCTCGGCGAGCCAGCTCTCGACCCGCCCCGCCACCACCGAGCTGACCGAGCGCGGCAGGATGATCGACGAGGCGAGCGAGGCGCAGAGGATGCCGAGGATGATCTCCTGGGAGCGCGACACGGCCGTGTCGAAGATCACGGCGGGCGTGTCCACGGTCGGGAAGCCGACGATCGCCGCGGTATAGCCTGCGAGGAGGGGCAGGTAGCTCTTGGGCGTCCGGTCATGCAGGGAGACGAAGAGGCAGAGCCCCACCCAGAGCGAGATCGCCAGGGTCAGGAGGACCGGGGCATTGACGAAGGTCGGCACGAGGATCACCGCGACGGTGGCGCCGAGCAGGGTGCCGCCCATGCGGTAGAGGGCCTTGGACCGGGTCGCGCCGGAAAAGGCCTGGCTCGTGATATAGGTCGTCGCCATCGCCCAGTAGGGGCGCGGCAGGTCCATCCAGAGCGCGAGATAGAGCGCGGTCATCGCCGCCGCGAAGGTCCGCAGCGTGAAGATCCATTCCTGCCGCGTCGGAAACGTCACGTGGCGGCCTCGTCGGCGGGGCGGGTGCGGATCGCGCAGCCCCGGCCGGCATTCGCAGGATCGGCGCGCGTCATGATCCGCAAGGCCCCGGGGACTCTCTCGATGCTTCTGATCTTAGAGCATTTTCGAGCGGGGTGGAGCCGCCCCGCGGGAAGAAAACGCGGCCCGACGACGCTTCGCCGGGGCGGGGGCGCCGGTGCGAAAGCTTCGGCCGGGCGGGGGCAGGCCGCGCTGGACCGGCGTCCCGGTTTCGCGGCAGATGGGGCCGGACGACGGAGGACGCCATGCGGATCGACATCAATTGCGACATGGGCGAAAGCTATGGCCGCTGGAGCCTCGGCGAGGACGAGGCGATGATGGATATCATCACTTCGGCCAATGTCGCCTGCGGCTTTCACGGGGGTGATCCGAACGTGATGGTGGAGACCGCGCGCCTCGCCAAGGCGAAGGGCGTGTCTCTTGGCGCCCATCCCGGTTTCAACGACCTCTGGGGCTTCGGGCGGCGCGTCATCCGCGGCGACACCATGGAGGAGATCGAGCGCATGATCGCCTACCAGATCGGCGCGATGCAGGCGTGCGCCGCGCTCGCCGGCCACGAGGTCACCTACGTCAAGGCGCATGGGGCGCTCAACAATCTCGTCAACGAGGAGCGCCCCTTCGCCGAGGCCCTGGGCCGGGCCATCAAGGGGGTCGACGCCTCGCTCGGCTACATGGTCATGCCGGGGCGCCACTCCGAGGCCGTGGCCGGGGAGATGGGCCTTGCCGCCATCGCCGAGGTGTTCGCCGACCGGGCCTATGAGGATGACGGCAATCTTGTCAGCCGCAAGAAGCCGGGCGCGGTGCTGCACGATGCCGAGGCGGCGGCGCAATCCGTCCTCGCCATGGTGCGCGACCAGGCCATCACCTCGATCCACGGCAGGAAGATCCCGGCGAAGATCGACACGGTCTGCGTCCATGGCGACGGGGCGACCGCGGTCGCCATGGCGCGGCGCGTGCGCGAGGTGCTGGAGAGCAACGGCGTGGCCGTCAAGCCGTTCGGGGCGGCGTGATGGCCGCGGCGGCCCGGCGCATGACCCGGCCGGCCTTGCGCGACATCGCGGTCGCCGATCTCGGCCTCGACCAGGCGCGGGCGGAATACGACGCGCTCGCGGCGGAGCTGAAGGAGCACGACGAGCTTTATTACAACGAGGACGCGCCGGCGATCTCGGATGCCGAATATGACGCGTTGCGCCGCCGCTACGAGGAGATCGAGGCGGCCTATCCCGATTTCGCGACGCCCGAGAGCCTGACCCGCAAGGTCGGCGCGAAGCCCTCGGAGCGCTTCGCCAAGCGTCGCCACCGCGTGCCGATGCTGTCGCTGGGCAAGGCTTACGACGATGTGGAGGTGGCCGAGTTCGTCGCCCGCATCCGCCGTTTCCTGCGCCTTGCCGAGGATGCGCCGCTGGCCTTCACGGCGGAGCCCAAGGTGGACGGGCTCTCGCTGAGCCTGCGCTACGAGGGCGGCAGGCTCGTCTCGGCGACGACGCGCGGCGACGGCCAGGAGGGCGAGGACGTCACCCCGAACGCGATGACGGTCGCAGACATTCCCCATGCGCTGAAGGGCGCGGACGTGCCCGACATCTTCGAGGCGCGGGGCGAGATCTACCTGACCCATGCCGATTTCGCCGCCGTCAACGAGCGGCAGGTCGCGGCGGGCAAGCCGCCCATCGCCAATCCGCGCAACGGCGCCGCCGGCAGCCTGCGCCAGCTCGATGCCGAGGTGACGCGCTCGCGTCCCCTCAAGTTCTTCGCCTATGCCTGGGGCGAGGTCTCGCGCCTGCCGGCCGCGACCCAGCATGGCATGGTGGAAACACTCGCCGAATATGGCTTCCGCACGCCCGATCTCCTGCGCCTCTGCCACGGCGTGGACGAGATGCTGGAGCAATACCGCCTGATCGGGGAGGAGCGCGCACGGCTCGGCTACGACATCGACGGGGTGGTCTACAAGGTCGACGACCTAGCGCTCCAGGAGCGGCTCGGCTTCGTTTCGCGCGAGCCCCGCTGGGCCATCGCCCATAAATATTCGGCCGAGATCGCCGTCACCGAGGTCGAGGATATCGAGATCCAGGTCGGCCGCACCGGGGCGCTGACGCCCGTCGCGCGGCTGAAGCCGGTGACGGTGGGCGGCGTCGTCGTGCGCAACGCGACGCTGCACAACGAGGATTTCATCAAGGGAATCGGGCCGGACGGAACGGAGCTGCGTGGCGGCGTCGATATCCGCATCGGCGACACCGTTACCATCCAGCGCGCCGGGGACGTCATCCCGCAGGTGCTTGAGGTGATGCTGGACAAGCGCCCCGCCGCCGCCGAGCCTTATCTTTTCCCGAATCTCTGCCCGGCCTGCGGCTCCCACGCCGTGCGCGAGCACAATCCGCGCACGGGCCGCGAGGACGTCGTGCGCCGCTGCACGGGCGGGCTCACCTGTCCCGCCCAGGCGGTGGAGAGGCTGAAGCATCTCGCCTCGCGCAACGCCTTCGACATCGAGGGGCTGGGCGGCACCTTCGTCGAGGTGCTGTGGGAGGCCGGCCTCGTGAAGGAGCCGGCCGATATCTTCAGGCTGGGCTACGCCGAAACCAAGGAGGCGCTCGACCGCCGCCGCAACGAATTGATCGACCAGCGCTTCGCGGCGCAGGACAAGGTCCGCGCCGCCAAGGCCAGGAAGGCCGAGGACGAGGCCAAGGTCGTCACCAATCTCCTCGCCGCCATCGAGGCGCGGCGCCGCGTCTCCTTCGACCGCTTCGTCTTCGGCCTCGGCATCCGCCATGTCGGCGAGACCAATGCGCGGCTCCTGGCCCGGCATTTCGGCTCGATCGAGGCCCTGCGCGACACCGCCGTGAAGGCCGCGGCGGGCGAGGAGGAGGCGAAGGCGGATTTCCTCGCCATCGACGGTCTGGGCGAGGTCGTCACCGAGGCGCTGATCGATTTCTTCGGCGAGGAGCACAATCGCGACATGCTCGCGGCGCTTCTCGCCGAGGTGACGCCGGAACCGCTCGCGGCCGTCTCGACGACGAGCCCCGTCGCCGGCAAGACGGTGGTCTTCACCGGCAGCCTCGAACGGCTCACGCGAGAGGAGGCGAAGGCCATGGCCGAGCGCCTCGGCGCCAAGGTCTCGGGCTCGGTCTCCGCGAAGACCGACCTCGTCGTCGCGGGGCCGGGGGCGGGTTCGAAGCTGAAGAAGGCGGCCGAGCTCGGCTTGCAGGTGATCGACGAAGGCGCCTGGCTCGCCCTCGCCGGGCAGAAGGCGGAGGGCTGAGAGGCGGGGCCTCCACCACGCTTCGCATGGTTTCCGTCCCTCTTGCAGCCACTCCCGCTTCGCCCCGCCAGCGACAGGGCTATTGGATATGGCGGTTTTCCCCCCCCCCACCCCCCCCCCCCCCAAACGGGGG
>NZ_DAOLAJ010000014.1:0-54168 GCF_035325185.1 Enterovirga sp. | reverse complement strand
TGGGCCACGTCGACATATTCGGAGATGACGACGCGCGCGGGAACGTCCTTCATGCAAGCCAGCTCGTAGCCTCCGGCCCTGAGGATGGCGCGCAGGACGGCCTCGATGCGCGCGAGCGGCCAGCCGGCCGAGAGCGCCCTGTCGATCAGCGGATCGATGACCCGCTGCTGCTCGACGGCGCCAGCCAGCAAGGCCCGGAAGAACGCCCTCTCCGCCTGCTTGAACTCGACGCCCTCGACCTCGCGGCCGATCCAGAACGCCTCGAATTCCGCCATGACATCGAAGACGCCCTTGCCCGAGACATCCATCTGATAGAGCGCCTGGACGGCCGCGAGCCGCGCAGCGCTCCGCTCCGCCGGCTTAGCCACGGTCGCGCTCCCGCAGGCCGCGCGTCGCGAGGAGGACCGAGACGGCCGCATCCACAGCCCCTCCCCCCTTGTTCATTTCGGCCACGCGCGCCCGCGCCCAGGCTTGCTCCTCGTTCTCGACCGTGAGGATGCCGTTGCCGATCGGCAGGCGGCGGGCGACGGACAGGTCCATGAGCGCGCGCGAGCTTTCCCCGGCCACGATGTCGTAATGGCCCGTCTCCCCGCGGATCACGCAGCCCAGCGCGACCGCAAGGCCATAGGGCCGCCCCGCGGCCTCCGCTTCGTCGAGGGCGATCGCGATCGCCGCCGGGATCTCCAGCGCGCCGTCCACGGTGGCGACGTCGCAGCCGATCTCCGCCTCCCGCAAGGCGGCCCGCGCCCCCGCCAGAAGCTCGTCGGCGATGCCTTCGTAATAGCGCGCCTCGACGACCAGGGCCCTGACGCCCCCGCCGAGCCTCGTGCGCGCTTTCCGTGATTGACCGATCGCGACCATTCTCTCCGGGACGAGCCTCGCCCGCTCCTCGATACCGGGCGACCCGCCTTGAAACGCCTCAAGGCACCGTCGCGGCGTCGGGGTCAGTATCGGGGCCGCCCCGCATCGGCAAGCCGCGCGCCGCGCGGCAGGTCTGCATTCGCACGCGGCACGCGATGCCCTATGCGCCTGCCTCGGTAAGACGTGCCGCGTAGCGGGCCATCAGGTCGACCTCGAGATTGACGCGGTCGCCGGGCTGACGGTCCCCCCAGGTGGTGACCGTCAACGTATGCGGGATGAGGAGGACGGAAAATTCGAGGCCCCGCACCTCGTTGACCGTCAGCGAGGTCCCGTCCAGCGCGACCGAGCCCTTCTCGGCGATGAAGCGGGCGAGCGGCTGCGGCGCGCGAAGCCGAAAGTGCACGCTCTCTCCCCAATCGCCGCCCGTCACCTCCTCTCGCGAGACGATCTCGGCGAGGCCGTCGACATGGCCGGTGACGAGATGACCTCCCAACTCGTCGCCGATCCGAAGCGAGCGCTCGAGATTGAGGCGCGTGCCGGGGCGCCAGCCCGCCGCATTCGTGCGCGCCAGCGTCTCGGCCGCGACATCGACCTCGAACCAGGCGCCGCGCTCTCCCGGTCCCGAGGCCGTCACCGTGAGGCAGGGCCCCCCGCAGGCGATCGACGCCCCGAGCGCGATCGTCGCGGGATCGTAGCCGCTCTCGATGCGGAGCTTCCGCAGGCGCTCCCCGCCCTCCGCGGCCGCCACCCGGCCGATATCGCTCACGAGCCCGGTAAACACGTCAAAGCCTCTCGAAATGCGCGATCGTATCGTCCTCGATCCGCCGATTCGCGACGAGCCGGAAATCGCGGTCCAGCGCGGCCTGGAGATGAGGCCCGAGGGCCGGCCGGCCGGGCCGGCCGAGGGCCACGCTTCCCGTCCCGATGAAGAGATCGTCGATCAGCCCCTCGCGCGCCATCGCGTCGGCGAGGGTCGGGCCGCCTTCGCTGAAGACGCGTGTCAGCCCGTGGGAGCCGAGGAGCCGCATCGCGGCCGGCAGGTCCAGCCGGCCCGCCGCATCGACCTGCGAGCGCATCACCTCGACCCCGGCTGCGCGGAGTGCGCGCTCGCATTCCGCATCCGCGTCCTCGCCGCACACCACCCAGGTCGGGCGGAGGCGGGCGCTCGCGACGACATGCGAGCCGAGCGGCATCCGCAGGCGGGTGTCGAAGACCACGCGCAGGGGCGAGCGGTCCTCGAGGCCCGGCAGGCGCACGTTGAGATGAGGATCGTCCGCGAGGACGGTGTCGACCCCGACCAGGATCGCGTCCGCATGAGCCCGCATCAGGTGCACGACATGCCCGGCGCCCTCGCCGGAAATCATCAGCCGCCGCTCGCCGGGAAGCCGCGCGGCATATCCGTCGGGCGTTCGCGCGAGCTTCAGCGTGACGGCGGGCCGTCCCTCGCGGATCCGCGTCAGATGGCCCCGATGCGCGCGCCTCGCCTCGTCCGACAGCACGCCCGTCCTCACGGCGATGCCTGCCGCCACGATGCGCGAATGGCCGCGTCCGGCGACGCGCGGGTCCGGGTCCTCCAGCGCCGTCACGACGCGGCCGAGGCGGGCCGCCACGATGGCATCGGCGCAGGGCGGCGTGCGGCCGTGATGGGAGCAGGGCTCCAGCGACACATAGAGAACGGCCCCCGCCGCGGCCTCGCCCGCGGCCCGGATGGCGACGGTCTCCGCATGCGGCCGGCCGCCGGGCTGGGTCGCGGCCTGCGCGATGATCCGTCCCGTCAACGGATCGGCGATCACCGCCCCGACCGAGGGATTGGGCCATGCGCGGCCGTTGTTCCGCCAGCCGAGCGCAAGGGCGAGGCCCATCAGGCGGATGTCGTCGCGGCCGACCTCTCCCGGCGTCACGGCGCCTGCTCCTCGCGCGGGGGCGCCGTCAGGGAGCCGAGCAGTTCCTCGAAATCGCTCGGCCCGCGGAAATCCTTGTACACGCTCGCAAAGCGCACATAGGCCACGGAATCGAGCGCCTTGAGGGCCTCCATCACGAGATCGCCGATGGTCCTGCTGGCGATCTCGGCCTCGCCCGCGCTTTCGAGCCGGCGCACGAGGCCGTTGATGAGGCGCTCGACGCGCTCCTCCTGGACGGGGCGCTTGCGCAGGGCCACCTCGATCGAGCGCGAGAGCTTGTCGCGATCGAAGGCGACCTTGCGGCCCGAGCGCTTGACCACCGTCAGCTCGCGAAGCTGGGGGCGCTCGAAGGTCGTGAAGCGCGCCCCGCAATCGGAGCAGACGCGCCGGCGGCGGGTGGCGGAGCCGTCATCCGACGTCCGCGTCTCCTTCACCTGCGTATCGGGATTGCCGCAGAAGGGGCAGCGCATCCGTCAGGGATAGATCGGAAAGCGCCGCGTCAGCTCGCCGACCTTGGCCACGACCGCGGCCTCGACGGCGCCGTTGCCGCCCTCCCCGTTCGCCTTCAGGCCGTCCAGCACCTCGACGATCATCTCGCCGATCTTCTTGAACTCCGCGACGCCGAAGCCGCGCGTCGTGCCGGCCGGGGTGCCGAGCCGGATGCCGGAGGTCACCATCGGCTTCTCGGGATCGAAGGGAATGCCGTTCTTGTTGCAGGTGAGATGGGCGCGCCCGAGCGCCGCCTCGGCGGCCTTGCCGGTCAGGCCCTTGGGGCGCAGGTCGACCAGCATCAGGTGGTTGTCGGTGCCGCCCGCGACGATGTCGAGGCCGCCGGCCTTCAGCGTCCCGGCGAGCGCCTTCGCATTCTCCACCACCGCATGAGCGTAGAGCTTGAAGTCCGGCCGGAGCGCCTCGCCGAAGGCGACGGCCTTGGCGGCAATGACGTGCATGAGGGGCCCGCCCTGGAGGCCCGGGAAGACGGCCGAGTTGAACTTCTTGGCCAAGGCTTCGTCGTTGGTGAGGATCATGCCCCCGCGCGGCCCGCGCAGGGTCTTGTGCGTGGTCGTGGTCGCGACATGGGCGTGCGGGAAGGGCGACGGATGCGCCCCGCCCGCGACGAGCCCGGCGAAATGGGCGATGTCGACCATGAAATACGCGCCGATCTCGTCCGCGATCTGACGGAAGCGCGCGAAATCCCAATGGCGCGAATAGGCCGAGCCGCCGGCCACGATCATCTTCGGCCGGTGCTCGCGCGCGAGCTTCTCGACCTCCTCCATGTCGACGAGGCCGCTCTCGCGGTCGACCTTGTAGGAGATGACGTTGAACCACTTGCCCGACATGTTGACGGGCGCGCCGTGGGTCAGGTGCCCGCCGCAGGCGAGGTCGAGCCCCATGAAGGTGTCGCCGGGCTGCATGAGCGCCATGAAGACGGCCTGGTTGGCCTGGGAGCCGGAATTGGGCTGCACATTCGCATAGGCGCAATCGAAGAGGCGGCAGGCGCGCTCGACGGCGAGGTTCTCGGCGATGTCGACGAACCTGCAGCCGCCGTAATAGCGCCGGCCCGGATAGCCTTCCGCATATTTGTTGGTCATCACCGAGCCCTGGGCCTCGAGCACGGCGCGGCTGACGATGTTCTCCGAGGCGATCAGCTCGATCTCGTCGCGCTGGCGGCCCAGCTCCGCGTCGACGGCCTTGGCGATCTCGGGATCCGCATCGGCGAGGGAGGCGGAGAAAAAGCTGTTCGACAGCTTGTAGCCGGACGAAGTGGCTGCGCTCATGACGACCTCGTCGAAGAGGCGGCCGCGCAGCCAACGGGCTGCCTCGATCGAACGGCCGGCGCTCCTCGGATGGGCGCGCGTTTAGCACGGGCGGGAGGTGGTGGGTAGGGTGCGGACGGGGCGAGGCCGGACGGGCGGGGACGCCCCGTTCCCTCGGCAGGACGAAGCGCCCTCCCCACCTGTGAACGCCCGTCACCTGGACCCGCGAATCCGCTGGACAGGCTCGACGAAAGACGTAATGGATCGGGAAAATCGCGAGGAAATGTCTATGGTCGGCGCGCTACGGACACACGGGCCCTGGATCCTGCTGGGGGCACTCGGAGCGGCGGCCCTCGCCATCGTGGCGACGGAGCGCGGCGAGCATGTCAACGCGCTCTGGATGGTGGTCGCCTCCGTCGCGGTCTACCTTATCGCCTATCGCTACTACTCGCTCTTCATCGCCCAGAAGGTGATGAAGCTCGACCCGTCGCGCGCGACCCCTGCCATGGTCCACAACGACGGCCTCGACTACGTGCCGACCAACCGCTACGTCCTCTTCGGCCACCATTTCGCGGCGATCGCGGGCGCGGGGCCCCTGGTCGGACCGGTCCTCGCGGCGCAGATGGGATATCTGCCGGGCATCCTCTGGATCCTGGCCGGCGTCGTCTTCGCGGGGGCGGTGCAGGACTTCATGGTCCTCTTCGTCTCGATGCGGCGTGACGGGCGCTCCCTCGGCGAGCTGATCCGCACCGAATTGGGGCCGATCCCGGGCGTGATCGCGCTCTTCGGCACCTTCGTCATCATGGTGATCATCCTTGCGGTGCTGGCGCTCATCGTCGTCAAGGCGCTGGCCGAGAGCCCGTGGGGCTTCTTCACCGTCTCGGCCACGATCCCGATCGCGCTCTTCATGGGGCTCTACACGCGCTATATCCGGCCAGGCGCCATCGGCGAGGTCTCGATCATCGGCTTCGTGCTGCTGATGCTGGCCATCGTCTTCGGGCGCAACGTCTCCGAGAGCCCCGTCTGGGGACCGGCCTTTACCTTCACCGGCGTGCAGCTCTGCTGGATGCTGATCGGCTACGGCTTCGTGGCCTCGATCCTGCCCGTCTGGCTGCTGCTCGCCCCGCGCGACTATCTCTCGACCTTCCTCAAGATCGGGGCGATCGGCGCCCTCGCGCTCGGCATCCTCTTCGTCGCGCCCGACCTGCGGATGCCGGCCGTGACGCGCTTCATCGACGGGACGGGGCCGGTCTGGTCGGGCTCGCTCTTCCCGTTCCTGTTCATCACCATCGCCTGCGGCGCGGTCTCGGGCTTCCACGCGCTGATCTCCTCCGGCACGACGCCGAAGCTGATCGACAACGAGACGAATGCCCGCTTCATCGGCTATGGTGGCATGCTGATGGAGAGCTTCGTCGCCATGATGGCGCTCGTCTCGGCCTCCATCATCGATCCGGGCATCTATTTCACCATGAACAGCCCGGCGGCGGTGATCGGCACGACGCCCGAGAGCGCGGCCGCGAAGGTCTCCGAATGGGGCTTCAAGGTCACCCCTGAGGACATCAAGCAGACGGCGAGCGACGTCGGCGAGCACACCATCATCTCGCGCGCCGGCGGCGCGCCGACCCTCGCGGTCGGCATGGCGCATATCTTTTCCTCCGTCGTCGGCGGCAAGGCCATGATGGCCTTCTGGTATCACTTCGCCATCCTGTTCGAGGCCTTGTTCATCCTGACCGCGGTGGATGCGGGCACGCGGGCGGGGCGCTTCATGCTGCAAGATCTCCTCGGCGTGTTCGTGCCGGCCTTCCGCGAGACGGCCTCATGGGGCTCGAGCATCGCCGCGACGGCGCTCTGCGTCGCAGCCTGGGGCTATTTCCTCTACCAGGGCGTCACCGACCCGCTCGGCGGCGTGAATACCTTGTGGCCGCTCTTCGGCATCTCGAACCAGATGCTGGCAGCGGTGGCGCTGATCCTGTGCACGGTGGTGATCTTCCGCATGAAGCGCGAGCGCTACGCCTGGATCACGATCGTGCCGACGGTCTGGCTGGTCGTGGGCACGCTGACGGCGGGCCTCCAGAAGATCTTCCATCCCGATCCGCGCATCGGCTTCCTCTCGCATGCGAACCGCTTCTCCGAGGCCGCGGCCAAGGGCGAGATCCTGGCGCCGGCCAAGAACGCGGGCGAGATGAGCCAGATCATCCTCAACGACCGCATCGACGCGGCGCTCGCGGGCATCTTCGTCATCGTGGTCGTCAGCATCATCTTCTACGGCATCCGCTCCTGCCTCGAGGCCTACCGGGCCGATCGCTGGACAGCGCAGGAGACGGTCGGCGTCGCCGATCCGAACGCCGTCGTCGTGTCGGGGCATTGAGGCCCGCCATGGCCATGAGCGATCTCAAGGCGAGCGATCTCAAGGCGCGCTGGTCCGAGTTCGCGCGCTGCCTGTGCCAGGGAGCCCGCCTGATGGTGGGCTTCCCCGATTACGACACCTATGTCGCCCATATCCGGGCGACCCATCCCGACCGGACGCCGATGACCTATCCGGAATTCTTCCGGGAGCGGCAGCTCGCCCGCTACGGCGCGGACGGACGGCGCGGCTTCCGCTGCTGCTGACCCGCGCCCGGCGCCTCCGGGCGCCGCAGGCGGGACAGCTCACTCAGCGCAGCAGGGTCGGCCTGACCCACCAGGAGGGCCGCGCGGCCCGGACCACGGCAGCCGCCCGCGCCGCGCCCCGGCAATCGTCGAAGAGACCGAAGACGGTCGCGCCCGAGCCGGACATCCGGGCGAGGCGGCAGCCGTCGAGCGCGCGCAGCAGATCGAGCGCTTCCGCTACGGCCGGCGCAAGGGCGATGGCCGGCGGCTCGAGATCGTTGCGGGCTGCGGCGAGCATGCGGTGCAGAGCGTCGACGCCTCGCGGCGCCTCGGCGTGGGCCTCGCGGTTCCGGATCGCGCCGGGGGGAAGGCCGAGGGCGCGGAAGACATCGGCCGTCGGCACCGCGACACCGGGATTGACCAGAAGACAGGAGAGAGGAGGCAGCGCGGCCGGCGGGCCGATCTCCTCCCCGATTCCCCGCATCATGCGCGCGCGCGGATCGAGGCAGACCGGGATGTCGGCGCCGGTCGCCCGCGCCGCCCCGACAATCGCCGGGTCGGTGACCGGCCATCCGTTCAGCCGCGCGAGGAGCCGCAGGGCAGAGGCCGCATCCGAGGAGCCGCCGCCGATCCCGGCCGCGGCCGGGAGTCGCTTGACGAGCCGGAAGGCGCCGAGCCTCAGTCCGGGCCGGCGCTCCGCCAGGGCTCGCGCCGCGCGCAGCACGAGATTGGCCTCGGGGGGGCCCGAGGCGGCGGAAGTCGGCCCTTCCACCTCGAGCGCGAGAGCATCAGCGGGCCGCAATTCCAGAAGATCGGCCGCGCCCGCGAAAGCCACGAGGCTTTCCAGCAGATGATAGCCGTCCGCGCGGCGGCCGCGCACATGCAGGGTCAGATTGACCTTGGCCGGCGCGCGCGTCCGCAGGACGGCGCTCCCCCCTCCCCCCTTCATCGCTTCGGCCCGGAAAGAACGCTCAGCCGCCGTTCTTGATCTGCTCGGTCAGGTTGGTCGAGCCTGTCTCGGCCGGGCGCGGCAATTCGGGCATGCCGCCATGCAGCTTCTCCTCGATCTTCGGCAGGTCCTCGGGCTCCGGGCCGGCATCCTTGGCATGCTGCCACTGGAACTGCGCCTCGAGCCGTCGCCCGACATGCCAATAGGCGTCGCCGAGATGGTCGTTGATCACGGGATCGCCGGCCTTCAGCTCCGCCGCCTTCTCCAGCTCGCGCACGGCATCGTCGTACTGGCCGAGGCGGTAATAGGCCCAGCCGAGGCTGTCGATGATCATGCCGTCGCGGGGATTCAGCTCGACGGCGCGCTTCAGCAGCTTGAACGCCTCGTCGATGTTGCGACCCGTATCGACCCAGGAATAGCCGAGATA
This sequence comes from Enterovirga sp., assembly GCF_035325185.1. Lineage (GTDB taxonomy): Bacteria > Pseudomonadota > Alphaproteobacteria > Rhizobiales > Beijerinckiaceae > Enterovirga. Next base: position 45,684 of record NZ_DAOLAJ010000014.1, on the reverse strand, counting down.
GTTCAGCACCTGCGAACGGCCGATCGGCTCGGATTCGGGAACGAGCGCGAGGGCAGCCTTGAGGTCCGCCTCCGCCTTGTCCCATTGCTTGGCGCGCTCATAGGCGGTGCCGCGATAATAGAGAATGGGCCAGCGGCCGGGCTGGTCCTCCGGCATCTTGTCGAGGACCTGCGTATAGACCTCGGCCGCCTCGGCGTAGCGCTTGCGCGAGCGCAGGACGTTGCCGAGCGCCACGAGCGCCTCGGTGTCGTCGGGCTTCTCGGCCCTGGCGCGGTCGAGCTGGGCGATCGCCTCCTCGCCCTTCCCCATCTGCTCGAGGCTGAGGCCGATCTGGATGTCGGCGCTCGCCTTGAGCGGCGAATTCGCCGGCACGAGCTTCAGCGCCTCGATCGCCTGGTCGGTCTGCTTCATGCGGTCGAACACGTCCGCCATGGCGACGATGGCGAGCGCGTTGTCGGGATTGAGGACCAGGGACAGGCGCAGATAGATCAGCGAGGCCAGTTCGTCGCCCTGCTGGGAGCCGGCCGAGCCGAGCCCGAACAGCACCTCCGCCGCTCCCTCCTGCGCGTTCCTGACGAGCGGATCGAGCGGCTTGCCCGCCTCCAGCGCGGCGATGGCCGACTTGATATAGGCGTGCCGCGAGCCCGCCCCCTCGTAGCTCCGGTAGAGGGCGAGCGCCTCCTCGCGCCGGCCCTGGCGCGCCAGGAACCGCCCATAGGCGTCGACGATGCGCATCGTCGACTTGTCGGCGTCCCAGGCCGATTTGAAGCGGCGCTCGGCCTCGGCCACGTTGCCGGTCACGTCGGCGATCAGCGCGGCATGGTAGTCCCGGAAGACGGCGAAGCTGCCCTCGCCGCGCGCCGAGCCGATGGTCTCGAGCGCCCGCTTGCCCTCGCGCGCTCCCGCATAGGACCAGGCGGTCAGCAGCATCGCGGTGAGGTCGGCCGTCCTGCCGCGCCCGCCGCGGGACAGGATGTTCCGCGCCGTGACGAACTGGCGCGCCTTGATCGCCCGCACGGCCAGGGCGAGCTGGGCGAGGCCATTGGCCGGATCGCGCGCGACGATGCGGTCGGCGATCCGGCCCGCCTCGGCGAAATCGCCGTCGGCCAGGAGCGAGATGAAGGCGCGGTCGAGCAGGTCGGGATTGCCGGGATCGTCGCGCAGGGCTTCGCGATAATAATGAGCCGCCGCCCCGGTGTCGCGCGAGGCCACGGCGATATAGCCGGAGAGGAAATTGCCTTCGAGGCTGTCGGCCGAGACGTAGGGGGAGACTTTCGGGGCAGGCGGCGCAGGCTGGCTGCGGCGCGCCTCGGCCGCGGTCGAGAAGACGCCGCCAGCGAGAACCGCGACCAGCAGAGCCCGGCTGACCGGCCCGGCCGCATGCCGGCGCGAGGCGGCGATACCGCAGGAAGAAAGGAACTGCATATCCGCTCCGGCCTGGCGCGTCCGGGATTCGGGCGCGCGCGGGGAATTATGCCACCTTGGACCCTTCGCCAAGGACCGGCAAGGCGCCCGGTTGACGCGCAGATGCCGCAGCCTCTCAGGCGCGAACCGTCTCCCCTACCTCGGCCTCGGCCGCCCGGCGAGGCGGGCGCGACATCAGGAAGCGCCCCGACAGGGGCGGGCTGCGGATCTCCCAGGTCCCCTCCAGTTCCGTCCCGTCCCCGCTGAGATTGCCCTCATAGGCGATGGGCAGGAGGTGCTCGTCCTGCGCCTCGTAGATCTTGGTGAAGCTCACCCGCCGCCCCCGACGGCGGCCGGAGAGGCTCGCCTCGAGGCTCGTCGGCGCCAGATGCGGGTCGCGCTCATGCGTCGAGCCGTAGAGGGCCCCGCCCGAATCGATCAGCGTCGCGGTGAACCCGACATGATCGCCGAGGCCGCCATAGGAATAGAGCCCCTGCCAGATGCCCGTGAGATCCTGCTCTGCCATCGGTGCCTGCCTCGGCCGGCCCGAGGGGCCGGCGCTCACATGCTGGTGTAGTTCGGCCCGCCGCCGCCTTCGGGCGTGGTCCAGGTGATATTTTGGTTCGGGTCCTTGATGTCGCAAGTCTTGCAGTGGACGCAATTCTGCGCGTTGATCACGAAGCGAGGCTCGGTTCCCGCCTCCTCCAGCCATTCATAGACGCCGGCCGGGCAATAGCGGCCCGAGGGGCCGCCATAGACGTCGAGTTCGGAACGCTTCTGCAAGGCCATGTCGGCGACCTTGAGATGCGCCGGCTGGTCCTCCTCGTGGTTGACGTTGCCGAGGAAGACCGAGGACAGGCGGTCGAAGGTCAGGACCCCGTCCGGGCGCGGATAGACGATCGGCTTCACTTCGGAGAGCGGCTTCAGCGTCTCATAATCGGGCTTGCCGTGCGACAAAGTGCCGAAGAGCGAGGAGCCCGTCAGCTCGTTCATCCACATGTCGAGCCCGCCGAGCGGAATGCCGAGATAGGTGCCGTATTTCGACCAGAGCGGCTTGACGTTGCGCACCTTGAACAGGTCGCGCCCGATCTCCGAGCCGCGCCAGGATTCCTCGTAATCCACGAGTTCGTCATGCGAGCGGCCCTCGGCGAGGGCCGGGGCCAAATGCTCGGCGCAGAGCATGCCCGAGAGGATCGCGTTGTGCGAGCCCTTGATGCGCGGCACGTTCACGAAGCCCGCCGCGTCGCCGACGAGGCAGCCGCCGGGGAAGGCGAGCCGCGGCACCGATTGCCAGCCGCCCTCGACGATGGCGCGCGCGCCGTAGCCGATGCGCTTGGCACCCTCGAAGACGTCCCGGATCATCGGGTGCGTCTTGAAGCGCTGCATCTCCTCGAAGGGGGACAGCGTCGGGTTCTGGTAGTTCAGATGGACGACGAAGCCGACCGAGACGAGGTTCTCGTCGAAATGGTAGAGCCAGGAGCCCCCGCCCGTGCGCCCGCCGAGCGGCCAGCCCATGGCGTGCTGGACGAGCCCCTTGCGAAACCGCTCCGGGTCGATGCGCCACAGCTCCTTGACGCCGAGGCCGTATTTCTGGTGGTCGGCCTCCCGGGCCAGCTCGAACCGGGCGATGGCCTGCTTGGACAGGCTGCCGCGGCAGCCCTCGGCCAGGATCGTGTAGCGGCCGCGCAGCTCCATGCCGCGCGTGAAATCGTCCTTGCGCTCGCCGTCCTTGCCGATGCCCATGTCGCCCGTGGCGATGCCGACGAGCTTGCCGTCCTCGATCAGCATCTCGGCCGCGGCGAAGCCGGGATAGATCTCGACGCCGAGCGCCTCGGCCTGCCGGCCGAGCCAGCGGCAGAGATCGCCGAGCGAGCCGATGAACTTGCCGTGGTTGTCCATCAGCCGCGGCATGCCGAAATTCGGCAGCTTCACGCCGCCGGCGGGCCCGAGGAACAGGAACTCGTCCTTCGTGACCTGCGTCGTCAGGGGCCGCTCGGGATCCTCGCGCCAGTCCGGCAGGAGGCGGTCGAGGCCGATGGGGTCGATGACGGCGCCCGACAGGATATGCGCGCCGATCTCGGAGCCCTTCTCGACGAGCACGACGGAAATCTCCTCGCCGCGCTCGGCCGCAATCTGCTTCAAGCGGATCGCCGTCGCGAGGCCCGCCGGGCCGCCGCCCGCGATCACGACGTCGTATTCCATCGATTCGCGCGCCGGCAACGCGTCGTCCGCCTCGGACATGATCTTTCCCGCTCCAGCCAGATTGGAATCCTTATCAGGACCTATGGGATGGTGCCGGCCCGGTGACAAGCAGGGAAGGGAGCGTTCGGCGGATGCCGTCGTGGGTCACGCCCTGTCGGCGGCGGCTTCTCATCCGCGGGGCCGGCCAAGGCCGGCACCCCGTCTGCGGGCCATGGCGGCCTTAGCGATCGCCCTTGCTCGAACTCCGATCGAGCCGACGGAAGAGGTCGCGGATTTCAGCGAGAACCTCACGGAAATGGAAAAGCAGCAGCATCGTTCGTCTCCTGGTGACATATCCGGCAGCGCTAGCCGCCGGGACTGAAAGGCCGGCTCAGGGCGATTCCTCTCGTGGAGATATGCGTATGCACCATGTTGCAGCGCAACAACGCGCCCAGTCGGCGGCGTTTCTCACCCGCGGGGCCGGCCAAGGCCGGCATCCCGTTCGCGGGTCATGGCGGCCTTAGTGATCGGTCTTGCTCGAAGCCCGATCGAGCCGACGGAAGAGGTCGCGGATTTCGGCGAGAACCTCACGGAAATGGAAAAACAGCAGCATCGTTCGTCTCCTGGTGACATATCCGGCAGCGCTAGCCACCGGGGCTGAAAGGCCGTTCCAGGGCGATTCCTCTCGTGGAGATATGTGTATGTATCATGTTGCAGCGCAACAATCGGCTTAATCGCCATGTTGGCATGCGTCATGAGCATAGCTTCTGACATACTTCGTTAAAGATCCCGCATTCTATCCCCTTCGCGCCGCGCTCATCCGCCGCTGGACCGGGCCGGCCCTCCGTCCTAGTTTGATCCGGCCCAGCCGGAACCCCTGTGCCGAGTTCTCGCCCCCCTCCGACGGACGGCCCCTGCGAACGCGACGGCCTCCTCGCCCTGCTCGATTTCCATGTCGCCGCGGGCGTCGACGCCGCGCTCGACGAGACGCCACGCGACCGCTTCGCCGAGCGGGAACCCTCACGCCCGTCCGCGCCCAGGCCCACGCCGCCGGAGCGCCGGGAGCCGGAGCGCCGGGACATGCGATCTCCGGCGGAGCCCCGCACCGCCGCTCTTCCCGGACTCGCCGTCCAGGCGACGGACACGGTCGCCGCCGATGCGCGCAGCCGCGCGGCGGGGGCGCGGAGCCTGGAGGAACTGCGCCTCCTGCTGGACGCCTTCGACGGCTGCGCGTTGAAGGGATCGGCGCGCCGGCTCGTCTTCGCCGACGGCGCGCCCGGCTCGCGGGTGATGCTGCTCGGCGAGGCGCCCGGAGCCGAGGAGGACCGGACGGGCCTTCCCTTCGTCGGCCGGGCGGGCCAGCTCCTCGACCGCATGCTGGCCGCCATCGGCCTCGACCGCACGAGCGTCTACATCGCCAATATCGTGCCCTGGCGGCCGCCGGGAAACCGCACGCCGACGCCCCAGGAAGTCGCCGCCTGCCTGCCCTTCACCCTGCGCCAGATCGAACTTGCCGCCCCGCAGGTGCTGGTGACGCTCGGCGCGCCCTCGACCCAGGTCATTCTCGGCGCCAAGGAAGGGATCACGCGCCTGCGCGGACGCTGGCACGACCGCGTCGTGGGCGGACGCCCGCTGCGCATCCTGCCGATGCTCCATCCCGCCTATCTGCTGCGCCAGCCGCTCCACAAGCGCTTCGCCTGGCGCGACCTCCTGCTCCTCAAGAGGGAGCTTGACGGCAACCCGGGAGGGAGCCAGCTCTAGAGCTTCTGCAAGCGGGATGGCGGAACCCGAGCCGCCGCAATCCGCTTGTCAGTCCGGCCCCTTTCGAGGCCGCCGGGGAACCGCCGAAGGAACCGCCATGCGCTGGGAAGATTTCCGCCCCTCCGACTACGTGGAGGATCGCCGGGGCCAGAGCGGCGGCGGCGGCTTCGGCGTGCCGCTTCCCGGCTCGCGCGGCGGCCTCGGCTTCGGCACGCTGATCATCGTCGGCATTCTCGCCTGGGCGCTGGGGATCGATCCCCGCATCCTCATCCAGGGCGCGGAGGTCGTCACCGGCGGGAAGGGACCGGCCACCGAGCAGCAGGCGCCCGCGCCGGGCAAGAAGGGCGCCCCCGCCGACCAGATGGGCCGCTTCGCCGCCAATATCCTCGGCAATACCGAAGACGTCTGGAAGCAGGTCTTGCCCGCGCAGATGAACCGCCAGTATTCGCCGGCCGGGCTTGTCCTCTACACGCGCGGCACCCGCTCCGGCTGCGGCATGGCCCAGTCCGCGATGGGGCCCTTCTATTGTCCGCTCGACCGGAAAGTCTATCTCGACACTTCGTTCTTCCAGGACATGCAGCGCAAGTTCGGCACCGGCGGCGACTTCGCCTATGCCTATGTGATCGCGCACGAGGTCGGCCATCACGTCCAGAACGTCCTCGGCATCCTGCCCAAGGTCCAGCGCAAGCAGCAGGAGGTGAGCGAGGCGGAGGCCAACCAGCTTTCCGTCCGCGTCGAGCTGATGGCCGACTGCCTCGCCGGCGTCTGGGCCAAGAACTCGAACGACCGCTTCAACGCCATCACCGAGGCGGATGTCCGCCAGGCCGTCGCCGCCGCCCAGGCGATCGGCGACGATCGCCTTCAACAGCGCTCCCAGGGGGAGGCTATCCCCGACACCTTCACCCACGGCACCTCCGAGCAGAGGGTCCGCTGGCTGCTGAAGGGCTTCAAGTCCGGGCAGGTCCAGAGCTGCGACACTTTCCGCGCCTCCTATCTCTGAGGCGGCGATGGGCCTCGACCCTTCCCGCCATTTCGTCCCGCTGCGGATCGCGGTGCTGACGGTCTCCGACACCCGCACCATCGAGAACGACCGCTCCGGCGACATCCTGGTCGAGCGCCTGACGGCGGCGGGCCATGTCCTCGCCCGGCGCCGGGTCGTAGCCGACGACGTCGAGGTGATCCGCGGCACCGTCGCCGCCTGGAGCGCCGATCGGGGCATTGACGCGATCCTCACCACGGGCGGCACCGGCTTCACCGGCCGCGACGTGACGCCCGAGGCGATCGAGCCGCTCTTCGAGAAGCGCATGGAGGGATTCTCGACCGTCTTCCATCGCATCAGCTACGAGAAGATCGGCACCTCGACGATCCAGTCGCGCGCCACCGCGGGCCTCGTCGGGCAGACCTTCGTCTTCGTCCTGCCCGGATCGCCGGGAGCCTGCCGCGACGCCTGGGACGGCATCCTCGCCGCGCAGCTCGACTACCGGCACCGGCCCTGCAACTTCGTCGAGATCCTTCCCCGCCTCGACGAGCATCTGCGGCGCGGCGCGGTCCAGGGAGCCTAGCGGCGCCGGGCCCGATCGCCCGCCTGCTTGTGGCATCGCCCGGCCTTCCGCTATGGCAAGGATCCCGCCATGGCAGGGCGGAGGCGACCGCAGCCTCAACTGTCGGGCGAGGGGAGCGGAAACCATGAGCAATGCGCATCGGCCAGGAGGAGCGGGGGTTGCGTCCGGGCTGCTGGATCGCGGTTTCTGGTTGCGCGAGCTGCCCTATCTCCTCCTTCTGATCATGACCGTGGGCGGCGTCGCCTACGGGGCGATGACGCACAAGCTGCTGGTCGTCTACTGGGAACTCACGGCGCTTGCCGGCTGCGGCGTGGGAATCTTCTCCGGCTGGTCGAAAGCGGCGGGCAGGGACCAGCGCCTGCGCCTCATCTGGACGCAGGCCCTGCACTGGGGCGCGTTCCTGGCCGCCATGAACCTCGTGTTCCTTCCGAGCGTCCAGGCGGTCGCGGATGCCGATGCCACCAGCCTCACCGTGCTCCTGCTGCTGGCGCTCGGCACCTTCGTCGCCGGCGTGCATACCGCGTCCTGGCGCATGGCGCTGAACGGCATCGTCATGGGGCTGTGCGTGCCCGCGGCGGCATGGCTGGACCAGTCGGCCCTCTTCGTCGCCCTCGTGATGATGATCGTGGCAGCGGTGGCGGGACTGCTGCTTTGGGCGCGCTTTCGCCGATAGACGGCGAAAAGACAGCCGCCTGAAAGCGGGGCGCCGTCCCGGACGTCGTCGGCCGGGCCCAACGATCTCCAAGGGGCGCAAGTCTTCATCCCCGTTATCCACAGGCTGTCCGAAACCGAACGCGATCTCCGTTCGTTCTCGTCGGAAAGCCCGCTTCTCCAGGGGCTTGCGGCAGAACGGCGGCCAAGGATGGAGCAGGATTGCTAAGTTCTTGTTTTGTTCTAGTCTGTGCGTGAGACGATTCGCAGGAGGCCGCCATGGCCCGCACGCTTCTTCGACGCGCGAAGCAGGACGACATCATCAAGGCCCCCACCCGATTCGCGGAGCCGGCGATCGACCGGCGCCGGCCGGAGGCGAGGACCTACGGCCCTGTGGAGGCGCAGAGGCGGCGCGGCCGCGGCGCGACCGCCAATCCGGACGGGCGCTACGAGCCCGTGCAGCGCGAGCGCTTCGACGACGGCTGGGAGACCGAGGAGCAAGCCGACGTCTTCCGCACCGAGGTGACCATCGAGAAGCCGCGCACGATCATCACCCGCAACGACTCGCCCGATATCGGCTTCGACCGCTCGATCAATCCCTATCGCGGCTGCGAGCACGGCTGCGTCTATTGCTTCGCGCGGCCGACCCACGCCTATCAGGGCCTCTCACCCGGCCTCGATTTCGAGACGAAGCTCTTCGCCAAGCCGAATGCGGCCGAACTGCTGAGGAAGGAACTCGCAGCGTCCGGCTACGAGCCCGCCATGATCGCGATCGGCACCAATACCGATCCCTACCAGCCGATCGAGAAGACCTATCGGATCACCCGCCAGGTGCTGGAAGTGCTCGCGGAGACGGGCCATCCGGTCGGGATCGTGACCAAATCCGCGCTCGTGACGCGCGACATCGACCTCCTGGCCCCGATGGCCGCGCGCGGGCTCGCCAAGGTCGCGATCTCGGTGACGACGCTCGACCCCGTGCTCGCGCGCCGCATGGAGCCGCGCGCGGCGACGCCCACCCGGCGGCTGACGACGATCCGCCAGCTCGCCGAGGCGGGCATTCCCGTCTCGGTCCTGGTCGCGCCCATCGTCCCGGCGATCAACGATCACGAGATCGAGGGAATCCTCAGGGCCGCCCATGCGGCGGGCGCGCGGGAGGCGGGCTACGTGCTGCTGCGCCTGCCGCTCGAGCTGAAGGGCGTCGTGCGCGACTGGCTGGCGGAGAACTACCCGGACCGGATGAAGCACGTCCTCTCGCTCGTCGAGGAGACGCGCGGCGGCAAGCTCTACGATTCGGCCTTCGGCCAACGGCAGACCGGAACCGGCCCCTATGCCTGGATGATCGGCCGCAGGTTCGAGGCGGCGGCGGAAAGGCTCGGCTTCAATACGGAGCGCGCGAAGCTTCGCTGCGATCTCTTCAGGGCGCCGGTGAAGGAAGCCGCCCAGCTCGCTCTGTTCTGAGGCGCCGCCCGGTTGCGAATCGGCTTCCGCCGGTGTCGCCTGCCGGGCCGATCGCCCCGATTCGCCGGAGGTTTCAGGTGCCGCCTCTTCCTCTCCTCAAGCCCACCCGCGAGCGCAGGCTGATCCGCGGTGGACACGGCCTCGTCGCGGGGCTGGACGAGGTCGGGCGCGGTCCGCTGGCGGGCCCGGTCGTCGCCGCGGCCGTCATCCTGGACATGCGGCGCATCCCGAAGGGACTCGGCGATTCGAAGGCGCTGAGCGCGGAGCGGCGCGAGGAGCTGTTCCTGGAGATCCTGGCGGGCGCCTCGGTCGGGATCGCGTCCGTGGCGGCGGCCGAGATCGACCGCATCAATATCCGCCAGGCGACGCTTGCGGCGATGTGCCGGGCCCTCGCGGCCCTGCCCTGCCGCCCGGACGCGGCCCTGGTCGACGGCAACGATCCGCCTCCCCTTCCCTGCCCCGTCGAGACGGTGATCAAGGGCGATGCCAGCGTGCCCTCGATCGCGGCCGCCTCGATCGTGGCCAAGGTCGTGCGCGACCGGATGATGCAGCGCCTCGCCCTGCTCCATCCCGCCTACGGCTTCACGACCAATGTCGGCTATTCGACCGCAGCCCATCTCGCCGCGCTCGGCCGCGAGGGGCCCTGCCCCCATCACCGGCGCTCCTTCGCGCCCGTGCGCGTCGCCGCGGCGGCGAGGGACAAATCGGCTGCCTGACCGGGGCGGCAAAAATTGCAGCCCCAAAACGAAACGCCCCCGATCGGGAACGGCAAACGCGGCTTTTACCCTGCCCGGACCATAACCGCGGCGTCAGTTGCGTAACCGGTGTTTGGCCATGGGTACCCTGCGTACCGCGGCAGCCGGCGCCGTCGCCCGGAAACAGGTCTCGCGTACCGGGTCGACCGCGCCGGCGCCACGGACTCTTCCCACAAGGGAGATCCTCGCGCTCGACGAGATCATCGTCGGGGATTGCATCGAGGCTCTGCGCCGGATGCCTTCGGAGAGCGTGGACCTCGTCTTCGCCGACCCTCCCTACAATCTCCAGCTCGAAGGCGCGCTGACGCGGCCCGACCAGTCGCTCGTCGATGCGGTGGACGACGATTGGGACAAGTTCGCTTCCTTCGCGAGCTACGACGCCTTCACGCGCAACTGGCTCGCCGAGGCACGGCGGATCATGAAGCCGAACGCGACCTTGTGGGTCATCGGCTCCTACCACAACATCTTCCGGGTCGGCGCGAGCCTTCAGGATCTCGGTTTCTGGATCCTGAACGACATCGTGTGGCGCAAGGCCAACCCGATGCCGAATTTCCGCGGCCGCCGCTTCACCAATGCGCACGAGACGCTGATCTGGGCCTCGAAGGGGCCGCAGGCCAAGCGCTACACCTTCCATTACGAGGCGCTGAAGGCCGGGAACGACGACCTCCAGATGCGCTCCGACTGGCTGTTCCCGCTCTGCACGGGCGAGGAGCGGATGAAGGACGAGGCCGGCCGCAAGGCGCACCCGACGCAGAAGCCCGAGGCGCTGCTGGGGCGCGTCCTGATGGCCGCGACCAATCCGGGCGACGTCGTGCTCGATCCCTTCTTCGGCTCGGGCACGACCGGCGCCGTGGCGCGCCGGCTCGGCCGCCGCTTCGTCGGCATCGAGCGGGACGAGACTTATGCCGCGGTGGCCCGCCGGCGCATCGCGGCCGTCGAGCCGCTGGCGAATCCGGCGATCGCCGCCCCCCCGGCCAAGCGCGCCGAGCGGCGCATTCCCTTCCTCGACGTGGTCGAGGCGGGGCTCGTGGGGCCGGGGGGGCGGCTCCCCCGCCCGTCCCGGCGCCCTGGCGCTCTCGTGCGGGCGGGCGGCACGCTCCATGTCCCGCCCGCCGTCGGCTCGATCCACAAGATCGGGGCGCTGGTCCAGGGCCTGCCCGCCTGCAACGGCTGGACCTTCTGGCACGCCGAGCGGCAAAGCCGGCGCGTTGCGATCGACAGCTTCCGGGCGGAGCTGAGGGCGCGCGGCGAGGGCTGACTCCCACCCTCCCCCCCACGAAGTGGCGGGGAGGGCTGGCAGCGGTTGCCCCCCGCAGAAGCCCCGGCTAGGCAGCGCCCATGAACGTTCTCCTCATCGGCTCGGGCGGGCGCGAGCACGCTTTGGCCAAGGCGCTTGCCGCAAGCCCCCTCTGCGACGCGCTCTTCATCGCGCCCGGCAATCCCGGAACGGCCGCCTGCGGCACCAACCTGCCGCTCGACATCGCCGATCACGAGGCCGTCGCCGCCTTGTGCCGGCGCGAGAAGATCGACTTCGTCGTCGTCGGCCCGGAGGCGCCGCTCGTCGCGGGCCTCGTCGACGATCTCGAAGAGCAGGGCTTCCGCTGCTTCGGGCCGCGCCGGACCGCCGCGCAGCTCGAGGGCTCGAAGGCCTTCACCCGCGAGATCGGCCGGGATTTCGGCATTCCGGGCGCCGCTTTCGCGCGCTTCACCGAGATCGAAAAGGCGAAGGCTTATCTGCGCGAGAGGGGCGCCCCGATCGTCATCAAGGCGGACGGCCTCGCCGCCGGCAAGGGCGTCGTCGTCGCCGCGACGCTCGCCGAGGCGGAGGCCGCCGCCGAATCGATGCTCGGTGGAGGGCTCGGCGCGGCCGGGGCGGAAATCCTCGTCGAGGAATGCCTCGTCGGCGAGGAGGCCAGCGTCTTCGCCCTTTGCGACGGCATCCACGCCGTCCTCTTCGGCACGGCCCAGGACCACAAGCGCGCCTTCGACGGCGACGAGGGGCCGAACACGGGCGGCATGGGCGCCTATTCGCCCGCGCCCCTCGTCACGCCCGCCCTCGAGGAGGAGATCATGGCGCGGATCATCCGCCCGACCCTCGCAGGGATGCGGGAACGGGGCATGCCCTTCCTCGGCATCCTCTATGCCGGGCTGATGCTGACGGCCGAGGGGCCGAAGCTGATCGAGTACAATGTCCGCTTCGGCGATCCCGAGGCAGAGGTGCTGATGCCGCGCCTGCGCAGCGACCTCCTCTCCCTCATGATCGCGGCCCGCGACGGCGCCCTCGACACGATCCGGCCGAGTTGGTCGGAGGAGGCCGCGCTCACCGTGATCATGGCGAGCCGCGGCTATCCCGGACGGGTCGGGCGCGGCTCGGTCATCCGCGGCGTCGAGGCGGCGGAAGCGCTGGAAGGCGTGAGCGTCTATCACGCCGGCACGGCGCAGGAGGGCGGCGAATTGATCGCCGCCGGCGGCCGCGTCCTCGCCGTCACCGCGACGGCGCCGACCATCGGGGAGGCGCAGAAGCGCGCCTATGCGGGCGTCGCCGCGATCGACTGGCCGGAGGGGTTCTTCCGCCGCGACATCGGCTTTCGCGCGATCGTGCGGGAGAACGCCTGAGAGACTTTCGGGGCCGTGCTATAGGGGGCGACTCGGGTCGGCGTGGGAAGCGCGATGGCGGTATTGATCAGGGATGTCGAGGTCGAGCGCCTCATCCGCGACTTGGCGGATCGGTCGGGGGAGACCCTCACGGAGGCCGTGAGAATCTCCGTCGCCGAAAGGCTCGCGCGGCTGATGCCCGACAGCAGCGACGTCGCCCGCCGCAAGCGGCGCCTGCGCGAAATCACGGCCTATCTCGACGGCCTGCCCCGCGCCGCCGCGAGCGAATCGGACGGCGCCCGATGATCGTCGATACCTCCGCCCTTGCGGCGATCCTGTTCGGCGAGCCGGAACGCGCGCTGTTCGAGGACCTGATCCTGCAATCGCCCGCCGTCGCGACCTCCGCCGCGATCGTGGTCGAGACGGATATCGTCCTGCGCCGGCGCCTGCCGACCTGCGAGCCCGAGGTGCTGGACCGTCTGCTCGACCTCCTCGGGATCGAGATCGTGCCCTTCGACGCGGTCCAGGCGAAATTCGCCCGCGCGGCTCTCGCGGCCTACGGCCAGGGCCGGCACGAGGCTGCGCTCACCTTCGCCGATTGCATCGTGATGGGCCTCGCCCGCCAGCGGGACGCCCCGCTTCTCTTCAAGGGAGACGGGTTCGCGCTGACCGATATCCGCCCCGCCTGGATGCCGGACGACGCCCCGTGACGTGCGATCTCTTCCCCGGCTTTCGGTCGCATTGGCTGGATACGGAGGCGGGTCGCATCTTTGCCCGCTCCGGGGGCGAGGGGCCGCCGCTCGTGCTGCTGCACGGCTTCCCGCAGACTCACGCGATGTGGCACCGGATCGCGCCGGCTCTCGCGAAGACACACGAGGTCTTCTGCCTGGACCTGCGGGGCTACGGCTGGTCCTCGGTTCCGCCCGGGGACGGAGGACGGAACGCCTATTCCAAGCGCGTCATGGGGCGGGACGTCGTCTCCGTCATGGAGCAGCTCGGCCATGTCCGATTCGCGCTCGTCGGGCACGACCGGGGCGCGCGCGTGGCCTATCGGCTCGCGCTCGACGCGCCCGGCCGGGTCGAGCGGCTGGCCCTCCTCGATATCATTCCCACGATCAAGGTCTGGCGGCGGATCGAGGCCGGGCTCCAGCCGGCCGCTCATTGGGATTTCCTGGCGCGGCCGGCGCCGCAGCCCGAGCAGGAGATCGGCCGCGATCCCCTGCCCTATTTCGACGGGTTGCTGAGGGACTGGTCCGGGCCGAAATCCCTCGACGTCTTCGATCCCGCGGCACTCGAATCCTATCGCCAGAGCTGCAACGAGCCGAACCGCATCCACGCCTTCTGCGAAGATTACCGTGCCGGCAAGACGACCGACAGGTCGCAGGACGAATCGGACCTCGCCGCAGGCAAGCGGATCGGCTGCCCGGCCCTCCTTCTCTACAGCCGCACCTATCTCGTCCGGCCTGGCGCAGAGGAGCCGCCCGAGGCATGGCGGCGCAGCTTCGCGCCGCAGATCGAGGCGGCCGTGCTCGATTGCGGCCATTTCCTCGCCGAGGAGAAACCAGCCGAGACGCTCGCCGCGCTCGCGGACTTCTTGCGGTAAGCTACTGGGCCTCCACCGTGCTTCGCAGGCGGGGTGATCGCCTGTGGCGTCGGCGGCTCGCGGGGGAACCTTCTCTCCGCGGGCGGGGAGAAGCAGGAGTGGCTGCCTTCCGGAGGAAATTCGCCGCAGGGCGGGCATTCGCAAAAGCGCCGCCTTTGACGGGCCTCTTGTTCATCTTAGATCGTTAGGATTCCCAGCCGAGCCGGGGACCCGCCAGCGCCATCGCCCTCATGAGCACGCTCCTCATCAAGCTGTTCGCGACCGCGCTGACCTTCAGCCAGATCGCCACCCGCCCGGATTCCGTCCGAACCTCCTTCGATCCCGATCGGAGCCGGGGCGAGGTCACGCAGATCCTGCGCGACGGCTGCACCCATCTGCGCCGGGCCTTCGATGTCGAGGACATCAATATCGACGAGCTGATCTCCACGGCGATGGAAGATCCGAAGGCGGTCGCGGGCGACACCGCGATGCTGAAGGGGCTCGACTTCAAGGACCTGGAACTCTCCTACCGGGAATTCTGCAAATCCGAGAAGGTCGAGCGCGAGGTGGTCGATCTCGGCGAGGTGGTGCGGGCCTATAACGAGGCCATGGTCGACCTGCCGGACGTGGCGAAGCTGAAGAATTTCCGCCTGCCCGGCGCGAGCACCGTGCTGGACGGGTCCGGCCAACGCTTCACGGAGGTCTATCCGCCGGACGGGCGGCGGGCCTGGGTGCCGCTGAAGGAGATTCCAGAGATCGTCCGCAAGGCTTTCGTCGCGGCCGAGGACAAGCGCTTCTTCCAGCATCACGGCCTCGACGAGCGCGGCGTCATCCGCGCCTTCATGACCAATCTCGCCGGGTCCGGCCGGCCGCAGGGCGGCTCCACCATCACCCAGCAGGTGGTCAAGAACCTGCTCGTCGGCGACGACATCACCTATCAGCGCAAGATGCGCGAGATGGTGCTGGCCGCGCGGCTGGAGAAGATCCTCTCGAAGGACGAGATCCTCGAAATCTACCTGAACGCCATCTATCTCGGCCGCTCCTCCTGGGGCGTCGAGATGGCGGCGCGGAGCTATTTCGGGAAGTCCGTCGGGGCTCTCGACCTGCGCGAGGCGGCGCTCCTCGCGACCCTTCCCAAGGGCCCCAATTACTATGACCCGGAGCGCTATCCCGAGCGCTCCCGCGAGCGCCTCGCCTATGTGCTGAGTCGCCTTCTCGACGACAAGGTGATCGACGAGGGCAGGCGCGCCGCCGCGCTCGCCGGCAAGGTCGCGCTGGTGCCCTCCGAGCGGAGCCGGCGCGACAGCGGCTTCTACGTCCTCGACCACGTGAACCGGGAGGCGAGGACCTTCGCGGGGGTCGAGAACCTCACCGCCTCGACCTACACGATCCACACCACGATCGACGCCGCGCTCCAGCGGGCGACCGAGACGGCGCTCCAGGACGGGCTTGCCCGCTACGAAATGGCCACCGGCCGCGCCCGCTTCCTGGAACCCGAAGGCAACCTCGCCGCCGCCATCGAGAAACTGCGCACCACCGCCGCCCGCGCGGCC
Organism: Enterovirga sp.; assembly: GCF_035325185.1. Lineage (GTDB taxonomy): Bacteria > Pseudomonadota > Alphaproteobacteria > Rhizobiales > Beijerinckiaceae > Enterovirga. The sequence goes on along the minus strand of NZ_DAOLAJ010000014.1, from coordinate 30,182 downwards.
TCGGCCGAGGTGCCGGCGGCACTGGCAGCGCCGGCAGCGCCTCCTTCGGGCGATCCCGCCCCGGCGGCGTCCCGCAAGGGCAGGTCCGCCGCCGCGAAGGCTGCGCGCCCGGTGCCCATCGTGCCGGCGGGCCCGAAGCCCGACTGGCTGCGCGCGCTCGAAGCGTGGCGCGCGCCGCTCTACGACGTGCATTGGCCGACGGCGGTCGTCCTCGACACGCGGCCGGGCGCGCTCAGGGTCGGACTGCGGGACGGGCGCGTGCTGCCGCTCGCCGCCTGGAGCGAGGGGCGCAAGCTCAAGCTCTACGACGTCGTGTTGGTGCGCGCCGGGGCGGGCAAGGCGGGCGGGCGGGCCGAATTGCGCATCCGCCCCACCGTGCAGGGCGCCGCCGTCGCGATCGAGAACCGGACCGGGCGCATCCTCGCCATGACGGGCGGCTTCTCCTATCCGCTGAGCCAGCTCAACCGCGCCACCCAGGCGGTGCGCCAGCCGGGCTCGACCCTCAAGCCCCTGAGTTATCTCGCGGCCCTCGCCCAGGGGGTGCAGCCGAACACGCTCCTCTGGGACCGCGCGGTGACGCTGCCGCCCATCGGCGGGGTCGGCGACGACTGGACACCCCGCAACGCCGATCGCTCGGAAAGCGGCCTGACGACGCTCCGGCGCGCCCTCGAGAACTCCAAGAACCAAGTCACCGCCCGCCTCCTCGACGGGGTGATCGATTCGCGGCCGGAGGACAGCCTCCAGCGGGTCTGCACCCTCGCGCTCGAAGCCGAGCTCTATGCCGAATGCGAGCGCTACTATCCCTTCGTGCTCGGCGCCCAGCCCGTGCGCCCGATCGACCTGGCCGCCCTCTATGCCGCCATCGCCAACGAGGGCGGGCGGCCCTCGCCCTACGTGCTCGAATCGGTCGAAGAGAAAGGCCGCCTCCTCTACCGGCACGAGGCGAGGACACCCGTGCGGATCCGCTCGGCCGACCGCGTCGCCTTCTACCAGCTCAAGACCATGCTCCAGGGCGTCGTGGCGCGCGGGACCGCGAGCGCGATGCGCTCCCTCGCGCCCTACGTCGCGGGCAAGACCGGCACCTCGGAGAACGAGAACGACGCCTGGTTCGCCGGCTTCTCGAACGACGTGACCGTCGTCGTCTGGGTCGGCAACGACAATGCGGACGGCAAGCGCCGCACTCTCGGCCGCGGCCAGACGGGCGGGCGGGTCGCGGTGCCGATCTTCGAGGCGATCATGAAGGCGGCCTGGGCGACGCGCCCGCGCACGCCCCTCGCTCCGCCCTCCCCGGAGGCGAGCCGGCTCATCGCCGATATCGGGATCGACCTGCGCACCGGGGACCGCGCCGGCCACGGGGGCTTCACGGAGCATTTCCGCCGCAGCGCCTCGGGGGCGGTGGTCGATACGCAGTTCCGGTTCGTCGAGCGCGAATCCGCCTACGCGGCCCGCGGGGGCTTCCCGGACGGCGGCGACGAGATTCCCTATTCCACCTCGCCCGACCCTGATATGTACGACCGCGATCCGCCGGGATGGCCGCAGGGCCGCGCCCAGCAGGGCGGCGGGCCGGACTGGTTCCAATCCGACCAGAACCGCTTCGTCTGGCCGGGCGAAGAGCAGCCTCGCCGCCGCCAGCGCCGCGTCGATCCCGATTATTTCTGGGGCCCCCGGGACATCTACTGACATGAAAGCGCTCGGGGCTGCCGCCCTCATCGGCCTCCTTCTCGGCCTCGCCCCTGCTTGCGCCGCGCCCGAGATGGCGCTGGAGGAGGCGCGCTCGGTCTCCGATCTCGGCCTGCCGGCGCGGCCGAACCTGATCCTGTTCTCGGACCGGGAAGGCGCGGACAAGGCGCCGAGCCTCACCGCCTTCGCCGCCTGGACGAAGGATTATCCCGAGCAGAAGCGGCTGCTCTCGCTCCATCCCGCCTATGTCGAGCCGAACGTGTCCGTCACCGTCGACGGCCTGCGCAAGACGCATGCGGAGAAGCTCGAAGTCTATGTCGCGGCGGCGCGGGTGATGCTGAACCGGCCGCCCGAGAGCGTCGATCTCGCGCAGCTCGCCACGTCCGGCGCGCTGGCCAGGATCGATCCCGCCATCCACCATCGCCCGATCACGAAGGACGAGGCGATCCCCAACCGCGATCCCGAGCAGCCCTATAACCGCCTCCCGGACCGGGCCTGGTGCGACGGTGGGGCCTCTTGCTACGAATCGCGCTACGACCTGGAGGGCAAGCTCCCGCTCGGGATCAGGCTCGCGAACAAGCTCTCGGAAAGCGGCAAGAAGATCGCCGAGCACGTCACCTTCCAGAGCGAGATCAGGCTGCTCTCGCCCGGCGAGATCGAGGCGGCGGCCCTTCCCCGCCTCACCGGGATCGCGACCCCCGTGACCGGCGCGCTCGTGCAGAGCACCTTCCAGGTCAACCAGATCCTGCGCTTCGGCAAGCTCCTCACCGTCGTGCAGCCGGCGCCCTCCGATCCGGGCAAGTCCGTCGTGTCGGTCTATCTCGCCCTCGCCGTGAAGGGCGACGTGCTGAACCGCAAGAAGGAATACGAGCGCGTCCCGGTGCTGCGCAACCTCGTGCCCTCCCAGGTGCTGATGGGGACCAGCTCCTTCAACACCGGCACCTCGCTCAGCGCGGGCCTCCCCGTCTATGCGAGGAGCCGCATCCGCACTCTCGCGACGCTGCTCTCGGGATCGTGAGGCGAAGTCACGGGCGCGGGCCGCCCTTGCGCGCCGCGGCCTGCTCGACCTCGAGGATGCGAGCCTGTGGCCATTCGGCCGTGACTTCCGGGGGATATTTCGCACGGTAATGCCCCTGCCACGGATAGGCCGCCCGCCCGGTGCCGTCGCGCAATCCGATCTCGGAGGCAGGGCCCTTCTCGACCGCCGGATTGCCCGCGACCAGCATGCCGGGGGCGACGTCGCGGCCGACGAGGCTTCCCGCCGCCACCACCGCCCCGCGCCCGACCCGGCGCCCCGGCAGCACCACGCTGCCCGCCCCGATCACGGCCGTCTCCTCCAGGACCGCGCCGCGCGTGATCGTGCTCGGCGGCGTCCGGTCGTTGGTCAGCACCACGTTGATGAAGACCCAGCAGAAATCGCCGATCACCGTCCCCGGCGCGACGAAGACGCTGCTCTGGAAGGAGACGTAGTCGCCGATCTCGCAGGGCCCCTGGACGTCCCCGTAGGAGCCGAGCTGGAAGCTCGCCCCGGCCCGCACCCCCGGAAGGGCCGTGACGTGATGGCCCGTCCTCAGCCGGTCTCCGAAGGTCGAGCCGGCATAGATCACGCTGTGGGAGCGCACGAGGCATTCCTCGCCGAGGACGAGCGGCCGCTCGGGGCCCGGCCCCAGATCGCACCAGCCCTCGATCTTCGTGCCGCGGCCAAGCACGACGCCCGGCCCGATCCGGGTGAAGGGGCCGATCTCGACATCCTCTCCGAGACGGGCGGCCTCATGCACGATCGCGCTCGGGTGAATGACGCGGCTGGCGCTCATCGGAACATGCCTTCCCTCGCGGCGGCCCTGCGGGTTCCTTTCCATGAAGGCAGCCGCCTCGCCACCGCAAGGGCGCTCGACGGGCCGCGCCCCCGGCCGCGACGCATTTTCTGCGCGCGAGGCCGCTTCAAAAATGCTCTAAGCACCGCGGCGCGGGAGTGATGCAAGGCACGATGGCGAGCGAGGCTCGAGCGATCCAGGCGGCGGAGCTGTCGGAGGTCCGTCCCCTGACGAGCCTGCGCTTCGTCGCGGCCTTCTATGTCTTCGTCTTCCACATCCATTCCCACTGGCCGGTCGGGACGGGGATCACGGACAATCTCCTCTCGGCCGGGGCGGTCGGCATGAGCCTGTTCTTCATGCTGTCGGGCTTCATCCTGGCCCATCGCTACCAGTCCGGGCATCTCGACGTGCGGGACTACCTGACCAACCGCTTCGCGCGCATCTATCCGATCTATGCCGTGGCCGCGATCGTGACGCTGCCCTGGCTCCTGGGGGCAGGGGCGGCCGAGCGGGGGCTCGCCAGCAATGTCGTAATGGGCGGGCTCCTGATCGTCGCCGACACCTTCCTGATCCAGGCATGGTTTCCGCAGATGTTCGTCTTCTGGAACAACAGCGGCTCCTGGTCGATCTCGGTCGAAGCCTTCTTCTACGTCATGCTCCCGGCGATCTTCCCCGCGCTCTTCCGCCGGACGGCCGGCCAGATCGTCTCGATCGCTGTCGCAGCCTATCTCCTGTCGGTCCTGACCGCCGCGGTCGCCCTCGCCTTCAGGCCGAGGCCCGACCACCTGCTCCAGATCTTCTACGCCATGCCGATCTTCCGCTTCCCGGAATTCGTCCTCGGCATCTGCATCTTCCTCGCCTGGAGCCGCACGGGCCTGCGCCGCCTGAACCCGGATGCGCTCTACGCCCTCGCCGCCCTTGCCCTCGTTCCGTACCTCGCGCTCCTCGGCAAACGGATTCCGCTCTACACTCCCCATAACTGGATCGTCCTGCCGGTGATCGGCATGCTCCTCGTCGCCGGCGCGCAGGAGCGCGGCTTCGTCAATCGCCTTCTCGGCCACGCCCTCCCCGTCTGGCTCGGGCGGATCAGCTATTGCTTCTATTCCTTCCAGCTCCTCGTGCTGCTCGTGCTGGGCACCTATCACGAGGCGATCCTGCGCGCCGCGCCGGCGCTCGCGGACAACCGCGTCCTGCTCGCCGCCGCGCTGCTCGTGCTGCTGAGCCTCTCGGGGATCGGCTTCCACACCATCGAGGAGCCGATGCGCAAGGCGATCCGCCGGCGGGTCCGCCGGCCCCCGCTTCCGGCAGCGGAACCCGCCGACGCCCATGCCCGGTGACATCATGACTGAGAACGATCCGGCCGCCGCGGAAGATGCAGGCGGCGAGCGTCCCGCCCCGCCCCTCGTCAGCGTCCTCGTGCTGACCTGGAACCACGAAGCCTTCATTCGCCCGTGCCTCGAATCGATCCTCGGCGACAGCTTCAGGAACGTCGAGCTGATCTGCTGCGAGAACGGCTCCTCGGACGGCACCTGGGCGGAGCTTCAGCGGATCGCGGCCGATCATGCGGACCGCAGGATCGTGCTGTTCCAGAACCCGCCCGGCACGCCCGTGAATGCCGGCTTCAACAGCATGATCCGCCGGGCCACGGGCGAGCTGGTCTGCTTCTTTTCCGGAGACGATCTCTTCTGCGGCGACCGCATCGCCCGGCAGGTCGCCGCCTTCGCCGCCGCCCCGGCGCTCCGGATCACCTACAGCAACGGCCTCTTCCTCGGCGGACGCCAGGACGGCCAGCCCGTCCACGACGATGCCCGCTGCCTCGAGGTCTTCGCGCAGGAACCGAAAGGGGTCCTGCGCTACATCTTCGAGAATCGCGGCCTGATGATCCAGACGTTCATGGCGCGCACGGACCTCATCCGCGCCGTCGGCGGCTTCGACGAGGGCGCGTTGGCCGACGACTGGATTCTCAATATCCGCCTCTTCAGCCACCTCGAGCGGCCGGAGCAATATTCCTACCTGCCCTTCGCTTCTTTCCTCTACCGGCAGCACGAAAACAATTCGTACAAGAACTTCCCCCGGCAATCGAAGCTGATGGTCGATGTCGTCGAGAAATACTATCATTTCCCCGACAGGACCGACGAACTGGCGCGGATGTATTATTTCCAGGCCAATGTCGGCGCGGCCTACGGCTTCAAGCATCTGGGGCTGACGCTCGGCTACCTGCGCCAGGCGCTGGCGCTGCGGTTCGAGCCGAAGCATCTCGTCATGTTCCCGGCGCGCTTCGTCCTCGCGCGCCCCGTCCGCTTCTACCGCAACCTCCGCGACGACCGCCGCGCCCGGCGGAAGGCCCAGGCTGGAGGTTGAGGCAGGCCGGCCCTCCCCGCCGCAAGCGGGGGAAGGTCGAGTAGGCGGCATGGTTCCGCACGAGCCCGGCATGCTCTATTAACCCGAGCGAAACTTTCCCCGGAAACGGAGCGCGGATGACTTCCCGCTTGGACAAGTGCAGGCTGATCCAGTTGCCGCGCATCCAGGATGCGCGCGGCAACCTCACGGCCATCGAGGGAACGGACGTCACGGGATTCGAGATCAGGCGCGTCTATTATCTCTACGACGTGCCCGGCGGCGCCGACCGGGGCGCCCATGCCCACAAGGCCCTCTGGCAGCTCGTCATCGCGATCATGGGCTCCTTCGACATCACGCTCGACGACGGAGAGCGCAAGCGCACCTTCCAGCTCAACCGCGGCTATCAGGGGCTGCTCATCTGTCCCTATATCTGGCGCGAATTGAACAACTTCTCGTCCGGCGCGGTCTGCCTCGTCCTCGCTTCCGAACGCTACGACCCCACCGACTACATCCGCGACTACGACGCCTTCCTCGCGGCCGCGAAAGCTCAGGGCTGATCCGATCATGGTGCCCTTCCTCGACCTCAAGACGGTCAACCTGCGCTCGCGGGACGCTTTCCGGGCGGCGCTCGACCGAGTGCTGGAGTCCGGCTGGTTCGTCCTGGGGAGCGAGACCGAGGCGTTCGAGCGCGATTTCGCCGCCTATTGCGGCGCCGATCACGCGATCGGCGTCGCCAACGGGCTGGACGCGCTGCATCTCGTCCTGCGGGCCTGGGATATCGGGCCGGGCGACGAGGTGATCGTTCCCTCCAACACCTTCGTCGCGACCTGGCTCGCCGTCAGCCAGGCCGGCGCGACTCCCGTCGCGGTCGAGCCCGATCCCGCGACCCACAATATCGACCCCGAGCGCATCGCCGCGGCGATCACGCCGCGCACCAAGGCGATCGTTCCCGTCCATCTCTACGGCCAGACGGCGGATATGGAGCCGATCCTTGCCCTTGCCGAGGCACGCGGGCTGAAGGTGCTCGAGGATGCCGCGCAGGCGCACGGCGCGCGCTATCGCGGCCGGCCGGCGGGATCGCTGGGGCATGCGGCCGCCTTCAGCTTCTATCCGGGGAAGAATCTCGGCGCGCTGGGCGACGGGGGCGCGATCACGACGAATGACGCGCGTCTCGCCGAGCGCCTTCGCCTCCTGCGCAATTACGGCTCGCAGGTGAAATACCGGCATGAGGAGAGGGGCTACAATTCCCGCCTCGACGAATTGCAATCGGCCTTCCTGCGCCACAAGCTCGCGAGCCTCGACGAGGACAATGCCAGCCGCCGGGCCATCGCCTCGGCCTATCTCGCGGGCCTCGCGGCGACGGGCTGGGGCCTGCCCTCAGTCCCGAACTGGGCGGAGCCCGTCTGGCATCTCTTCGTCGTGCGGGTGGCGAGGCGCGACGAGGTCCAGGCCGCCCTGCGCGAGGCCGGCGTGCAGACGCTGATCCACTATCCCGTGCCGCCCCACGAGCAGGCGGCCTATCGCGACATGCCGGGCGTCGCGCCCCAGCCTCTCGCCTCGCGGCTGGCCGGGGAGGTGCTGAGCCTGCCCATGACCCCGCATATGCCGCAGGCCGATATCGAGGCCGTGATCCGGGCCTGCAACGAGGCGGCATCGCGCTTCCGCTGAGCGCTCGCCTGCCATGTCGCCGGCGCGCAACAGCTTTTCTCGTTCTGCTCCGGTCTCGTCAAAGCTCCTTTAACCTCCTCTCCCCCATCCAGTAGGGCTGTAGTTGCGTAAATGGGGCTGGGCGGATGGTCTTCGCGACAGGCGGAGCGAGGCGGATGGGCGGCTGGATGGCCGCCGCGATTCTGGCCATGGGCCTTGCGGCCTGTGGCCGCGCGACCGGGGTCGACCGGCTGAGCGACGCACGGCCCCATCCGGCGGTCGCGGCGGCCCATGCCCTGCCGATCCACGGCATCGACGTCTCGCGCTGGCAGAAGAATATCGACTGGGCCTCGGTCGCGTCTTCCGGAAAGCGCTTCGCCTTCATCAAGGCGACGGAGGGCGGCGACCATGTGGATCCGCTCTTCCTCCAGAACTGGGTCGGCGCGGCGCGGGCGGGCGTCCCGCGCTCGGCCTATCACTTCATGTTCTGGTGCCGTCCCGCCGAGCAGCAGGCCGCCTGGTTCAAGCAGGTCGTGCCGCGCGATCCGAACGCCCTGCCTCCCGTGCTCGACGTCGAATGGAACGGGGAATCGCGCACCTGCCCCCACAAGGTCAACCGCGAGAAGGCCCTGCACATGATCGCCGTCATGCTGCGCGAGATGGAGGCCCATACCGGCAAGCGGCCGATCATCTATACCGACATCACCTTCCACAAGGACATCCTCGAAGGCGAGTTCAGGAACCACGCGCATTGGATCCGCTCGACCGCGGCCGAGCCGGAGCAGCGCTATCACGACCGCACCTGGACCTTCTGGCAGTATACGACGACGGGCCGCGTGCCGGGCATCTCGGGCGCCGTCGACCGCAACGCCTTCTACGGCAGCGAATCCGACTGGGCCCATTTCGCGCGCACCGGCTGCGATCCGCGCTTCCGCTGCGGCTGAAGGAAGCGCGGGCCGCCCGGATCACCAGGCGACCCGCGTCGTATGGACGGGCTTGGCGACGATCTGGTGCCTGTCATGCCAGACGACGTCGCCGGGATCCCGGGTCTGCAAGCGCCCCACGGCCACGCCCGCCTCCTCGATGAGAGCCTTCAGGACATGGGCGTGGGCGATATGTTTCCGCGCCTCGGGCCGGAACCAGCAGATGCCGGTCTCGCCGAGGCGCGCACGGTCGCCGCGCCAGCACCGGGCGGGCAGCCCGAGATGCCGGTCGAACCAATCCGTCTCCTCGCGCAACACCTCGCGGAGCCAGTCCGGCACGCGCTCGTCGCCCTGGAGAAGATAGGCCACGCGGAAGAAACCCATCGGCGCGCCCGACCACGGATCCAGCCGCCCGAGGGCGAACCGGATATACATGGCGAAGTCCCGCGCCCGGCGCGAAGGCCGGGCCCGACGATGAACGGGATGGGTGAGAATCGCCCGACGAGGACGCGGCGCGAAGGTGAGATCAGCGGCCGCGCGTCGGGACATGCCCTCTCGGGGCGAAGCTGGATCGCCGCATCACTCCCTCCGGGACATCGCGGCCCGCGTTGCGGGCCGGCACGACACGACGCGCGGGACGCACAAAAGGTTCCCAGTGAGCGGAGGATTTTACTCGCCGGGCTGGGGACCCTCGTAGCCCTCGATGATGACGAGATCCATCTCCGCCCCGCCCTTCTGGAGCGCGCGGGCTGCCTGGTATTCCTCCGAGGCCCAGCAATCGCGGGCCGCCTGGTAGGAGGGGAACTCGATCACGACATTCCGCTGGCGGGCGGCGCCGGCGGCCGTCTCGAAGGCCCCGCCCCGCACGAGGAAACGGCCGCCGAACTTCGCGAAAGCCTTTCCGTTCGCGGCGGCGTAGTTCTTGTAGTTGTCGGGATCGTGCACGTCGACGCGACCGATCCAATAGGCCTTGGGCATGGGCTCGCTCCCTTGTCGTGTCCGGCGGCTCAGGGACGGCGATAGACCCAGACGCGGGCCGGCGGAAAATTCAGCCAGATGCGGTCGGAAGGCGTGACCGTGTAATGGTCCGCGGTCGGGATCGGCGGCTTCACGCCGTAGGTGAACTGGACGAAGGGCGCGTTGCGGTCGAGCAGGTCGTGGGCGGCGGCGAGAAGCTCGATTCGCTGAGCCATCGGCTTGGTCAGGAGCGGCAGGCTGGAGAGCACCGCCGCGCAGGGCTCCTTCACCACATCCGCCAGAACCTCGCCCGCCCCGTAGGCATCGCCCTGGATGATGGTGGCGCGCGGATAGCGCCGCTTGAGAAGCTGGCAGAAATCCTCGCTGTATTCGACGAGAATCAGCCGCTCCTGCTCGATGCCGCGGCGCAGCAGCGCCTCGGTCACGGGACCCGTGCCGGGGCCCAGCTCCACGACCGGCCCCTTGCGGCGGGGATGGATGTAGGACGCCATGGCGTCGGCCAGAAACCGGCCGGACGGCGTCACGGCGCCCGTCAGGAGCGGCCGCTCGAACCAGGAGCGGAGAAAGCGGGCCTCGTTGGCGAAGCGACCGCGGCCGATGAGCCGCTTGCGTGGCGAGCCATCCTCGGAAAGCTGAAGCACCCCCGGACCCCTGTTCAAAACAGCCCCAAAGAAGCGGGCTTATCCCATTGTGAGCTCAAGCGCGACCCGCCGAACCGCTGATCCCGTCGAAGAAATCGCGCATGCGCGCAAAAAACCCGCTGCTCTCCGGCGAGGTGTCCTTGGAGGACACCCGGTCGAACTCCATCAGCAGCTCGCGCTGCCGGCGCGTCAGGTTCTGCGGCGTCTCGACCGCCACCTGGATGTAGAGATCGCCGCGGTCGCGGGTGCGCAGCACGGACATGCCTTTCTGGCGCAGGCGGAACTGCTTGCCCGACGAGGTCCCCTCCGGCACCTTCACGCGAGCATCCTGCCCGTCGATCGTGGGCACCACGAATTCGCCGCCGAGCGCAGCTGTGACGAAGGAAATCGGCACCTGGCAATAGAGATCGGCCCCGTCACGCTGGAAGAAGGGATGGGGCTTGACGGTCAGGAAGATATAGAGGTCGCCGGCGGGGCCGCCGCGCAGGCCCGCCTCCCCCTCGCCCGCGATGCGGATGCGCGTTCCGTCCTCGACGCCCGCCGGAATGTTCACCGACAGCGTGCGCTCGCGGGTGACGCGGCCGGCGCCGCTGCAATTGGGGCAGGGATCGTCGATCACCTCGCCCCGCCCGTGGCAGTTCGGGCAGGTGCGCTCGATCGAGAAGAAGCCCTGCGCGGCCCGCACCCGGCCCTGGCCTCCGCAGGTCGGGCAGGGGCGCGGCTTCGATCCCATCTTGGCGCCCGTCCCCGAGCAGACCTCGCAGGTGACCGAGGTCGGGATGGTGACCGAGGCGGCGCGCCCCTTATAGGCATCCTCGAGGCTGATCTCCAGATTGTAGCGCAGATCCGCGCCGCGCTCGCGGCCGCCCGCGCCCCGGCGCGAGCCCTGCCGCGCATCGCCGAAGAAGGTGTCGAAAATATCCGACATGAAGTCGCCGAACTCGTTGCCGAATCCGGGACCGCCGCCGGGGCCGCCATTCTGGAAGGCGGCATGGCCGAAGCGGTCATAGGCGCCGCGCTTCTGAGGATCGGAGAGGACCTGGTAGGCCTCGTTGATCTCCTTGAACTTGATCTCGGCGGTATGGTCCCCGGGATTCTTGTCCGGGTGATACTTCATGGCGAGCTTGCGGAAGCTCGCCTTCAGCTCGACCTCGGTCACGGTCCGCTGGACGCCGAGCACCTCGTAATAGTCGCGCTTGGACATCGCCGCCCTTAGCCTTAGCCCCTCGAAGCGTCATGGCCGGGCTCGGCCCGGCCATCCCGCTCCGCGAGCCACGCCCGCGGAGCGCGATCCCCGGGCCGCAAAGCCTGGGGACGGCGTCACATGACGATCACGCACTCTTCTTCTTGTTGCCGTCGACTTCCTGGAAGTCGGCATCGACGACATCGTCCTGCTTCGGCGCGGAAGACGCGCCCTCCCCGCCGGCCTGCGCCTCCGCCTGGGAGGCCGCGTACATCGCCTCGCCGAGCTTCATCGAGGCCTGCATCAGGTCGTTGGTCTTGGCCCGGATCGCCTCGGCGTCGCCGCCGGCCACCGCCGTCTTCAGCGCCTCGACGGCGCCGGTGATGGCGGCCTTGTCGGCCTCGGCCAGCTTCGAGCCGTGCTCGGCCAGCGACTTCTCAGTCGAGTGGACGAGCGCCTCGGCCTGGTTCTTCGCCTCGACCAGCTCACGGCGCTTCTTGTCCTCGGCGGCATTCGCCTCGGCTTCCTGCACCATGCGCTGGATCTCGGTATCGGACAGGCCGCCCGAAGCCTGGATACGGATCTGCTGCTCCTTGCCGGTCGCCTTGTCCTTGGCCTGGACGTTGACGATGCCGTTCGCGTCGATGTCGAAGGTCACCTCGATCTGCGGCATGCCGCGCGGCGCGGGCGGGATGCCCATCAGATCGAACTGGCCGAGCAGCTTGTTGTCGGCCGCCATCTCGCGCTCGCCCTGGAAGACGCGGATCGTGACGGCGTTCTGGTTGTCCTCCGCCGTCGAGAAGACCTGCGACTTCTTGGTCGGGATGGTGGTGTTGCGGTCGATCAGGCGCGTGAACACGCCGCCCAGCGTCTCGATGCCGAGCGAGAGCGGGGTCACGTCGAGCAGCAGCACGTCCTTGACGTCGCCCTGGAGCACGCCCGCCTGGATCGCGGCGCCGATCGCGACGACCTCGTCCGGGTTGACGCCCTTGTGGGGCTCCTTGCCGAAGAAGTTCTTCACGACCTCCTGGACCTTCGGCATGCGGGTCATGCCGCCGACGAGGACGACCTCGTCGATCTGGCCCGCCGAGAGGCCGGCATCCTTGAGCGCCTTCTTGCAGGGCTCGACGGTCTTCTGGATGAGGTCGTCGACGAGGCTCTCGAACTTGGCGCGCGACAGCTTCAGCGCGAGATGCTTCGGCCCCGACGCATCCGCCGTGATGTAGGGCAGGTTGATCTCGGTCTGGGCGGCCGAGGACAGCTCGATCTTCGCCTTCTCGGCCGCCTCCTTGAGGCGTTGGAGGGCGAGCTTGTCCTTGGTCAGGTCGATGCCCTGCTCGCGCTTGAACTCGGAGGCCAGGTACTCGACGATGCGGTTGTCGAAATCCTCGCCGCCGAGGAACGTATCGCCGTTCGTCGACTTCACCTCGAAGACGCCGTCGCCGATCTCCAGGATCGAGACGTCGAAGGTGCCGCCGCCGAGGTCGTAGACCGCGATCGTGCCCGTCTGCTTCTTGTCGAGGCCGTAGGCGAGCGCGGCCGCCGTCGGCTCGTTGATGATGCGCAGCACCTCGAGCCCGGCGATCTTGCCGGCGTCCTTGGTGGCCTGGCGCTGGGCGTCGTTGAAATAGGCGGGGACCGTGATGACGGCCTGCGTCACCGGCTGGCCGAGATAGGATTCGGCCGTCTCCTTCATCTTCTGGAGGATGAAGGCGGAAATCTGGGAGGGGGAATAGGACTTGCCGTCCGCCTCGACCCAGGCGTCGTTGTTGCCGCCCTTGACGATCTTGTAGGGGACGAGGCCCATGTCCTTCTTGGTCATGGGATCGTCGAAGGTGCGCCCGATCAGGCGCTTGATGGCGAAGAAGGTGCGGTCGGGATTCGTCACCGCCTGGCGCTTGGCCGGCTGGCCGACGAGCCGCTCGCCGTCATCCGTGAAGGCGACGATGGAGGGCGTCGTGCGCGCGCCTTCCTGATTCTCGATCACCTTCGGCGTCGAGCCTTCCATGACCGCGACACAGGAATTGGTGGTGCCGAGGTCGATACCGATTACTTTTGCCATGGCGGGATCCCTCATCCTTCAAGCAGACCGCCGGGTCCCTCGAAGGCAACCCGGCCCATGGTGGAGAAAATTCGGGCGCGGAACCTCGGGGCAAACCTGCGGCGAAGCACCGTTCCCAGCGATGGAACCGATATAGGCAGATGCCCCGCGCCTTCAAGGCGGTGAAGCGGGTCCGGGCCCCGAAACTTCCGCGATTCCGTCACCCTGCCGGCTTGGCGAGGACGCGGAACTGGTTGCCGAGATAGCCCATCGTGAAATCGTGCTCGACGCTCTCCCGATAGCGGTCCTCGACATCCGGCCCCCAGAGGCGCAGCAGGAGCGGCCGAGCGCCGAGCCGCACCGAGGCCCGGTAGGCTCCGAAGGGGATGCCGGTGACGACGAGCCCCTCCCCCGTCCGCCGCACCTGCCGCACGATCGGCCGCCCGCCGGCGGCCGGCGCGAGCGTGACCTCGGCCTCGCCGAGATCGGTGAAGTCCATGACGGCGTTCTCGAGGACGAAGACGCCGCCATTGCCATAGGGAAGCTCCGGGGAGCTTTCGACCATGACGCGCCGGAAGTCGCGCCGGACCGTCTCGTGCGAGCCGAAGCCGGAGGAATCGGAAGCCACGAGATCGATATTGAGCCGCCGTCCCCCGTTCGCGACGACCTGATAGGCATGGGCGTCATATTCGCCGGGCGGCAGACCCGCGAGGGAGAGGCTGTAGCGCCCGTCGGCCCCGGTCGCGCCCTCGGCCTTGATGCTCCGGCCCCCATAGGGAAGCTGGCGGGCCGTGACGGTCCGGTAGACCGCCTCGACCTGGATTCCGGCGAGGGGCCGGCCGTCCTCGTCGAGGGCGATGCCGGAGACCGAGCCGTGCCCCTGGGCAAGGCCGCGGCCCGAGGAGGCCACCGCGATCAGCGAGGCCGCCCCGAGAAGAAGCGCTTCGCGCCGGCCGGGACGCGGCATATCAGGCGGATTTCGGAGCGGGCCCGTTGCGGTGCACGACGACCGGCGCCCCGACCTGCACGTTGTCATAGAGATCGAGGACATCCTCGTTCAGCATGCGGATGCAGCCCGAGGAGACGGAGGTGCCGATCGACCAGGGCTCGTTGGTGCCGTGGATGCGGAACATCGTGTCGTGGCCGCCCTGGTAGAGATAGAGGGCGCGCGCGCCGAGGGGATTGGCGAGCCCCGGCCCGGCATAGCGCGTCAGGCTCGGGCGCAGCTTGACCATGTGGGCGGTGGGGGTCCAGCTCGGCCATTTCGCCTTGCGCCCGACCGTGCCGCTGCCGCGGAGCGAATAGCCCTGGCGGCCCACGGCGACGCCGTAGCGCTTGGCACGGCCGCCGCCCAGCACGTGATAGAGGCGCTTCTGGTCGATATCGACCACGATCGTGCCCGGGGCGTAATGGCTCGCATACTCGACCTCGACCGGCGCGAGATCGGGATCGAGGAGGCTGCGATCGACCTTCGGGATGTCGTATTCCCCATCGGGGACCTTGCCGACATACCAGCGCGCGTAATCGGCATCGGCCTGCTGGGAGGGAGTCAGGCTGAGCGGCCCGTCGGCTCTCGTCTGGCAGGCGGCGACGGGGGCGCCGATCAACATGGCCAGCACGGTGCGTCTTGTAGTCATGGCTCCGTTCGGATCGCTCTTTGAGGAATTGACGAGACTTTATCAAGACAAGGGCCAAATGAGTGTGCCCCGGCAGCAACATGCCGCAAAGGAGCAACACCACTGCCGAAGGCCCGGGGCCGAGGCCGCCTCCCAGGTGCTGATCCGCACACGAAACCGTGACGCAAGCTCGACCATCCGGCGGCTACTCCCCGGCCTTTCGAAGAAAATCGCGGCCGGAAGGGCTGGATCCGCCCCTCTTTCGCCGCCATGCAAGGAATGCAGGCCAGCCGCGAGGGCAGCCCGCGGCCCCTTCAGCCCACTGGCACGACCCGTGCCAGGAAGCCTGCGATCGCGGCCTCGAACGCCTCCGGCCGCTCCAGCATCGCGAAATGACCGACGCCCTCGAGGCACAGGAACTCGGAGCCGGCGATCTTCTGCGCCATCTTCTCCATCGTCGCGGCGGGCGCCATCTCGTCCAGCACGCCGGCGACGAGGAGCGCCGGCACGCCGATCCGCGCCAGGGCGCTGCGCCTGTCGAAGCCGATCATGGACAGGAGGCTATCGCGATAGGTGGCAGGCGGGGTCTCCGCCATCAGGCGCCGCGCCAGCGCCACGCCTTCCGGCGGCGGGTCGCGGCCCATCATCGCCGGAACGCTCCATTCGGCGACCTGCGCCATCGTCTCGCCCCGGTCGAGCGGCTGGAGCCGGGTCTCGACGAAGGCGCCGGCCCAGGCCGCATCGCGTCCGCCGAAGGACGGGCTCGTATGGGCGAGC
Source organism: Enterovirga sp. (assembly GCF_035325185.1). Taxonomy (GTDB): domain Bacteria; phylum Pseudomonadota; class Alphaproteobacteria; order Rhizobiales; family Beijerinckiaceae; genus Enterovirga. Next base: position 14,542 of record NZ_DAOLAJ010000014.1, on the reverse strand, counting down.
ACCACCCCGCGCGACAGGCCGAGGCCGTCGGCCAGATAGCTCTGCACGACCATTCCCCCGAGCGAATGGCCGACGAGGACGGGCGGCGCGAGCGCCGTCATGCTGATGAAGCCGGCCAGGATGTCGCCGTAGAGGCCGACGCTCGCCGGCTCGACCGGCGCGGAGCCGCCATGGCCCGGAAGGTTCAAGGCGATGGCGCGGTAGCCGCGCGCCCCGAGGTCACGGAGCTGGCGCGACCAGAGCCGCGCCCCGCCCCCGACCCCATGCAGGAACAGCACGGGCGGCCCCTCTTCGGGTCCGGCCGCGAGCGCAGTGAGGCGACGGTCGGGCGAGACGATCTCGGTGAGGAGGTCGGCGGCCATGCCCAAAGCATATCGCGGAAGAAACGAATTGCACGGGCAATCCACCCGATCGGCATCCCGCCCGGCGCTCCGGCGATTATGCCGCACCGCATCATAAGCGGGCTGACCCGTTAGCTTGCGCGGCACCCGCCTCGTCATGGGCGTTTTGTGCTTCCACCCTCCCGAGGACCGGGCAGGGTGCCGCAACCCCGGCGCCTCGCAAGGCGCCGGAACGTTGCCTTCTACGCGCCCGCCGAGCGCATGTCCTCGAAAAGGCGGACCTGTCCGGCATCCAGCTCGCGGTCGGCCCCGCGCCCGACGAAGACCTTGAACATCGCCGTCCCGTCATGATTGACGAACTGGACGGAGCAGGAGCGGCGGCCGAAGAAGGGACGGTCGATGAAATAGATCGCCGCACACCTGTCGGCGCGGATATGTCCGCCGATCGGGCTGTCGCCGTGGATGTTGAAATAGCCCCGGCCCGTGGTGCCCGGCGGGATCGCCCCGCGGGTCTCGAAGACGCCGTCCGCCGTATGCACGATGAAGGTCACCTCGCCGGGCCAGCCGACGAGGCTCTCCCAGACGCGTTCGAACGCGCTTCCGGGAAAGGCTACCGCCTGCCCCTCGGGCAGGATGTCGAGGACGGCGCGGTAGGAGACGCCCTCGTTGCGGGCGATGTTCTCCAGCACGCCGCCAGGATCGGCGGCGACGGCCGCGCGCAGCCGCTCGGCCGTGCCGTCCAGCTTCTCCGCGACCGCGCTCAAGCCGCGACCTCCTTGGGGCCCGTGGCGGGCAGCGTCTGGACGGGCTCGAACCCCTCGAACTGGGGATGGCCGTCATAGAGCGGGATGCTGCTCGGGGCGCGCGAATGCGCCTTGCGGAACTGCTCGGACTTGGTCCACGCCTCGAAATCGGCCTTCGAGCGCCAGGTCGTATGGGACGAATAGAGGATGTAGTCCGGCGTCTCCGGCCCGCGCAGCAGGTGGAAGCCCTCGAAGCCGGCCATCTCGTTGAGGCTGCTGTCGCGGTTCTTCCAGATCGCCTCGAACTCCTCCGCCGCATTCTTGAACACTTTGAAGCGGTTCATCGCAATGAACATGAGGCACCTCCAAAAAGTCGGATCGCACGGCAGCGATCGGCGCGCTTGCCAGCGCTTAGCCGCCGATCTAATCCGATGGCAAGCGGAAAGTCGTCTGTTTTTGATTTTTCTAAACAAAAATAGCAATTCCGCCCGTAAATATTTCGAGCCAGGAACCGAAGTAATGACGGACGGCGACCCCGACCGACGCGCCGGCCATGCGAAGCCGGAAGGTCGCGAGCAACGGCCTCCCACGTTCGACACGAGCACCTTGTTCGGAACGAAGCGGGAGGTGATTCTCGTCCACAAGGGCGAGCCCTATCGGCTGCGCCAGACGCAGAGCGGAAAGCTGATTCTGACCAAATGAGCCGCCCCCCCCTCCCCTCCCGGCGCCTCCTGATCGGCGGCGCGCTGGGCGTCCTCGCCCTGCGGCTGGCTGTCGCTTCGCGGCCGGCCGCCGCCCTCGCCGACCCGGCCGCGCCGCGGATCGTCTCGATCGGTGGCGCGGTGACCGAGATCCTCTACGATCTCGGCCTCGGCGACAGCATCGTCGCCGTGGACACGACGAGCCTCTATCCGCCCGAGGCCATGAGTTCGAAGCCGAATGTCGGGTATATGCGCCAGCTTTCGGCGGAGGGCGTCCTGTCGGTCCGCCCCACCCTCGTCATCGCGGCTGAGGGTGCGGGGCCTCCCGACGCGCTCAAGCTCGTCCGCGAGGCGGGCGTGCCGCTCGTGATGGTGCCGGAGGACCCGACCGAGGAGGGCGTCCTGGCGCGGATCCGGGCTACCGCCCGCGCCGTCGACCGGGTGGAGCAGGGCGAGAAGCTGGCCGGGGAGACGAGCCGCCGCTTCGCAGACCTCGCCGCCCTGCGCAGCCGCATCCGCGAGCCGGCCGGGGCCCTGTTCATCCTCTCCATGCAGAACGGGCGGATCATGGCCGGAGGACGCCGCACCACCGCGGACGGCATCCTGGCCCTTGCCGGCGCGCGCAACGTCGCCTCCGCCATCGAGGGCTACAAGCTCATGACCGACGAGGCCATCGTCGCGGCCTCTCCCGACATCGTCGTCATGATGGAACACGGCCCCGGCGGAACGCCCCCTGCCGACCTCTTCGACGAGCCCGCCCTGTCGCAGACGCCGGCCGGGCGCCACAAGCGCCTCGTCTCCATGGACGGACTCTATCTCCTGGGCTTCGGGCCGCGCACGCCGGATGCGGCGCGCGAATTGCTCCTCGCCCTGTACCCGGACCTGAAAGCCGGGCGAGCGGAGAGATGAGCGGCGAAGCGGCCGTGCGAACGGCCCGGCGGCGGGGCATCCTCGAATCCCCGGAAGGCCGCCTGCGCACGGGGCTCGTGCTGGGCGTGCTCGCCGCCGGGCTCGTCCTCGCCGCGCTCGCCTCCCTCGGCACGGGCGCCGTCTCCCTGCCGCTGGCGCGGGTCGCGGCCATCGTGGCGCGGGGCCGCGAGGCGGGACTTGCCGATCCGGCCACCGCCCGCGACGCGGTGATCCTGTTCGACATCCGCATGCCTCGGACCCTGATCGGGCTCCTGGTCGGGGCGGCCCTCGCCACGGCGGGAGGGCTCCTGCAAGGGCTGTTCCGCAACCCACTCGCCGATCCGGCCCTGGTCGGGGTCTCCTCGGGCTCGGCGCTTGCCGCGGCCTGCGTGATCGTGCTTGGCCATACCTTCACGGCCGGTCCCCTTCCCTTCGCGGTGCTGCCGGTCGCCGCCTTCCTCGGCGCGCTCGCGGCGACCGCCATCCTCTACGGCATCGCGACGCGGCGGGGCCGCACCTCGATCGCGACCATGCTTCTCGCCGGCATCGCGATCTCGGCGCTTGCGGGCGCGGTTACGGGCTTTCTCAGCTTCCTCAGCGACGACCGCCAGCTCCGGGACCTGACCTTCTGGACGCTCGGCTCTGTCGGAGGCGCGACCTGGAGCAAGCTCGCCGTGGTCGGACCGCTGATCGCCCTTCCCCTCTGCCTCGCGCCGCTCGCGGCGCGCGCGCTCAACGCCCTCGTCCTCGGCGAGGCGGAAGCCTTCCATCTCGGCATCGCCGTCGAGCGGACGAAGCGCTTCATCATCGTGCTCACGGCGGTCTCGGTCGGCGCCGCCGTCGCCGTGTCCGGCTTGATCTCCTTCGTCGGGCTCGTCGTGCCGCACATCATCCGGCTCGCGATCGGGCCCGACCACCGCCTCCTGCTGCCGGCCTCGGCCCTGGGCGGGGGCATCCTGCTCGTCTGTGCCGACATGGCGGCGCGCGTCGTCGTGGCGCCGGCCGAATTGCCGATCGGGATCGTGACCGCCCTTCTCGGCGCGCCTTATTTCCTCTGGCTGCTCCTGCGCCGCAACACGGTGCTGGACGCATGAGCACCGCCATCCTGCAAGCGGAGGGCGTCGGCTACCGGATCGGCGGCGCGACCCTCGTCGAAGGCGTCTCGCTCGATCTCGCGCCGGGACGGATGACCGTCATTGTCGGCCCGAACGGGGCCGGCAAATCCACCCTCGTCAAGCTGCTCTCCGGTGAGAATCCGCCCGATTCCGGGCGCGTGACCTATGAAGGCGCGGATGCGCGCGCCATCCCGCCCTGGCGGCTCGCCTGCCTGCGCTGCGTGCTGCCGCAGGCCTCGCGCCTCGCCTTCCCCTTCACCGCGGGCGAGATCGTGCGGATCGGCGTCGACGGCATCGGGCGCGGCCTCGACCGCCGCCGGCGGCTGGCGATCGTCGCGGAGGCGCTGCTGCGGGCCGATGTCGCCCATCTCGCGCAGCGGACCTTCCAGAGCCTGTCGGGAGGCGAGCAGCAGCGCACGCAATTCGCGCGGGTGCTGGCCCAGCTCGCCGCCGGCCGCACGGTCGCCGAGCGTCAGGTCCTGATGCTCGACGAGCCGATCGCGAGCCTCGACCTGAAGCACCAGCTCTCCCTGCTGGAGGCCGCCGCGGGGCTCGCGCGCGAGGGGGTCGCCGTGCTCGCCGTCCTGCACGACCTGAACCTCGCCGCGGCCTTCGCGGACGAGATCCTCGTCATGTCGAAGGGCCGCGCGGCCGCACGGGGGACGCCTGAAGAGGTCGTCACCGATTCGATGATCGCGGAGGTTTTCGGCGTGCCCCTGAGGGTCGGAACCGTGCCTCCCGCCGGCCGGCCCTTCCTGCTGCCGCAGCGTATCTGACCGGCCACTCTGTTGCAGCACTGTCACAGAGGCGGCGGCTCTTGACCGGCTGGAAACAACCGGTGCCGACGCGAGCAGCGCCTTTTTCCCCCAGACTTGTCCAGCCGGGACGCTCGCTTAGCCTCTATTTTGGAAGAAATCTATCTTTTCGCAGATCTACATTCGATTAAGTCTATTCTAGGGCAGATCGCTTGACGCTGCGCGGCCCGGCCTCGCATTTCTCCCCGCGCAGTCGCATTCGCGGCAGCCAGCCAGCCAGCCGGGACGGACCCAGCCAGCCAGCCGGATGATCTCGCTGCTGGAAGTTTTGTCATGTCCATCGCGTCCCACCGCCTTCTCGCCCTCGTGGGCGTGTCCCTTCTGACGCTGAGCGCGGCCCAGGCGCAGAGCACCACGCCGGCCGAAGGCTCCAGCACGGCCCTGCCGCCGGTGACCGTCACGCCGCCGGCGGCGCGCCGGGCGGCTCCGGTCCGGGCCGCTCCCGAGCCCGTCGTGCACCGGGCGGTCGCCCGGCCGCAGCGTCCGCTCGGCCGGACCAACACGGTGAACCGCACGCCGGCTCCCTCCTCCGAGACGCCGGTCCTGCCGCCGGTTCAGCTCGACGAGTTCAGCGCCACCTCCACCAAGACGGACACTCCGGCCATCGACACGCTCGGCGGCGCCACCGTGATTACGCAGCAGCAGATGCGCGAGATCCAGCCGAACACGGTCTCCGACCTGTTGCAGCAGGTCCCGGGCGTCAACACGGCCTCCAACCCGAACAGCCCCGCCCAGGCGATCAATATCCGCGGCATGCAGGATTTCGGCCGCGTCAACGTGCTCGTCGACGGCGCCCGCCAGAACTTCCAGGTCACGGGCCACGGCCCCCAGAGCACCTTCTTCCTCGATCCGGCCCTGATCGGCGGGGTCGACATCACCCGCGGCCCCGTCTCGACCATCTACGGATCGGGCGCGATCGGCGGCGTGGTGGCCTTCCGCACGAAGGGGATCGACGACATCCTCAAGCCCGACGAGATGGCGGGCGTCGAGCAGACCATCGGGGGCGGCACCAACGGCGCCGGCTTCCTCAACTCGACGGCGGCCGGCTTCCGCCTGCCCGACAACGCGGTCAACGCCTTCGGCCAGTTCGTGCTGCGCAACAACTACAACTACAAGGACGGCGCGGGCACCATCATCCCCGATACCGGCAGCGAACTCCGGGCCGGCAACTTCAAGGTCAACGTCAACCCGGCCGAGGGCCACCAGCTCAGCGCCACGGCGCTCATCCAGAAATACGATTTCACGAATAACGGAACGTCGTCCAGCGGCGCGCGCTTCGGGACCAACCTCGACACGCAGACCTATACGCTCGGCTACAGGTTCAACCCGGCCGACAACAAGCTGTTCGACCTGAACGTGAAGGGATACTATACCCGGACCAATCAGGGGCAAACTTTCATCGCGTCGGATTCGGACGGCACCTATACAGATCTCGGCGTGCGGCCGGGCGACAAGACCCGGGCGAATCTCGATACGCGCGGCTTCGACATCTACAACACCTCCCGCTTCGACACGGGGCCCATCAGCCACGCCCTCACCTTCGGCGGCGACGGCGTCTTCGACAAGGTCCACACTTCCGATCAGGCCGGCGGCTATCTCACCGCCTTCACGCCCTCGGGCGAGCGCCGGCTTCTCGGCGCTTTCGTCCAGGACGAGATGCGCTACGACACTTGGTTCCGCGCCGTGGCGGCGGCACGCTACGATTCCTATGAATTGAAGGGCGGCCCCTACAAGTCGGACGGCGACCGCGTCTCGCCGCGCGGGACGATCGGCATCTCGCCCTTCCCGTGGATCGAGTTCTACGGCACCTATGCCGAGGGCTATCGCGCGCCCACCATCACGGAGACGCTGATTTCCGGCGTCCATCCGTTCCCGGCCTTCACGATCCTGCCCAACCCCGCGCTCAAGCCCGAGACGGCGCACAACACGGAAGGCGGCGTCAACATCAAGCTCGACGACCTCCTGACCGACGGCGACAAGTTCCGTGGCAAGGTGGTCGTGTTCCAGAACCGCGTCGACAACTACATCGACATGACGGGCGTCGGGCCGACCTATTACCTGTCCGTCATCCCCGGCGCCTTCTTCAACTCCTTCTGCGCCGGGCGGACCAAGCCCTTCGCCTTCTGCCAGATCCCGATCCAGAACCAGCAATATGTGAACATCGCCAAAGCCGACATCACGGGCGTCGAGGCCGAGGGCGCCTATGATTGGGGAAGAGGCTTCGCCTCGGTCTTCTATGGGCATACCGACGGCAAGAACAAGACGACGGGCGAGACCCTCACGACGATCGCTCCCGACAAGATCGGCGGCTCGCTCGGCCTGCGCTTCCTCGACAATAAGCTGACGGTAGGCGCCCGCGTGACGCATTTCGCTTCACGGCTCAACGTCCCGGACACGACGTCCATCTATCCGGCGAAGGCGTATACGCTCGTCGACCTGTTCGCCTCCTACCAGTACAATGACTGGATTCGCGGTGACTTGACCCTCGCGAATGTCGGCAACGTGCGCTACATTCGCTATCTTGATCTCAACTACAGCCCCGGCTTCCAGGCTCGCGGCTCGCTGACGATCAAGTTCGCCACCCGCTGACCGGCCCCGCTCCCGGCCGATAAGGCGTGCCGCGCAAGTGCCACTTGCACGGCACGCCTTGGCATCCCGGCGCCTGTCCGGCAGGAGGATGCTTCGCCGGGCCGCGTCGGGCCTGGCGCCGCATCGGGAGTGAAGCATCCATGATCCATGTCATCGCCGTCCTCACGGCCAAGCCGGGCAAGCGCGACGAGGTGCTCCGGCATTTCCACGCCAACGTGCCCGCGGTCCTCGCCGAGAAGGGCTGCGTCGAGTACGTGCCCACCGTCGATGCCGCCGATGCGGGCCCCGCCCAGGCCGCCTTCGGCCCCGACACCTTTGTCGTGGTGGAGAAATGGGAGACGATGGCCGATCTCGCCGCCCACAGCGTCTCTCCCCACATGAAGGAATACGGCGCCAGGACGAAGGATCTCCTGGCGAGCCGCTCCATCCACATCCTCGAGCCCCACAAGGGCTGACGCTGCCCGGAAAGCGGCCCAGGGCGAGCGCCTGAAGCTTCCTTCTGTCATCCTCGGCCGGCCCGAAGTAAACTCCGCGGAGGGAGAGGGGATCCAGGAGGGCTCGCCTGCGGCTCCGGATTCCCATCTCGGCCCTTCGGGCCGCCGGGAATGACAAGGGCCGGAATGACAGAGGGATGACCGGCAGCCCGCTTCACCCGATCGCCCGGGAAAGCAACCCGGCGAGCGTTGACGCAAGGCCCGAAGCCGCCTAATGGAACCGCTCCGGCAGCGAGTCTGCGGACACTGACTTGCCGGCTCGTGAAGCGATGAGATAAATCAAGCGATCTCAACGTCTTACGTTGGGGGATAGTTTAACGGTAGAACAGCGGACTCTGACTCCGTTAGTCGAGGTTCGAATCCTCGTCCCCCAGCCAGCTAACTCACTGAAATCACTATCTTCTAGATTTTCGTGTCACTGACAGTTTCGGTCGTGTCACATCCGTGTCACCGCCTTGCTCGGCGTCGCATTCGCCGGCCCGAGATCCCTTGATCGCCATGAGCGAATGATTCTGAAGGTAGCGTCTCGCTCGTTCGACGGGATCGCCACCGTCGGCGCGCATCCTCTCAAGCTCCGTCGCCAGGAAATCGAAGATGGGCGCATAGCGCGGTCCGTGTCGGACGACGATGTAAGCCATCATCGCAGCCGCCCTCTCAAGCTCCTCCTCTCGCACCATGCGCTCCTCTTTCGTTTCAAGCTTACCCCAGCGGCTGGAGCCACCGGGGCGAAGATCATGAAACCTCTCAGTGTCGAAGGGCCACGTCGTGCAGCCGGCGGGCCTGCCGGATCTTGCGGAGCACGAGGTCGCGGAGGTGGCGGGTCATGCGTTGAACGCCAGCTCGCGGCCCCAGAACTCGATCGCGGCTTCGTCGATGCTGCCCCTGAGCCGGCATATCGCGTGGCGGATCGCGCGGACCTGCTCGTTGGTAAGCAGGAACAGCTTGTAGCCGTCCAGCGGCACCCGGCTCATGATGCCCCAGGCGTCGCCCATCCCCATGTCCTCGATGGCGAGATCAAGGAGCAGCACGTCGCCCTGCACGTCGATGAGGGCGCTCTCGAGCTTCGCGTTGTTGATGACGTGCTTCGAGGGAGACGCGCTCATGACCGCCCCCAATCGCATCCGACCGCCGATAGGACGACGGCGGCTCGGGTTGACGGTCGGACGCCCGTCATGTCCATTGCCTTGTGCCAGCGATAAGCAGGGCCTTCGTGCTCGTACCAGTCTCGCGACCGCTGCCCCTCGCGGCCATATAGCTCCACGCCGGCCCGATACGCCTCGAAGGCGAGCCAGTTGGCATACTCTGCCATCAGGGCTTCGGTGACGGGCACGGCTGCCGCCGTGGGCTGGCCGATGAGCGTCACGCAGCCGCCGATCAGCGGAAGCGAGACGAGGCCGCGGAGGAAGCCGCGGCGATCCGAGGGGCCGGTCATCGGACACCTCCCCGGCCTTCATCGGCACCGATTACATCGCCGCCCGGCATGTCGCGGGTCATCTCGACATTGCCGTGGACGAAGCCGAAGAACTGCTCGGCCGCGCCGCCGGCGTCCGCGATGCCGTTGTCGCTCGGCCCGGTCTCGGAACCGTCCTCGTCCATCGCCTCGGCGTCGTGGGTGTCCTCGGCGTCGTCGGGAGCGATTCGGTACGGATAACCCCGGCCAGCCCGCTCCGGCGCGGTGTGCTCCTCTTCGCCCGTGTCGTAGTACATCAGGCGGTGGCAGCTGATGGGCGTGCGACCGAAGCTCTCCGGCCAGCCGATGGACGGCTCGGCATCGGGCTCCTCTTCAGCCGTCCCATCGTCTTCAAGGTCCGGATCGTCGTCGAGATCGTCGAGAAGAGCGATCAGCCATTCGATATGCGCCTCGACGGCGCGGCGGGTGCGATGATGGGCGCCATCTTCGGGCGCGGGTGTGCTATTGGCGTACGTAGCCATGCCCTGAACTCCCTTTAAGTTCGGGTGGGGTTAGAGCCGGCGGCGAGGCTGCAATCCTTGCCCCGGCTCGCAATTGCGTTTAACGTAAATAGCTGTAATGTCAATTCCCGTTAAACGTAAACTAGGGCGCCCTGCGACAGGCACCGACCCCATGACGGGTGTCCGCATGCCTCCGGAAATGACGGCCGCCCTCGACGCCGCGGCCGCCGCCGAGGACGACAAGCCGAGCCGATCCGAATTGATCCGCCGGATCGTGACGGAATGGCTCAAGGCGAAGGGGATGCTGGGGTGAGCGCGTGACGGCGCAAGCGAGGCGAAACTCGGAACTGCCAGTCACGAAATCGTGATGCGTATCTCATCCCGCGCGTCTGCATTCTCCTTTCCGTCTTACGAAAAGCTATTGACCGGCGCCTCTTTCCGTCTTACGAAAAGCAATGCTCTTCGATTGGGACGACGACAAGGACGAATGGAACCGCGCTGAGCGGGGTTTCGGCTTCGACGTCGCCGCCCTGATTTTCGATGGCATCACGGTGGAAGCCGAGGACAGGCGGAAAGACTACGGCGAGACGCGCATGCAGGCGATCGGCGAGGTCGATGGGGAGATTCTCTTCGTCGTCTACACGGATCGCGAGCCCTATCGCTGGATCATCTCCGCCCGCCTCGCAGAGGACGACGAGGTGGAACGATGGAAGCGGAAAGCAAGAAGCCGGCGGGGCGGGTGATCGACCGGGAGAGGGCTCTGGCTTCGATGGACCGGGCGAAGATGCGCGCGACGACGCAGGCGGATATTCGGCGTCATGCGGCCGAAGACGGCAGCGAGCGCGCCGCCCCTCTCTCTGAATTCGTGAAGCGGCTTCCCGGCCAGCGCGGTCCCGGCAAGCTACCTGCCAAGGTGCAGTTGCCGGTGAGGGTTGAACCGGAGCTGCTGGCGGCGTTGCAGTCGGCCGGCAAGGGCTGGCAGAACCGAGTCCGCAGTGTTCTGCGCGCGTCTGTGGGCATGGACCCTGCCCCCGAGGAGCCGAAGGCGAAGCGGCGGGCGGAGCCGCGGCCCCCCAGTCCCCAAATCTGGGGAGCGAGGCGATTCCCCAGATCGGGGGAACCAACCCTGTCGAGATCGGTACCGCGGATCAGGTCGATGGCTTCTGTGCAGACCCTCTCGCTCGGAACGCCCGGTGGCATTGGCGGTGGAAGCGGTGAAGCGCTCGGGTTCGTTAGAGTCGCCAATTTGGCGACTCTTTGGCCGCCCCTTCCCGGTTGCGCCATGGGACGTCGCCGGATGCAGCGCCTCATAGATCTCCTTGCGGCGCGAGGTCTGCGCGGCCCTCTCCGCCGGGCCCAACTCGGCCCGGCAGAGGTTTCCGTCGAAACGGGCGAAAATGCCGTGATTTCCGGCATTCGGGCACATGATCCAAATCTGAGCCATTCCATGCGCGCGGGGGATGGCGTTTTGGATGCCGGGATTTCCGGTGTCCATCACCTCGCCCTCGCGAACGTCCGCAACGCGATCGAAGCTTGGATCGAAGGCGCCCATGAGATGGGCCGGGCTGTTCCGACGCCGTCCCGTAAAGCGGCCTGACGGTTCCTGCGTGGGCTCGGGCGAAGCGAAAGGCAGGGGAATGAGGCTCGTTCTCGCTATCCTCTCCCTCGCAACGGCAAAGACTTCGCACGGGGTGGCAGCATGGGAGGCGCACGCCACCGCGGTCGACAATGCAGCGCTCGCGGGCCTCGTGGCCGGCGCGACGTATAAGCTGCTACACGTGATCTTCTGACCGGAAGCCCAGCTCAGCCCACCTCGCAGCCGAGCCGACGGCCGTAGGATTACGAAGACAGCACTACCTTTCGGATGGTCCGTGGTGAGGATCATCGCTTGTGCAGGTCTCGGCTGCGCTCTTCTTCAGGCTTGCTGAGGCATTATAGATGCTAGCCATCTGGAACAACTGCGTTCCTATCGCAACCGGAGTAAGTATAGAATATATGAACATCGTAGCTGATATGTAATTTAGCGGCCAAAAAACCTCCAGGAAGCCCTTCTCAAGCACACAACAACCGATAGTTAGCGCTTGAACTATGATATAATGCATAAAATTCGCAACAAGCTTCATAAAAAAAGAGTCTGGCTTGCCGTGTTCAGCCAGACTTATGAATATGTTGCTCGAACTGACGGACAGGACAATTGCCATGGCGCCGATGGTAAAACCCAGAAGGTTAGGCAGAACGGTAAGTCCGACTTCGCCAAAACGAATACGAGATGGGAGGAGGCACAGGACAAGAGCCGCACCCGCGGCGACGTGAAGATAAGGCGATCTGACAATGGCAGCAGCGCCACCATAGAGTACATATGCTCTATGGAACTGCTTAGACTGGTTCCGCCACGCGTTAGAACCTCTCCATCGCATTGCGAAAGCGTACATTCGCAGACTGATCCGCACTGACCGACACCACCAGAGATTTAGGGTGCTCTTTAGTCGACTCGTCGAGAACGGTTCCATCATTGCTCGCTCCTCTACCCCTCACGTAGCCATTTTCGGCCGCAACTTTGGCGAGCTTCACAGTCTCTTCGTTAGGCGTAAGGCTATCTATCTTAGGTGCCTTGGTCAGAATTATATCTTGGCTCTTTGCGCCTTGCTCCTCGAGTTCCGCTAATATCCTAGCAACATCGTCTGAAAGATCGTCTGGATTAGGCCGGCGCAGGTGAATCTCAAGCCGTCGCAACCGGGGTATCGACAAGATCTTTTGAATGGTGTCATCCTCGGGTATTGCTGTGACGGAAACCTCTGGGAATTCGTGCCCTAAAGTCTCCTTTGAAAATAATCTTGCAAAAAATCGCTCCGCTCTCTTCGCTCCGAATCTATCGCCGAACTCGTTTTTGTATTCTACCACTAGACGGTGCTTTGATAATATAAATCCATAGCTGAAAGGCCGAAAATTCGGCTGAAGAGGATCGGGGATAGTAATCCCAGCCTTGTCCTCATCAGTAGCCTCTTTGTTTTTGTTTTTGTGGATCCATCTCCCTGACTTGTCGACATGCGTCCAGACGAGTATTTGACCCAGAAAATGATCGGGATGTCCGGCGCGGGCTAAGGGCTTGGTGATTTTAGCCCAATCATTTCCGTATAGTTCGATCTCTATGTCAGCAGATGACTCAAGCAGCCGGAGGTAAATCCCTTCGGGATGCGGGCTGGCTACAATGTTCAATGCGCCCAGAATGATTTGGGTGCCCCGCTCCCCTCTCGCCATGTCCTAAGCAATCCCTTGTCGTCCGACGTAAGATTCCACGGCGTCGATTGCCGGTCGAGTCTGCCAGGATGCTCCCATTGGCCAATGCCAGCGCGATCTTACTCGTTCTAACCCATCCTCATCCCGATCCGATCACCGACAGAGCGGCGCCGCGACGATCGCCGCGATGATGAGGAACGACGCGACGGCGGCGAGTTTCATCCGACTTTCTCGTCCTCGCCCTCATCGGCCAGGAGATCGGGATAGCTCGTAAAGCTATAGCCCGACGTCGGGTCGATCTTCTCACCGATCTTATCGGGCCAACGTTTGGCAAAAAAGGTTGTGACAAGGTCTTTGCGAAACTTCGTGATTTGGCAGAACCCGCCGACGCCATAGCCTCGCGGGCCATCAACTTGGTTATGCAGCAACATTGGCGTTCGCCGCTGTGCGTCCATCAATCCGATTGCAAAGTTCAAAGGATCGTCGATTGTCGCCGGGATCGGCCAAAGCCCAACCTCCTTCAGCGCCTCTTCTGACGCTTCAGGCTTGGCAAAAGCCTGCACCGGAACGGGCGTGAATGCCTCGATCGTCTTACCCTCGCTCTCAAAGGATACCGAACCGAACCAATATCCCTCATAGCGCTGGCGCTCGTCTGAAACCCCCCCGATGAGCATTTGGAACCCTGGGGGGCTGGAGCCATCGACATCACCGACGAGTCGTCTGTCGGCGATCTGCTGCATTATCCAGCGGCCCGCATCCGGAAGAACCCTCAGGAATTCGTCGAATCCAAAGGGTGGCGGGTCGATAATGGCGGAGATAATCCAACACACCGCCCGAGCCCGATGCTGTGACAACAGCACCCCAGGCAAGGTCTACGATCTGTTTTGCATGGATCTGACGCACGGTGCCGCCATAGTCATAGGCGACGCCGTCCGAAGCGACGGCGATTTCGCTGGGGCCAACCCACATCGCTATTGCCGTCATGCAGCAGCTTTCACGAAAATCATGGGCTTGCCTCCGTTTCCGCTAGGCTCAAGCGCAGATGCGGCCATAGAGTCAGCGAGCCCGCCCTTATAATAGCCCGGAAGCCCGCGATGCATGGCGTCGAGGGTTCCGAGGCCAATGCGATCCACGGCGGAGGCCGAGAAGACATACTCGCCACGGTGGACGACGCCGGCCGGCTCGTAGCGCCCGCCGGGGCCGGTATAGCCGCCGACGGCGAACCAGTCTCCGCCCGCGGGCACGGCTGACTCGCCCACTCCGCCTCCGAACAGACTGCCGAGATTGATCCCGCTGCCTCCGGGCCTGAAGTTGAAGAGCGACGAGGCGAACGACGCCAGCCCGCTCTCCGCCGACGAAGCCGCACCCGGGATCTGTCCCACCGACTGGCCGAGGTCGGTCAAGGCTTTCGACGCCTGTTCGGTCGAATCCTGCGCGCTCTTGAGCGCAGCGCTGTAATCGACCGTGCTGTTGCTGAGATCGGCGCGTGAGCCTATGCCGAACTGATCGAGGTACGATCGGGAAGAGCCGAGCCGGGCGCCGAATTCGGCGGTTGAGCCGTCGTAGCCCTTGAACTTCCAGGCATTGGCCATGAGCCTGTTGGCTTCATCGAGGCTGCCGGCGCTCTGAAGCTGTCGGGTTAAGCTTGGATTCTCTTGGAGGAAGAACCTGGCCTGCGCAGAGGCGG
>NZ_DAOLAJ010000013.1:24644-54334 GCF_035325185.1 Enterovirga sp. | reverse complement strand
TCGCTCCACGCATCGAGGCGCCAGCCCTCGACGCCGCGCGCGAGATCGAGCGCCGCCGCCGCCAGGAGGGCCGTCATCCCGGCCGGACCGGCCACCCCGCTCGAACGCAACCGGCCCGGCATCGCGATCGCCCGGCTCATGCCGCTCGCTCGCCGAGCAGGGCATCGGCCAGCAGCGTTGCGAACTGCGCGGCCAACGGCAGGCCGCCGAAGACCTCGAAACGCGGAACGCGACGAACCCGGCCCGCCTGGACCATCGGCAGGTTGGTCCAGAACGGGCTTGCAGCCAGTTTCGCCAGCGCGGCATCGGTGCCGGCGCCGTAATCGATATGCAGGATGTCCGCCTTGGGGTTCCGCGCCAGCTCCTCGATGCCGGTATTCGTGAAGCCGGCTCCTCCGGTCGGGCCGGTCCAGGCGTTCCCGACGCCGAGAGCGACCATCACGTCGTGCATGATGCTGTTTCGACCGTAGACGGTCATGTTGCGGCCGTCCGGTGCGAGGCCGACGATATAGACGGCGCGCCGCGGCCGGGTCCTCAGCCGCGCCGCCTCCCGATCGATCGTGCGGGCGAGGTCGGCGACATAGGCGTGGCCGGCCGCCTCGATGCCGAGAAGCCGGGCCAGCCTCAAGGTCTCGTCCCCGGCCCTGGCGAGGGCGCCGTCCCGCCCCGTATAGATATCGAGATGGAAGACGGGGGCCACCCGCGCCAGGACGTCGCGGCCATCGGGCGGAATGGTTCCGGTGACGATCAGGTCGACGTGAAGCTGCGCCAGCACCTCCAGATTTGGTTCGACAGGGTTGCCGCAGCTGACGACGCTTCCCGGCATGGCCGGCGTCGCGCCCATCGAGTCGTAGAACTCTTTCGAGACGGCGGCCGAGGGCGTCAGCCCCAGGGAAAGCAGCGTCTGGGTGCCGGCCCGATCGGGCGTCGCGATCCGTGGATGCACCGCCGCCGCCCCAGCCGCCGAGCCGCCGGGACGGATCGCCGCAAATCCGCACGCGAAGCCTCCCATGCAATGGCGGCGAGTCAAGCCCGGCGCGCTGCGCCCGGCCCGGGCGAGTTCCACAGGCTCCATTGCCGCACGGAGCCTCACCGCGCGGAAGATCGCCGGACGAGACATGGCCTTGCTCGTCCGATCACTCAGAAGCTTCCTCGAAGGGTCAGCGTGACCCGGCGCGGGTCGCCCCAGAACACGCTTCGGCGCAACGGCGCAAAATATTCCTTGTCGAAGATGTTCGTCACATTCAGATTAAGAGATACTTTCTCGGTGAAGGCGTAGCTGACCCGCGCATCGGCGGTGAAGTAACCTTTTTGCGTCAAGCGGCCATAGGTGTTCTCGTAATAGAGGGAACTCGTCGCATTGATCCCGGCGCCGACCTGCCACCTGTCGTAGGGGCCGGGCAGGCGATAATTGGTCCACAGCTTGAAGATATGCATCGGCGCGATCTGCGAGAAGGCTGACGATTGGGTGTCGAAGCTGTCCTTGTCGAGATATTTGCTGTCGTTGTACGTGTAGCCCGCATTAAGGGTCCACCCCTCTGCGAGCTGCCCGCTCACACGGACATCGACTCCCCGTGTCCGAGCCTTCCCCTGCGCAATGTAGAAGCTGTCGAGGGGGTAGTTTGGGTCGAGCGCCGCCCGGTTCTTCTGCGTGACCTGGAAGAGGGCGAGCGATGTGTTGAGCTTGCCGTCCAGATATTCTCCCTTGATGCCCGCTTCATATTGGATCCCTTCCAAGGGCGGGATGAGCTTCCCGGCTGCATCATAAAGAGTTTGAGGTTGGAAGATCGTCGAATAGCTGCCGTATACGGAATAGGTATCGTTCAGCTTGTAGACGAGGCCGCCATACGGCGTCACCTTTGCGTTATACGTATCATGCGTGGGTGCGTAGTTATCGTAGTTGTAGACTGCATCAGGGATGAAGTCCGACTTCCACCATGAAACACGGCCGCCGACGATTGCGGTCAGGTCGTCGGTGATGCGAAGCCGCGTATTGCCGTAAAGGCCGACCTGACTCGTGTTGGTCTTGTTGGCGTCGGTATCCGTCGGAAGGCCGAGCCAGACCGGATAGGGGTAGAAAATATTATAGACATTCACGATTCTGCTGTTGAAATCGTCGCCGTCCGGGCCGTACTTTGTCCGCTGCCATTCGTTCATCGAGGTGTAGTTCACGCCCAGAGTCAACTGATGTTCGCGGCCAAGAAGCTGGAAAGGACCGGACGCAAAAACATCAAAGCTCTTGTTGCTCTCATATCCTTGCTTGTTGTTTGAACCAATCGTTGCAAGGTTGTTTGCCGGATTGACGAAAGTGTATATGTCGGATTGAATGATCTGGCTCTTGTAACAGGTATAATCCCCGGCGCCTTTCAGAAGCCAGCCGTTGTCGAACTTATGTTCGACGGATGCGTAGACGTCGGTGGCGTCGTAGGCCCCTCGGTTCCAGTCGGCGCCGAAATAAGTGGACCGGGACGGCACGACGATGTTGCCCATATAAACCGGGCTGCCTTGCCAGACCGAATGCTGCGTCCGCTCGCTGTGGCTGGCGCCGAAGCGTGCGAGGGTGTCGGGCGTCAGATCGGCCTCGACCGTCCCGAAGAACGACTGATCGCGCCGCCACGTGGTATGTTGCGTGAGGTCCTGGTTCTGCAGATCGGCCACGAACCGTGCGCGAACCGTGCGTTCGGCATTCAACGGTCCGCCGATATCGATCAGCGCGCCGCGCGTGTCGAACGTGCCGAGCCTCGCCTCGGCCGAGGCGGCAAGTTCATAGGGCGCGCGCTTGCGCACGAGGTTGATCGCCCCTCCCGCGCTGCCGAAGCCGTTGTAAAGCCCCGCAGGTCCGTCGAGCACCTCGATCCGGTCGAACGCGGTCAGGTTGGGGGCTCCGGTGCTCGATGTCTGCGAAAGGTTCGGGTTCATCACCACCGGCAAGCCGTCGATCTGCAGCGACGAGATCGGAAAGCCTCGCGCATAGAATTGATAGCGGTCGGAATCGCTCTGGAGAACCGTCACGCCGGGCGTGTATTGCAATGCCTGGTCCAGCGTCTGGATATTCTGCTGCTGGATTTGCGCTTGCGTCATGACGCCGAGAGTCTGCGGGATCTCGCGCTGTGCCAGCGGCGTCTTCGATCCGACCGTCGTGGGTGGATTCACCATGCCGGCATAGGGGTCGCTGGTGCCGCTGCCGCCTTGGGCCGTGCGAGGCGCGCCCTGCGCACTGACAGGCGCAAGGGGCGCAGCCTCGCGCGAAGCGGCCGAACGGATGCCGGAGGCGGGACGCGCCGCCTGCCGGCGGGCCGGGCGGGAGCGTGCCGCCACCGGCTGATGGGCAGGAGTTGCAGCACGCCCCGGCTTCCGCTGGGCGGGAGGGGCGACTTCCACGGGCGGCAAGACCCTGCCATCCCGTGACTGGGCCGGGGCAGCGAGCGACGCTGTCATCGCTGCGGTGGATACGCCAACCGATATGACAGTCGTGCGCGCGAAAGCGACGCGCCAATTCCGCTCTCTTCCCATTGCCTTGCCCCGCATCAGAGCATCAGTTCGATGCCATTTTAGTTTATACTTGTTCCAGAAGGTGCAATCCCGCAGCATATCCTTGGTTGTCAGCGACAGCTGCTACTTTAAAATGCTTCCAATCTGGAATTCATGACTCTATATGGGCGTTTATACACTTGCGAACCGCCTCGGTATTCAGCATTTGAAATCGCATCTGGGCCAAAATTTTCCGGGTGGAGAGAAAAATGACCGGAACAACGGAATCGGGCCACGCCGGCCCGAGGCTCCGGGCCGAGCGCCTTCGGATCCCCGGAGGAGTGACCTGGCACAGCCACGCGGAACTCCAGTGGATGGCGGTCAAGCAGGGGATCGTCGTCCTGGAGACGGCGGGCGGGCACTGGCTCGGGCTGCCGGGACAGGCTCTTCTCGTCGGATCCCACGTGCCGCATGCGGTGCATCTGCACGGCACGGCCGAGATGTACTCGCTCTATATCGAGCCCGGCACGCTCTCGCTGGACGAGCGGTCGGAATGCGAGCTGATGGCCGTTTCACCCCTGCTGGACGCGGCCGTCGTCGCGCTGGTGGCCGAGGCGTCCAGGCGGAGCACGCGGGCAAGGGAACGCGCCGGGCTGCTGGAGCAGCTGATCCTCGGCGATCTGACGACGGGGAGGGTTTCGCTCTACGGACTCGCGAACCCGGACAACCGCGCGCTGCGGTCCCTGTCCCATCGCCTGAGAGCGGATCCGGCGGAGGCATCCGGCATCGACGAATGCGCCAGGATCGTGCGGATGAGCCGCCGGACCTTCACCCGGCGTTTCCGGCAGGAGGTCGGCCTCAGCTTCGTCGAATGGCGACGGCGGCTCAGGGTCTTCCACGCGCTCAGGCTGCGCGCGGAGAACGTCCCGACGAAACAGATCGCCCATCTCTGCGGGTTCAGGAGCACCCAGGCCCTCTACGGCGAGATCCGAAAGGAACTCGGGATCACGTTGAAGACGACCGGAGTGTAGGAAGCGTCAGGATGCCCAGACCCATCCACCGCCCCAGCGAGAACGGTGGACACGGATCATCGCAACTGAATGGATCCTGGACCTGGACGAATCCGGCGACGGGGGCTCAAGGTGCCGGCAAGGCAGCCGAAGCGGAGCCGCCTGCGGTTCAACGACAGCTCGTGCATCCGGCTTCGGCCGGAGCATCCGAACCACGTCTGATCATATGACCTCCCCCGGCTCAGGCGCGATTACTTGATCAGATCCGGCACGAAATAATTTGCAACATCCTTGTGAAGTTTGAAGACGGCCGATTTCACTTCGTCCTGAGACCGTCTGTTTTTGACGAGCGTCACGAGACCCATCCAAAGGTGACGCGGCAATTTGATCTTGTCCAGCCGATTGGTGACGACCTCGGCGATCGCCATTCCGTTCTTGTCGCCGGGCCCGTAGAGCAGGATCAAAAGCGTCGACTTGACGCCGACCTCGAAGAGAATCGAATGCTCTTCACCATATTTTCCGGCCAGGGCGGAGCCGAGCTTCGCCCCGTCGCCCGCAATGAGATAGTGGACGAGATCGGCGCTCGAGGCCGCGCTCGTGGATTGCTTCCGCGGGAAGGGCGGAACCGTGACGCCCGCGATCTCGGCCATCTTCCTCGCCTTGCCGAGCGTGTCGTCGAGGAGCGCACCCGAGACGTTCTGGTTGTAGAGAAGCCCGGCCAGCGCGAGATTCGTGCCGAGCAGCCAGGCGACGGCCTTCATCACATTGGCGTCTTGCGGCGCGAGGGCGCGCGCCGGAGGCCCGGACAGGCCCGAAGCGGCCCCCGCGGCGCAGAGAGCGATCAGCCCTCTCCTGGGAACCCCGCCGACAACCCGATGTTCCGAAGAGTGCATCACGACCTCCGATCGAGCCGCCGCGACCGGCCCAACCCGTCCCGGCCTGCCGCAGAACGGAGCGACGGCGATCTTGGACAGGCTTCCGCCGATCCGCTTATATCGCGAGCATAACTTGAGTCACTCTCGATGTCGCGCATCTTTCTGAGCCATTCGAGCAAGGACAATTACGAAGCGATCGCGCTGAAGAACTGGCTCGCGGCCCAGGGCTGGGACGACGTCTTCCTGGATCTCGACCCGGATCGCGGGATCGCGGCCGGCGAAAGATGGGAACGGGCGCTGTACGCGGCGGCGACGCGCTGCGAGGCGGTCATCTTCCTGATCACGCGCCATTGGCTCGATTCGGGCTGGTGCCGAAAGGAATACGCGCTCGCCCGCGGCCTCAACAAGGCGCTCTTCGCGGTGCTGTCCGATCCGTCCGCGACCTTGCCGGACGAGTTCAAGGGGACCTGGCAGGTCCTCGATCTCGCCGCCGGCCAGGATATCGAGATCTTCGAGGTTCCCCTGCCGGGAAGCCACGAACAGAAGCATGTGGGCTTCTCCGGCGCGGGATTGCGGCGGCTGAAGCGCGGCCTGCAAAAGGCAGGTCTCGATGCCACCTTCTTCCCCTGGCCGCCGCCGGAAGACCCTCAGCGGGCGCCCTACAGGGGTTTTCGGCCCCTGGAGACGGTCGATGCCGGAATCTATTTCGGCCGCGACGCGCCCATCGTCGAGGCGACCGACCGCCTGAGACGGCTGCGGGAGGGCGCAGCACCCCGGATCCTCGTCATTCTCGGGGCATCGGGGGCGGGCAAGTCGTCCTTCCTGCGCGCCGGCCTCCTGCCGCGGATCGCCAGGGACGAGAGCATGTTCCTCGTCCTGCCCGTGATCCGCCCGGAGCGCGCGGCTCTCTTCGGCGAGACCGGCCTTCTGGCCTCCCTCGAGGCGGCCCTTCCCGGGCGCAGCCGGAACGAGCTGCGCGGCGCGATCAACGAAGGTGCGGCCGGGATCGGCCGGGAACTGGCCGCCCTCGCGGAGGCGAGCCACAGCCGCATGCTCGTGACGTCCCCGGATGCGAGGGCGCCCAGCATCGTCGTCACGATCGATCAGGCCGAGGAACTCTTCCGCAGCGACGACGCGCAGGAGGGCGGGCGCTTCCTGTCCCTCCTGCGCGAACTTCTTCTCGACGAGACGCTGTCGGTCATCGCCGTCTTCGGCATCAGGTCCGACGCCTATGATGCGCTGGAACACGCCAAGCCCCTGGAAGGGCTGGCCCAGAGCACGCTTCCGCTCCTGCCTCTGCCCCGCGGCGCGTTCGTGGAGGTCATCGAGCGGCCGGCGCGCCGCTTCGTCCAGGCCGGCGGCAAGCTCGCGATCGAGCCGCAGCTGACGCAATGCCTGCTCGAGGATCTGGAAAGGGGCGGCGGAAGCGACGCCCTGCCGCTGCTCGCCTTCACCCTGGAGCAGCTCTTCCTCGAATTCCGGCAGACCGGCGCCCTCCGGCTGTCCGATTATCACGCGGTCGGCGGCCTCCGGGGCATGATCGACGCGGCCGTCCGGCGCGTCTTCGCGCGGGCGGATGCCGATCCGCGCATCCCGCGCGACCGGGAGGCGCGCGAGATCCTGCTCCGGCGCGGCCTCATTCCCTGGCTGGCCGGGATCGATCCCGACAGCAAGAGCGCGCGCCGGAACGTCGCCCGCTATTCCGACATCCCGGAGGAGGCTCGCCCCCTGATCGACCTGCTGGTCGAGGAGCGGCTGCTCTCGACCGACAGCGTCGAGGTGCCGGGCGAGACGGCAGCACCCGCCCGCATCATCACCATCGAGCCGGCGCACGAGTCGCTGCTGCGGCAATGGGGATTGCTGCACGACTGGCTCCAGGAGGATTTCGGGCGCCTCGTGACGCTCGAAGGCATCAAGCGGGCGGCGCGCGACTGGGACGCCAACGGGCAGGCCGAGGGCTGGCTGGTCCACCGGGAGCAGCGCCTGGCGGAAGCGCAGGCCCTCGATGCCCGGCCGGACATCGCAGCCAAGCTCGACGCCGTCGATCGCAGCTATCTCGCGCAATGCCGCGCCGAGGACGACGCGCATCGTGCCAGGGAGGAGCACAGGCGCGAGGAGCGCGAGGCCGAGCAGGCCCGCCGCATCCGCGACGCGCGCCGGCTCGTGCGGCGCACGGTCGCCGGCCTCGTCGCCGTCAGCCTTTCGGCCGTCGCGGTAGGCGTCTTCGCGTTCTATGCGCAGCATGAGCGGACGGTGGCGGAACAGAGGGGGGAGGAAGCGAGCCGCCAGAGACGCATCGCCGTGTCCAACGAAAGCGAGGCGCTCGCCGCGCTCTCGCGCATCGCCTCCGCCGAGGAACGGCCGGACGATGCGATCAAGCTCGCCTTGTCGAGCTGGCCGCGACAGGGCGACGTGGAGAGGCCGCAACTCGAAACCGCGCTCTCGAACATCTCGCTTGCGCTCAGCGAGCATTCGGTCCCGCGGCGCGAGCACCGATCGGACGTGGCGATCGCCGGATTGCGGCTCGATCATCGCGGCGACCGCCTCGCGACCTGGTCCGGCGACGGACGCGTGACCCTTTTCGACGCGAGCAGTCTCGCGCCGGTCGAGCTGCCCGAGCGGCATGCCGGGGCGGTCGGCGGCGTGCTCTGGAGCCACGACGACCGGAAAATCATCTCCTGGGGGGA
Organism: Enterovirga sp.; assembly: GCF_035325185.1. Lineage (GTDB taxonomy): Bacteria > Pseudomonadota > Alphaproteobacteria > Rhizobiales > Beijerinckiaceae > Enterovirga. Next base: position 46,291 of record NZ_DAOLAJ010000013.1, on the reverse strand, counting down.
GGACGGGATCCTGCGCCTGTCGGAGATCGGCGGGAAGACGCTGCCCCCCGTCCCGCCCATGCGCCACGGGGGGACGGTGCAGGGCGCGCTCTGGAGCCGCGACGACAGCCGTATCTTGTCCTGGTCGGCGGATGGAACGATCCGTCTCTGGAACGCCGCGACCGGCATGGAGGCGATCCCGACGATCCGGGACGTCGAGACCGGCGGCCGCGCCATGTATCCGGGCGAATACATGCATCGCGGCGTCCTGTGGAGCCACGACGAGAAGCGCATCCTCTCCTGGTCCCAGAACGCGCCGCTGCAGATGTGGGACGCCGCCTCGGGCGGGCGGATCACTCTCGGGGCGATGCGGTTCGAGCGGCCCGTCACGAACGCGGCCTGGAGCCCCGACGACACCCGGATCGTGTCGTGGTCGGCCAATACGTTCCGTGTGTGGGACGCCTCCGGGATGCCGGTCGGCCAGCCGGTCCGCCAAAGCGAGTGGATCCTCGGCATGTCCTGGAGCCACAGCGGCGATCGCCTGGTCTCGTGGAGCTGGGACAAGGCGGCCCGGCTCTGGGACGGCGGGACGGCCACCGCGATCGACGTGCCGGCGATGGCCCATGACGAGCCGATCGAGGAGGTGCGCTGGAGCCGGGACGACCGCCGCCTGGTCTCGCGCTCCGCGGACCGGCTGCGCGTCTGGGACGCCGCGACGGGCCGCCCCGTCGGCGCCCCGATGCGCCATGGCGGGGCCGTAACGGGGTTCCGGTGGGACCCGAAGCTCGACCGCATCCTGTCCTGGTCGGCCGGCAGGAGCCTCCAGCTCTGGGATGCCGCGACGGGCGAGGCGATCGGGCCGGCCATGCGGCACGATGCGCCCATCCTGGGCGCGGAATGGAGCCAGGACCGGACATTCGTCATCTCCTGGTCGTCGGACCGGATCATCCGGCGCTGGAACGCCTCGATCGGGCGGCCGGTCGCCTCGTCGACGCGGGGCGCCCTCGGCACCGCTCCGAGCCCCGATGGCGGGCAGATCGTCTCCTGGTCCGACGAGTCCCTCCAGCTCTGGGATGCCGCGACGGGCCAGGCGATCGGCCGCCCGATGCTCCATGAGGACACGGTGCTGGGGGCCGAATGGAGCCGGGACGGAAGGCGCTTCCTGTCCTGGTCCCTGGACGGCACGGCGCGCCTTTGGGACGCCGCGTCCGGCAGGCAGATCGGCGCTTCGCTGGTGCATCGCGGACCCGTCGTCGGCGCCAGATGGAGCCATGACGAAAGCGCGATCCTGTCGTGGTCGCAGGACGAGGCCTATATCTGGAACGCATCCACGCTCAGGCCGCGCCTTCCCGCCCCGATCCGCCACGACGACGAGGTCAGGGAAGCGGTCTGGAGCCGGGACGACACCCGCATCCTGTCCTGGTCGGGAGATGCGCTCCAGTTCTGGGATGCCGCGAAGGGCGTGCCGGTCATGCCGGCGATGCGGCATCGCGATGCCGTCTCGGGAGCGATCTGGACCCGGAATAACGGCCGCATCCTCTCCTGGTCGGCGGACAGGTCCCTGAAGATGTGGGATGTGCTATCCGGCCGGCAGGTCGGCCCGAACATCCCTCACGAGGGGACCCTCTCGGGAACGCCGCTCAGCCCGGACGAGGCGACCTTCGTCTCGTATTTCGAGCAGCGTCTCCAGTTCTGGAATGCCCGGACGGTGACGCCCATTGGCGAGCCCATCGATCTCGCCACCATTCCCGAAGGGATCTCGTGGAGCCACGACGGCCGGCGCCTGCTCCTGTCGGTCGGCCGGACGGGCATTCTGCTCGATGCGGCGACCGGCAAGCAGGTGGGCGCTCCTCTGCTTCATGACGACAGCGTGTCCAACGGCGTCTGGAGCGATGACGACACGCGAATCCTCACCTGGGACAGGGGCCGGACGATCCGCCTTTGGGACGTGCACACGACGAAGCAGATCGGGCCTGCGCTGCTTCACCGCTACGCGGTCAACGGCGCGCGCTGGAATCGGAACGGCTCCCGGATCGTGTCGTGGGCTTCCGGCGCGTTCCACTTCTGGGACACAGACTGGCCGCGCGGCAACCTGCTGGAAATTGCTTGCGCAGTGCTGCCCGATGACGACCTGAAAGGTGTCGCAATGCGGTTCGGCGTCAATCTCGATACGCCGATCTGCGCCGGCAGGGCCGCCCCGGCCGACGTCGATTGGACATCCATCCGGCGTTCCTTCACCAGAACCGAATAGGTCGCCCCAGAACCACGACCAACACGTCGGGATTCGTTGTCGAGCATCCTGGAGCGTGCGGTGGCGGAAAGCGGGTTGCGCCCGGATACGGATGCGCGGGTGTTCGGGAACTGCTATGGCATGGCCCCGCCAGGCCTTATCTCGCTCTTGGCATCGCGCAGAACCATGCTATTATTCGCCAGATAAATGTCAATTTCTAATCAGAAATACTTACTATTGCCTACCTTTATCAATGATTAATGGAGCAAATCTTTTGGACCACCCATGAAAATGGATAAATGGCACCTGCTTGTCGTCGAGCGTTATCGTTAAATCCGGATGCATTTGAAAGAATTTTTTGCTATTTGCGATAGCCTGGATAATATCTCTATCTGGCTGTCGCCATACGCTTTCGAGAGGCATGCCAAGTTCAAGCGCGACAGCACCCGTGATATGGTGGAAAGAACACAAAACCGTCTCCAGCCTGCGCATATAATCTGAATATTCTAGAAAGAGTGAGCTGTCGCAGCCCAGATATCCACGCGTGACACATTCCAGGAATGCACCCATGTCGCTGATGCGGTATGCTTTTGAGGCGGGATCTTCAAAGTAGTCATCTAAGATAAAATCCACAAACAGCTTAATTCCGTCTAGTTCGAACCCTGATAAATATGTTCCATAGCTAGACGGAGAAATGACTGTATGCGGCCCATCTGAATTCAGATCCTCCAATTCTATAAGCCTGGCAACAAGATCCCGACTGAGCGCCAGGTCGATATCGATATGGTATATTCTGTCTATCTGATGGCTTTCAGCAATAGCCTGAAGGTAGACGAATCTCTCGAAGCACTTTAACTCGAATTCGACGCCAAAGTTTTTAGATTTAGCTATATCTATCGAAATGAATTCCTGGCGTAGCTTATCTAGCCTTTCCAGACACGCTCCTCTAAGTTGAGATATGTTTACAAAATGGAATTTACCGTGCTGATTTAGCAGATGCTCACTCCGATCGTTTACAAGAATTATAAACTTACTCTCCGGGAATTGTTCTATGACTTCGTGGTTCCAGCGCAGAACCCCGTGCAGCTCTCTAATAACCGCCTCCACACCTCTGTCCTGGATCGACTCTATATGCGAAACAAAGTAAATGCTGCGGTTTTTCTTAGCGACAGACCGTCTGTCGCCATTAGATTCTGTAACATCGCCTTGATTTACCATTTGGTTTATCATTTTATACCTATTTATTATTCCACAGCCTTAAGCGGCGCATCGGCCAAAGATAATCGGGCGTATCGAGCAATGCCGCATCGACTTTGCTGACCCGCTCCCGTTTTTCAGCCAGCCATAACGAAAGGCCTGATTTGATCTGAGCCTCGGCAAGCGTCGCTTGCAAGAGGCCGGCATGCGGAGTGATCAGGCTGCGCAGCGCGCTCGTCACCCCAGCCGGACAGGGCTTGGGCGTAAGCCAGCGAACTGGACAGGGTTGCGTTGAGGAGTTCATCACGCAGCCTTCCGTTGAAGCCGTTCTGCTGGGGCTTGCCGGGCGCGATATGGCGCCAGCCGACTCCGCACCGATCGGCCCATCCCAGAATCGCGCTCGACGCCGTTTCCGTGCCGTAATACATTGGGAATGCACTTCCTGGCCGGAAGGTCAGACAGTCAAGTTGGGGCAAAGTCTGTTTTTTGGTCATGGGAATGTAGACAAATCTGCCTGCGCGGGTTAGCGTTGTGGCAAGAAGGCTATTCTACAGAGCCATCGTGTCAGTGGCTAGCCAAATCATGCGGCCGCCGAATACGGACCCGGCCCACGGGTTGTCCTAAGCATCATGGCGCAACATCGCGCTTCCTGCCTTCGTCGTCTTGGCTTGAGGGCTGAATTGAATCGTCATGAAGGTGGTGGCGCAAGAGGGCGCGTCGTTCCGGGCAGCCGAGATGCCTACGATTATGGCGACTGTAGTTATAATATTATGTAATATTAAATTTGTCTGCTTCTTGATCCATGTTCTCTGGCCGAGAACTGCTTTGCGACGGAGTTGCTCCTGCTGAACGAGGCGCGGACGGCTCGGGTCGCGCCGTTCTTCCCTTTCGCGCAGGAGGCGCCGCGGGTGGACGATCGCCGGGCGGTCGGTGGATCGCCGACCCCATCAGGCACGGCCTGCAATGGAAGGACGCGCCTCGCGACTACGGCCCGCACGAGGCGCTCCACAATCCCTTCAGCCGCGGCGTCGCCGCGACATTGTCCGGCCTCCGCATCTCGTCTCTCTGCAGGACCTCCGCCTGCAGAAAATGAGCGCGTGGTGTCGACCGAGGTTCGCGACACATGAGGAAGCGCATTCAGCCGGGTCGAACCGTCGCGGTTGCCGCAACGTCGCAAGGGTTGAAGGACAAAGACCGAGCTTGGCTTGACGATGTCGCCCGGCGATCCGCCGGATCGGCCCTCACCAGCCTCACCGTCCTTTGAGGCTTCGCCTGACCTTGTTGACCGCGATCGCCTCGCGGGCGCTCTTCTCCTTCGCGAGGCGGAGTTGCCTCAAGCGCTCGATATTCGCATCGCGCGCCGCCTCCTCGGCATCGCGGGCGAGCTTGGCGGGATCCGAGGCGCTGGGATCCGGCTTCTTGAACTGGGCTTCAGCGCGAGCCCGATGCGCATCCTTGTAATCCGTCACGTCGATATCCTCGACCGCTTCGCCCGTGCCTTCACCGCCTTTGTGGACGGCCTCGCAATTTTCATGATTGCCTCCGTGCCCGGGGCCCGGACGCCGGGCGTGTCTAGCGCATTTTCGCGTGAGATGGACACGGCTTACGTGAAGAACCGGAGGTCCGCATCAGCGAAAATGCGACCAAATAAAGAAGAGAGACGATTCCGCCCAAGACGGAACGGCTCTGGCGCGATTCGCAGCGGGCATGGGACATGACCGCTCGATGGACCGCCTCTGTCGTGCGAGCGCTCCCATGGAGTCCCTGCCCTCCGCTCGATCTCTTCGGCAGGCGAGTCTGCCGAAGCCTCAGGCCGGCTCCGCCCACAGCGCATCCTCCCGCTCCATCGTGAAAATGCACCGTCAAAGCCCCGAATCAAACATCTAAACATGCCTGATTCTCGTAATCAATGGATCAATACATCTCCGGTGAAAGCGATAAAAGAGGCTTTGTCTCGCCATTGATCAGCATATAGCGGCTTCCGGCCAAGGACAATGCTTTTGCCGCTCGCCAATTTCAGTTGCAATGTGCTGGGGCCTTTTATGTCGCCGGTCCGTTGCGCCATGCGCTTTCATTCAGGCCTGCTCCGCCCATGCCCCGACGAGGGAGGGCTGGGCGTAGCGCTGCACGACCAGGAAGAACTCTCGGATCGATCGCGTCGTGCATCGCTTGGTCATCCACGGCGGGCGGGCAAGGTGATGACGGAGGCCAATCTGAGCCGCCTCTACGGCGTCGGCATCCGGCGCCTGACCGTGACCGATCCCGAGGCGGCGCCTTCGAGGCCGTGGTTCCGCGCTTTGACGGGGCCTGATCGGCCGTCACAAAAGGATGGATCGCGATGGCGATTCAACGAAGCGGCATCACGATTTAGAGCATGGAATGGATCCTGGCTCGCCTGCCTCAAGGCTGGCCCAATCCGGCCTGCGAGAGCTGCCGCCGGAGGCGGAGGGCGCGCGGATCCGCCGCCTCCTTCGACCGCTTGCGGAGGGCGTTCAGATAGTTGCTCTTGGTGCGCAGGATATGGTCCTCGAGGATCGCCGCGATCTCGTCCGGGCGATCGCGCGCGGCGAGATCGGCGATCTCCTCGTGATCGGCGAGGGAGCGGGCGGGCTCGCCGGGCGCCTCGATCGCCAGATGCGTCCGCAGCGCCGCGACGCGGCCGAGAATGCTCTCATAGGCGCGGGCAAGATAGCGATTGCCGCAATCGCGAAAGAACGCCAGATGAAATTCGGTGTCGTGGCGGCCATAGGCGCGCCGGTTGCCGGCCTCGACCGCGATGCGCATCGCCGCCACTTCCCCTGCCAGAAGCCGGGTCAGCTTCTCGCGGTCCGCGGCCAGCGTCAGCCGCATCGCCCGCTCCTCCAGCCCGGCGCGGAAATCGCACAATTCGGCGATGTCCTCGTGCGTCGGCTCGAAGACATAGGTCCCCGATTTCGGGACGATGCGGACGAGATCCTGCATCTGGAGGAGATTCAGCGCCTCCCGGACGGGCGTCCGGCTGACCTCGAAAGCCATGGCCAGGGATTCTTCCGAGAGGCTTTCGCCGAATTCGAACTCGGCCTCGACGATGGCGCGGCGTATCTTCTCCGAAATGATCGCAGACAGCGATTTCCCGGACGTGTCGCGAGACCCGATCATGCGGATCTCATAGAGCATTTTCGAAGAAGGTGAACCCGGCTCGCGTGAAGAGCCGGATCGCCGCGCGCGGCGATCCGGCCGGCGCGGGTCAGTCCCGCCGGGCCTTCAGGCTCATGCACAGGAAGAAGGACAGGATCGGGAAGATCGCAAGCGCGATCAGCGACAGGGAGAAGCTGTCCGTGGACGACTTGATCCAGCCCACCAGATAAGGCCCGGCGAAGCCGCCGAGCTGCGCGAAGCCGTTGATCGCCGCAAGGCCGCTCGCCGCCGCCGCCCCCGAGAGGAACTGCGTCGGCAGCGTCCAGAACACGCCGAGATAGGACCACAGGAAGAAGGCGCAGACCGACAGCAGCACGAGGCTCAGCACGGGCCAGGGAACGAGGGCGCTCGCGGCCAGGAAAGCGCCCCCGACGAGGCCCGACATCGCCGTGTGGATCTTCCGCTCGCCCGTCCTGTCGGAATTGCGCGAGATCACCACGAGGCCGATCGCCGCGAAGACGAAGGGAATCGCGGAGATCAGCCCGTTCTGGAAGCTGGTGAAGTTCCCGAGGCTCTTGACGATCTGCGGCAGCCACATGATGACGCCGTAGATCGCGATGCCGTTGAACATATAGATGAGCGTCAGGATCCAGACCCGGTGATCCGAGAAGACCTCGCCGAAGGAATGGCGGGTGTCGGGCTGCTTGCCCTGGTTCTCCTTGGCAAGCTCCTCCATGAGCCAGGCGCGCTCCTGCGGCGTCAGCCAGCGCGTGTCCTTCTCCGGGCGGTCCACCAGGTAGAAGAAGGTCACGACGCCGAGAACGACCGCCGGCAAGCCTTCGAGGAGGAACATCGCCTGCCAGCCGCGCAGGCCGAAGGCGCCGTCGGCGGCGTCCATCAGCCAGCCCGAGAAGGGGGCGCCGACGACGATCGAGAGCACGGTCGCCGTCATGAACAGGGCCGTGGCGCGGCCGCGCTCCTTCGCCGGGAACCAATAGGTGAGATAGAGCAGGATGCCGGGCGCGAAGCCGGCTTCGGCAAGGCCCAGCAGGAAGCGCATCACGTAGAACGAGGCCGGGCCCTGCACGAAAGCCATGGCGCAGGAGATGAGGCCCCAGGTGAACATGATGCGCGCGATCCAGATGCGCGCACCGAGCTTGTGCAGCATCATGTTGCTCGGCACTTCGAACAGCATGTAGCCGATGAAGAAGATGCCGGCTCCGATCCCGAACATATAGGGCGTCAGGCCGATATCCTTGTTCATGTGAAGCGCGGCATAGCCGACATTCACGCGATCGAGGTAGTTGATCATGAAGCAGAGAAAGCAGAATGCGAGGATTCTCCAGTTCAGCTTGCGGATCGTGCTGTCTCTCAGGCTTGCCGGCAGGGTGTCCGCGGCTAGCGCAAGGTTGGTCATCGTCTCCCCCCAATATGCAGCGGCCCTGCCGCGCCCGGCCTGCCGGATGCGCCGCGCGGGATCGCCTCGCTGCCGTCTTCCGCCTGCGCGGGACGCGCGGCCCCGTCCTCCGAGCCGGCCCGCGAGGCCGCCTCTTAGGTGAACGGCAAAGGCTCCACAACTGGAATATCAAACCTGGAATGCCAGAACTGGCATCCCAGATTGACGGGCAGCGGGGTTTGTGACTTGTCCGCCCGCACGGGCCGCGGATCGAGCCGGCCCCGGGAGAGCATGTCGATGAGCGCATCGATCGGCGCGGGCTTCGTGCCGCCGGCCTTCTTCGCCGGCAGGGTCGTCCTCGTCACCGGGGCCGCTTCCGGCATCGGCCGGGCGATCGCGGAGAAGCTTCTCGCCCTGGAGGCGCGCGTCGCGGCCTGGGATCTCAATGCCGGGCGCCTGCGGGAGCTGAAGGCCCGGCATGGTGACCTGGTCGCGACGGAGGTCGTCGACGTGTCCGACAAGGCGGCCGTCGACCGGGCCGCGCGCGAGACGGCGGCGCGGTGGGGAGGCTTCGACCATCTCGTCAACAATGCCGGCATCATCGGCCGCCGCATGACGGTGAGGGATTTCGACCCGGCCGAGCTGGACAGGGTTCTGGCCGTCAATCTCAAGAGCGTCTTTTCGGTTTCGAGCGCCTTCCTTCATCATCACGGAGGCCGGGGCGAGGGCTCCATCGTGAACCTGTCCTCCATCGCGGGGCGCACGGGCGGGATGGTCGGAAACATCGCCTATGCGACGAGCAAGGGCGCGATCGCCTCCTTCACCCATGCGCTCGCCAAGGAGCTTGCGCCGGCGATCCGCGTCAACGCGCTCGCGCCCGGGGTGATCGACACGGAGATCCAAAAGGACGTCTTCGCCGACGAGGGCAGCATCGCGAAGATGGCGTCCGTCATTCCGCTCGCCCGGCTCGGCACGGCGGACGAAGTCGCCGAGGCAGCCCTCTGGCTGCTCTCGCCGGGCGCGGCCTATATCACCGGCACCGTGCTCGACGTCTCCGGCGGCAGGTGAGGAGCTTGGAACCCATGCAGCAGGCCAAGGCCCTGAGGAGCCTCCTCTCCCGGGGCCGCATCATCCAGGCGCCGGGGGCGCCGGACGCCCTGACCGCCCGGCTCGTCCGGCAGGCGGGCTTTCCCGCGATCTACATGACCGGCTTCGGCGCGACGGCGAGCCGCGTCGGAACGCCCGATCTCGGCCTCCTGACGCAGACGGAAATGACGACCCATGCCCGCGACATGACGCGCGCCGTCGACATTCCGGTGATCGCCGATGCCGATACCGGCTATGGCGGCCCGGCGAACATCGCCCGCACGGTCGAGGAATATGTCCAGGCCGGCGTGGCGGCGATCCATCTGGAGGACCAGATGGCGCCGAAGCGCTGCGGGCAGCTCGCAGGCATCCGGCTGATTTCGGCCGAGGAGAATGTCCGGCGCCTCAAATGCGCCCTCGCCGCACGGGGAACGCGGGATCTCGTGCTGATCGCGCGCACCGACGCCATGCCGGCCGCCGGAGCGGACGAGGCGATCCGGCGCGCCAGGATGTACCAGGATGCGGGCGTCGACCTCGTCTTCGTCGACGGGATCAAGACGATCGCCGAGGTCGAGGCGGTTGCGAGGAACGTCGCCGGGCCGAAGGTCGTGAGCATCGTCGACGGCAACGAGACCGTCGCGCTCACCGCGCAGGATCTCGAGCAGATGGGTTTCCACGTCGTCTTCTACGCGCTCTCGACGCTGTTCTCCGCGGTCAAGGCGATCAGCGAGACGCTCACGGCGATCCGGCGCGACGGGACCCCGAAGGCGCGGGCCGCCGACATGGTCTCCTACCAGGATTATTGCGAGATCGTCGATCTGAAGCGCTTCGCCGCCCTCGACGAGACCTTCGGATGGGCCTGAGAGATCGTTTGCTGAGAGCGCATTGAGTGCGTCCAGCACCACCGGTGAAGATGCAATCAGGCTCGTCGTATTGATCGATAGCTCGGCCCTTCAGGCGAGGCCCGGTGAGGAAGCCGCGGGGCTCGTCGGCCGGGCCGCATTCAGGTGGCAGTCGCTCGTCGCGTGTGTATGGCCTGCTGATCAAGAGGGATGCGCTCGGCCACGCCGTGGTCGGCCACCACGTGCTCGATGCAGGCGCGGCGACGGGCGGGGCTCAGAAGTTTTGCTGACGCTGCCCTTCGGGTCCCGAGGCAGCCTCGCGCGGGATCAACTTCTTGAGCGTGAGGTCCGAAGCAGCCCGCCAGAGCCGCAGCTTCGCGATGGAAACTCCCTCTCCTCTTCCGTTAAGCGCTGAGCACGCGCAGCCTGACGGGCCCGTGTAAAACGATATCCGGGCTTCCGCCAATCGGCGCGCTTTCATAACTACAAACTGCCAACAAGAAAATCTAATAGCATACCGGTCAATTGGCCGTCGCAGACTTGATCAAATCTAGCGAACATCGGCTGTGAATTCACTTCGAGGAACCGCCAGCCCGCTTCATCGTCCAGCATGAAATCTGCGGCAGCGAAATCTAGTCCCAGGCGATCGCACAGAAGCACAAGCGGCTGAGCAAGTTCGCCTGGCACCGGCGCACATTCAATTTCGACCTTCTGCGTGACGCGATAATCAACGTCATTCGATAGCAGGCTGAATGCAAGCAACGATGGGCCTATTCGAAAAATACGAAGCTCAGGGCGATTCAAGCGCCTCTGAATGAATCGTGGATAGAATTTCTCTTTATCTTCCTTTTCTCGCAGGAAATCACTAAGCATTGTTGTGTATTCGCCGCCCGCGACAGGCTTTTGAATATAATCCTCGGCGCACGGCATTTCGTTTAAGAGGTTGGTAATTTTGGTTTTAGGTATGTTAAGTCCTACATTCAAGGCGAGGAGCAAATTCTGAATCTTGTTATTCTCGCTTAGATACGAATGCCGATTCAAAATCTTTATATCGGGCCAGCTTAAAGCCCATCCTCGAATAGCATAGAACCAATTTAATGACGCTGCATTGGCATGATGACCACCCTCCTTCTGTGACCAGAAAACATCATGCCTGACAAAGCACGCCGAAGGCATTACTCGTTCGCCGCCCAAGACAAGACAAGCCTCAGGCAGATCGATTGAGATCAAAGGACTGGAATCTGGACCAACAAGAAGGTCGCGAAATGGAATTTTTCGCAATAAAACACGTTTCAGCAATGCACCGATATTTGGGTCAAGCTGACCACCAGCAACAAGGATCACAGAGCTACCGGAGACTATCGTTTATCTTCTTCGCCTATCGCTTTCGTTGTAATCGGCGGCTCTTCCTCGCCAATGGCAAGTGTCGTGACGACGTTATTCTCTTCGTTTAGCGGAAGCGTCGTTACTGGAGGATCCTCCTCTCCAACCTTGAGCGTCGTCGGTCCACCGTTCGCACGCCCAATGTCGACTCGATCTTCTTCACCCACAGCCATCGTCGTGATTGGCGGGGTCTCCTCACCTAACGCAAGCGTAGTAATTGGCGGATCTTCCTCACCAATGACAAGCGTGGTCACCTCGGCCATCCGCCCCTCCCCTATTTACAACCATCAACCTTACATCACTATTCCAGGTTGTCAATTCAGAGGTTGCGCTCAGTATCTCCGAGCATTCTGGTCTCTGCCGCACTGGCACAATAGGACGAGGCCTGGACGCAGCGGCGCCGGGGCCGGAGCGGCGGGAGCGGAGCCTGACGGCGCTTCGCCGCGCCGCTTGACGGCGGGGTTCGTCCGGATGCCTGATGGGCGGCGAGGCTCCCGAGTTGCCGACCCATGCCCCAGCCTCCCGCCAGACCGGCCGCGCTCGAGGCGGCGGAGCCCGCCGGGACGTCGCGCGGCCGGGCCCGGGACGAAGGCGCGGCGACGGTCTTCATCTCCTACAGCCGCAAGGACATGGCCTTCGTCGACCGGCTCGACGCGGACCTGCGGGCGCGGGGCGTCGCGACCCTCGTCGATCGCGACGCCATCGAGGCCGGCGAGCGCTGGTTCGCGCGCCTCCAGGACCTCATCTCGCGCGCCGAGACCATCGTCTTCGTGCTTTCGCCCGACTCGGTCCGCTCGCGGGTCTGCGCCGAGGAGGTGGCCTACGGGCAGCGCCTCGGCAAGCGCTTCATCCCCGTCGTCGCCCGCCGCATCGACGATCCGAGCGTGCCCGAGGCGCTGAGCGAGCTGAACTACGTCTTCCTCGACGAGGAGGCGACCTACGAGGCCCATCTCGACCGGCTGGCGAAGGCGGTCCGCACCGACCTCGCCTGGATGCGCACCCATGCCGATCTCGGCCGGGCGGCCGAGGAATGGAGCCGGGCGGGACGGCCGCGGGGCTTGCTGCTGGGGTCCGCCCGGCTGAAGGCGGCGGAGGAGTGGGTGGCGCACCGCCCCGCCAACGCGCCGTTGCCGACGCAGGACACGCGGGACCTCGTCGCCGCGAGCCGGCGCGCCGCGCGGCAATGGCGCAATGGCCTCCTCGGCGCCCTCGTCCTCGGCCTCGTCCTGGCCCTCGGTCTCGCCGCCCTCGCCTGGATGCAGCGGCAGGAGGCGATCCGGCAGAGGGTGATCGCCGAGCGGAATTTCGACATCGCCAAGCGCACGATCGACAGCGTCGTCTTCGATCTGGCCCAGGGCCTGCGGAACGTCGAAGGCATCCGCATCTCGGTGCTGCGCACGGTGCTGTCGCGGGTCGAAGCGGCCGTGGCCCAACTGTCCGAGGCCGCTCCGGACGATGCCGCCATCCAGCGCAGCCGCGCCGCCATGCTGGCCGCCTTCGGCGACACCTATTTCGCGGCCGGGGCCGGCGCCGCCGCCCTCGAAGCCTACCAGCAGGCCAACGGCATCCTCCGCGCCCTCCTGCGGCGCGAGCCCGACAATGCCGGATGGCAGCACGACCTCGCCGTCAGCCTGGACCGGATCGGCGACATCCAGCTCAGCACCGGAGACGCCGCCGGCTCGCTCGCAGCCCACCAGGAGGCCCTCGGCATCGTCCGCGCCCTGGCTCGGCACGAGCCCGACAATACCCTGTGGCAGCACGAGCTGGCCATCGGCCTGTCCAAGATCGGCGACCTCCAGCGCCGCATCGGAGACGCGGCCGCCGCCCTCGCCGCCCATCGGGAAGCCCTCGACATCCTGCGCGCCCTCGTGCGGCGCGAGCCCGACAACGCCCAGTGGCGGCGCGACCTCGCGGCCAGCCTGGAAAGGATCGGCGATATCGAGCTGAGCGGCGGCAACCTGGCCGGCGCCCTTGCCGCCCAGCAGGAGGCCATCGAGATCATCCGCGCCCTCGTGCGGCGCGAGCCCGACAACACGCAGTGGCAGCGCGACCTCGCCGTCAGCCTCGCCAATATCGGCGACCTCCAGCTCCGCGCCGGAGACACGGCCGGTGCCCGCGCCGCCTACGGGGAGGGCCTCGGCATCGTCCGCGGTCTCGTGCGGCGCGATCCCGACAACACCCTCTGGCAGCGCGACCTCGCCGCCAGCCTCGACAAGACCGGCGACCTCGAGCTCGGTGTCGGCGACGCGGCCGCCGCCCTCCGCGCCTACCGGGAGAGCCTCGACATCCGGCGCGCGCTGGCGCGGCGCGATCCCGCCAATACCGGGTGGCAACGCGATCTCGCCCTCAGCCTCGTCAATATCGGCGACCTCCAGCTCCGCGCGGGCGACGCGACGGGCGCTCTCGCCGCCTATCGGGAGAGCCTCGACATCCGGCGCGCGCTCGTGCGGCGCGAGCCCGACAATGCCGGAGGGCAGCGCGACCTCATGGTCGGCCTGAACAGGATCGGCGACGTCCAGCTCCGCGCCGGAGACGCCGCCGGCGCCCTCGCGTCCTATCGGGAAGGGCTCGACATCGCCCGCACGCTCGTGCGGCGCGATCCCTCCAATACCGAGCTGCAACGCGATCTCGCGCTCGGCCTGAACAGGATCGGCGACATCCAGCTTCGCGCCGGAGACGCCGCCGGCGCCCTCGCCGCCCAGCGGGAGGCTCTCGGTCTCCTGCGCGCCCTCCTGAAGCGCGAGCCCGGCAACGCGCAGTGGCAGCGCGACCTCGCCGTCAGCCTCGACAGGGTCGGCGACCTCGAGCACCGCGCCGGAGACAGCGCCGCCGCCCTCGCCGCCTATCGGGAGGCCCTCGATCTCCGCCGCGGCCTCGGCCGGCGCGCGCCTGACGACGCCGACGGATCGCATGCCCTCGCCGTCAGCCTCGTCAAGATCGGCGACCTGGATCTCGCCACCGGAGACACGGCCGGCGCCCTCGCCGCCTACCAGGAGGCGCTCGGCATCACCCGCGGCCTCGTGGGGCGCGAGCCCGACAACGCCCGCTGGCAGGGCGATCTCTCGGTCATCCTGGAAAGGATCGGCGACGTCCAGCTCCGCGGCGGCGACGCGGCCGGCGCCCGTGCGGCCTACCAGGAAAGCCTCGACCTCCGCCGCGCCCTCGCCCGGCGCGATTCCGACGACATCCAATGGCAGACGAACCTCGCGGCGAGCCTGTTCAGGGTCGCGCTCGTCTCGACCGAGCCGGACCGCAAGCGGGAATGCCTCACCGAGGCGCTCGCGATCCTGACCCGTCTGGAGCAGGCCGGAAAACTCTCGGCGGACCAGAAGGGCTGGCCCGACCTCATCCGGGCCCAGTTGAGCAAATTATGATCCCCGCGCGGAGGCCGCCCCCGGCAGCCCGAGGATCTATGCGGCCAGCCCTCGCCGGCCCGGTCAGGGGTCTTCGTACCCAAATGCCGAGCGACAGTTGAGCGAGGCTGGAATTCAGCCGCCGGCTTCCCGCAGCAGCCAGTCCCGCAGAACCGTAATCGGCCGTTCCTCGGCGCGGCTGGGCAGGTGCGCCAGATGCCAGCCCGTGCCCCTTCGCAGAGGCGGCACCGCAGGCAGCGGGTTCACCAATCGGCCCGAGGCCAATTCCGACTGCACGAGGAAGAGATCCGCCAGCGCCACACCCAGCCCGTGCATCGCAGCCTGCGGCGGCAGCAGGGAGGAGCCGAAGCGCAGCGTCCGTTCCGGCTGCCCCCCGCGCGCACCCGCATGGGCCAGCCACTCCGCCCAGTCCTCCGGGGCGGTGTTGGAGACGAGCAGCGTCTCGGCGGCGAGCGCCCGCGCCTCCGATATGTCCCGCGCCGCCAGCCAAGCGGGTGCGCAGACCGGGATGAGGCAATCCGGGAAGAGCAGATGTGTGGCGAGGTCGGGCCAGGGCCCCCGGCCATGCAGCACCGCCGCGTCGGGAACGCCGGGCGACTGGCCGCGCAGGTTCGGCGTCTCGATGCCCGTGGAGAGGCAGAGCTCGATCTCGGGCTGCTCCCGGTGAAAATGCGGGAGCCGGGACAGCATCCAGCCGAGCGCGAAGGAGGTTTGGGCGAAGACCTCCAGCGCCGCCCGCGGCTTGCGGAACAAGGCGCGGGCAATCCCGGTCTCCATCCCGTCCAGCGCCTCGGACAGCACAGGGCGCAGGGCGCGGCCGTCGGCGGTCAGGGTCAGGGAGCGCGGCCCGCGGTGGAACAGGAGACGGCCCAGGCGCGCCTCCAGCAGGATGACATGGCGGCTGATCGCATTCGCCGTGACGCCGAGCTCGGCCGCGGCCGATATGAAGCTGCCGAGACGCGCAGCCGCCTCGAAGGCGCGCAGGGCGTTGAGGGGTGGCAGGCGGCGGCTCATGGAGGCGCAGTAAAACTGCGGCTGGGCTCCAGAACAAGGAGTTTGCGCGCGGCACGCCGAGGCCTCAGGCTGAGGGATGTAAACGCGTCCACGGCCCGCGGCAGAGAAGCGCTCATGCGGCGATACGCTGGCCGTCGCGCTGCGGTTCCACCCGCAGCCGCGTGCAGTCCTCATGCCCGGCGGTGTCCGCCGCCGTCTCGTCCATAGGAGACCTCACATGCCCCCGATACCTCCGAAGCGCGAGGTGCTGCCCCCGGGCATCTTCGGCAGCAACCGCACGATGGTCACGCCCCACTACGCGGTGATGCCGCCCGAAGGCATCCTGGAGAGCCGCCTGCCCGGCTTCAAGGAGACGAAGATTCACTTTCAGACCTCCCCCGCCATGGGCGCCCGCCTCGCTCAGGCCTTGCTGGTCATGGAGGAGGGAGGCGGCACCCCAGCCCCGATCGAGGACGGGCTGGAGCACTTCTTCTACGTGCTGGAGGGCGAAGCCGAAGTCGGCGCCCATGACGAAGTGCGTCGCCTGGGAGCGGGCGGCTTCGCCTACGTCCCGGCTGGCGCGGCCTATGGTATTCGTGCCGTCGGCGGCCCGGCGCGCGCCATCTGGATCAAGCGCCCTTACGTGCCGGCGCCCGGCATCGCTCCACGCGGCGCCTTCTTCGGCAATCGGGCAGAGGTGCCGCGCGTCAACAAGCATACGAACGGCCGGACATGGCAGGCGCTTCTGGGCGAAGCTGACCTGTCGATGGATATGGAAATCAACATACTTTCCTTCCAACCAGGAACGTACTTTCCCTTTATCGAGACCCACATCATGGAGCATGGCCTCTACATGCTGGAGGGCCAGGGCCTCTACCTGCTGGGCAGAGAATGGCACGAGTGCTGGGCCGGCGACTTCATCTGGATGGGTCCCTACGTGCCGCAGCAATTCTACGCCACCGGCTGGGGCGAGACTGCCTATCTTCTTTACAAGGACGTCAACCGCGACGTGCGGTTCGACTGAGCGGCGGCCAGGGCGGCGGCGCTCGGAAAAGACAGCCACAAGTTTGAAACGCTACGGCGGCCCGCTCTTCGGGACACGGGCAACCGTGAGGGCGCCGGCAAGAAGAGGCGACTCATGAGCAGCACCGTTCCTACCGGCCCGCTTCAAGAAGGCGCCGTCGCGCCCCCCGTGCGACGGAGCAATCCCCTTTCCAAGATCTATGTCCAGGTCTTGATCGGCGCTGCCCTCGGCGTGTTGATCGGCCATTTCTTTCCCGGGACCGGCCGGGCGTTGCAGCCCCTGGCGGAAGGTTTCATCAGGCTGATCAAGGTCATGATCGGCCCGATCGTGTTCTGTTTCGTCGTCACGGGGATCATCGGCGCGGGGGATCTGCGTCGAGCCGGGCGCGTCGCGATAAAAACCATCGTCTATTTCGAGGTGGTCACCACCATCGCTCTGCTGATCGGCCTTGTCCTTGCGCTGGTGCTGCGTCCCGGAGAGGGGATGAACATCGATCCGGCGAAGCTCGACCCGTCCATCATTTCCGCCTACACCGAGCAAGGACGCCGGGTGACGAACGCGACGGAATTCCTGCTCGGCCTGATCCCGAACACGTTCTTCGGCGCCTTCGCCCGAGGGGACATCCTGCAGATCCTTCTGCTCGCGGTCCTGTGCGGAGTGGCTCTGCAATTGATGAGCCCACGGGCCCGGCAGCCGATTCTCGACTTTGTCGAGAGCGGCTTGCAGATGTTGTTCCGGATCATGGGCTTCATCATTCGCCTTTCGCCCCTTGGCGTCATGGGCGCCATCGCCTTCACTGTCGGCACGTTCGGCGTCGGCTCGTTGCAGAAGCTCGGTTTGCTGATCGTCGTGTATTATCTCGGCTGCGCGATCCTTGTGGCGGGCGTGCTGGGCGTCGCGATGCGGCTGTCCGGGGTCAGCCTGTGGAAGCTGATAAGATATCTGCGCGACGAGATCTTCATCGCCCTCGGCTCCTCCTCGTCGGATGCGGTGCTCCCGGTGGTCATGGCGAAGCTTCGGCATCTGGGTGTTAAAGACACGACCGTAGGCTTGGTGGTGCCGCTGGGCTATTCGTTCAACCTCGACGGGTTCTCACTCTGGCTCACCGTGGCGGTGGTGTTCATCGCGCAGGCGACCAACACGCCGCTCTCGGCGGGCGACCTTGCCCTGCTCCTCGGTGTTGCACTGCTCACTTCGAAGGGTGCACACGGCATTCCCGGTTCGGCCATCGTGGTGCTCGCCGCCACCCTCTCGGCCATTCCGCTGCTGCCGGTGATCGGCATCGCCATCATCCTTTCCGTCGACAAGGTGCTGGGCTTCGTGCGGGTTGCCGTGAACCTGATCGGCAATTGCGTCGCGCCGATCGTGATTGCTGCCTGGGAAGGCGAACTCGACCATGAGCGCGCACGACAAGTTCTGAACGGCGAAGTCGAATTCTACTTCGGCAGCGAGGAAGAGCCCGGGCCGGCATGAAGGGGGCTCGGCGCCTCCGCCCGGGCCGGTGGTCGCCGGCCTCGTGGCGCCGAATGCGGAGACGTTCCGCTTCATCCGCGAGCGGTGCGGCGACCCGACCACCCGGCGGCGGCATAGCCGCGCGGGCCTTCCTTACGAAACCGACCTGACGGATGCCGAGCGGGCGGTGATCGGCCCGCTGATGCCGAACCCCGCACCGTGCGGCCGGCCAGCGGTCTGGACGATGCGGAAAGTCCTGAACGCGATCTTCTACGTGCTCCGCGGGGGCGTCGCATGTCGGCCGATCCCCAAGGACCAGCCGCCGCGTTCGACCGCCTACGGCTATTTCAGCCGCTGGCGCAATGCAGGGATCGTCCGATCGGATCGAGGAGGCATTTCGAGGAGACCACGCTGCTCGCCGGCCGCGACGACAACGGGAACGAGAACGCCGTCCAGCAGATCGGCTCGAGCCTGCGTCAGGAGCCGCCGGAAACGGAACGCCGGGTGAACCTGATACAGAAGCCGATCATTCCGAATTGGAGGAGCCGAGTTATGGAGCGGGTGAAGGGAATCGAACCCTCGTCATCAGCTTGGAAGGCTGTTGCTCTACCATTGAGCTACACCCGCTCGCCCGGCGCCGTGGTGGGGGAAGTAGGACTCGAACCTACGAAGGCATAGCCAGCGGATTTACAGTCCGCCCCCTTTGCCGCTCGGGACATTCCCCCGCGCCGCGGACGCGCCGTGCGCCATGCCGCCCGGAACCGGATGGCAGGCGGGCGTTATGGTGAGGCCCAATCCCGGTGTCAACCGCCGAAGGCTCCAGCAGGCACAATCGATCCGCGGATCCAAGCTGCCGGATGTCCGGCAAGTCTCAGCGCAGACCCGCGATCGCCAAAGCGAGGCCCTGGGCGCGCGGGACGACGGAACCCAGTTCCAGATATTCCTCGGGAGAATGGGCGAGGCCGCCGACCGGGCCCGTCGAGCACAGGGTCGGGCAGCCGACGGCCGAGGTGAAGCCGGAATCGGCGCAGCCGCCCGAGAACTCGCCCTCGACCGCATGGCCGAGCGAGCCCATGGCCTCCCGGTAGCCGGCGAAGAGCGCGTGCGAGGCCTCGTCCTGGACGAGTGGCAGGAACTCGCCCTTGACGACGAGTTCCGCATGCGTGCCCTCGACCGTCGCGTGGTCCACGATCGCCCGGACCCTCGCCATGGCCGCCTCGCGCTGCGGCGGCTCGACATAGCGCAGGTCGATGCCGATTCTCGCCCAGGGCGCGACCGTGTTGACCGACTGCCCGCCCGAGACGAGCCCCACATTCAGCGTGATGCCGGCATCGAGGTCGGTCACGTCCTTGAGGGCGACGATCTTGTGGGCGATCTCGTTGATGGCGCTGATCCCGGCCTGGAAATTGCCGCCCGAATGGGCCGCCCTGCCGGTCACCGCGCATTCCATGAACACCCCGCCCTTGCGGCCCGTCACCACATTGCCCGTGGGCCGGCCCGGCTCGGCATTGAAGACGGCACGCGCGCCCCGTGCCGTCTCCTCGATGACCGGCCGGCAGGCCGGCGAGCCGATCTCCTCGTCGGAGGTGAGGAGCACGGTGAGGGGGGCGGGGGCGCCGCCGAGCGCGTGGAAGGCGGCGGCCACGAAGGCGTTCATCACGAGCCCCGCCTTCATGTCGGCGACGCCGGGGCCGTAGGCGCGGCCGTTCTCGATCCGAAAGGGCCTGCGGCCGGCCTCGCCCTCGGGGAAGACGGTGTCGCGATGGCCCATCAGCACGATCGGCCGGTTGGCCCCGCCGGGGCCCGCCACGGAGGCCAGGAAGGCGTCGCCGAAGCCCTCGTTCCGCCGCCGCTCGACCGGGATGCCCTGCTCGGCGAAGAATTGCGCGAAACGCTCCCCGACCGCATCCACCCCCGCCTTGTCGTAGCTGCCGGAATCGAGGTTCACCACCTCCTCCAGCAAGGCGATCATGGCGCCCTCCCGGGCGGCGAGCCAGGCGAGCAGGGCGTCGGGGCGGGTCATGTCGAACCTCTCGGAAGAACGTCCTCCGGGAACGATATGAAGCGCCTCGCGCGAGGCTTGTCGATGCCCCCGCCGCAACCCCTCCATGCGCCGCCACCGCCGGAGACGGCCCGGCCCCGTTGAATTCCGCAGCGCCTTGCCTCATATTCGATCCTGCCGGGGCGACCCGGATATGATCGTAGAGGCCGGGTGGAATAGGCGTTTAGGACGCGGGTTCAATTCCCGCCGTCTCCACCATGAGCCCGCCAGCAGCGCACGCTGCCCGGGCTGATGGCGGGGACGACTTGGGTTCGACTAGGCGCAATAAAGGCTCAGCTGCGGTCGGGCGAGCTATGGCCCTGACAGTGCAAACACACAAATGCCAACGACAACGTTGACATGGGTGAGGTTCGCCTCGCGGCGTAACCATCCGGGGCTCGGGAAAGCCTAGCAACAGAAACGGCACCTTCGGGTGCCGTTCCCATTTCCGGCGCTCCTATTCGGCTTCCTCCACGTCCAGGGCCGCCGCCGCGGCCCGGTAGGAGAAGCCCGCCCGCGCCAAGGCCGCGAGGTCGCGCTCGCGCCGGGACGCGTCGGGGATGGCGCGGAACGGCCCGAGGCGCCGGCGCTGCGCATAGCGGCGTGCCTGGGCGAATTCGTCGGGCGCCGCCTCGGCCAGGGCCGCGGCGATGGTGTCCGGCTCGAGCCCCTTCGCGGCGAGCCTCGCGCGCGCCGATCGCGCCGAGGCGCCCCGGCCCAGCAGCCCGTGCAGCTTCGCCTCCGCATAGAGGCGGTCGTCGACCAGGCCGCTGCGCGCCGCCGTCTCGACCACCCGGTCGATCGCCAGAAGGAGATCGCCGTCCGGCGCCGCGCCGCCGCGCCGGCGGGCCTTGCGGAGCAGAACCGCCCGCAGATTCGCGCGGGACGAGGCGTAGCGCTCGAGATAGGCGAGCGCCGCCCTCTCCAGATAGGCTGCCGTCACCGGCCTCGCCTCGCTCCGTTCCTCTTCCCGCATGCCGCGCATTGTGGCCCGGCACGGCGCGCGAGGCCAGGGGCGCCCGGCGCCGTGGCCGATCGTCCCGGCCGGAGGGGAGGAGGAGCGGCCGATCTCGATTTGCGCTATAGGCCGGGAGAAGGGGCCGCGGCCGATCCGCGACCCGCCACGACAGGAAAGCCCAAGCGATGCTCCGCGCCACTTCCGTCCTTCGCCGCGCCGCCGTGAAGCCCGAGCGCGTCGCCGACACCCTGACCCTCGACCACGAAGCCCGCCACCGGCGGCGCATCGCCCTCAAGGCAGAGGGCGGGCTGGAATTCCTGCTCGATCTCGACCGCGCCACGGTGCTCGACGACGGCGACGCAGTGAAGCTGGAAGACGGGCGGCTGGTCCGGATCAAGGCCGCGCCGGAGCGGCTGATCGAGATCACCACGGACAATTCCGTGCGGCTGATGAAGGTCGCCTGGCATATCGGCAACCGCCACGTTCCGGCCGAGATCGGCGAGGGCGCCCTCTATATCGGCCACGACCACGTCCTGCTCGAGATGGTGCGCGGCCTCGGCGCGAGCGCGCGCGAG
>NZ_DAOLAJ010000013.1:22070-24544 GCF_035325185.1 Enterovirga sp. | reverse complement strand
CACGAGCACGAGCACGAGCATTCGCACAGCCACGAGCACACGCACAGCCATAGTCACAGCCACAGCCATGGGCACGATCATCCCCATGACCACGCCCACGAATCCCATTCGCATGACGGACACCGGCACGGCTGAAGCCGCCTCCGGCCTGAACCTTCTGCTGTGCTGGCTCTCCCCCGCCTTCCCGGTGGGGGCCTATGCCTATTCGCACGGGCTGGAATGGGCCGTGGAGGCCGGCGACGTGCGCGACGAGGCGAGCCTCGAGGATTGGCTCGCCTGCCTCCTCGCGGAGGGGATCGGCCGGAGCGACGCCATCCTGCTCGCCGCCTGCCACCGGGCCGCGGCGGCGGGCGTCGAGGACGCCTTCGCCGCGGCCAACGATCTCGCCCTCGCGCTCGCCCCCTCGGCGGAGTTGCGCCTCGAGACGGCCCAGCAGGGACGCAGCTTCCTCGACGCCGTGCTGGCGAGCTGGCCGGCGCCGCGGCTCGATGCCCTGGCCGGCCGGATCGGAGAGGTCGCCTATCCCGCAGCCCTCGGGCTCGCCGCCGCCTGCCACGGCGTCGCGATCCGGGCGGCGGTGGAGGGCTATCTCACGGCTCGCGCGGGCAATCTCGTCTCGGCCGCGATCCGGCTCGCCCCGATCGGCCAGACCGCGGGCCAGCGCGTCCTCGCCCGGCTCTCGGCACGGATCGGCCTCCTGGCAGAACTCGTGCTTGCCTGCGACCTCGGGGATGTCGGCGGCGCGACCTTCCGCGCCGATCTCGGCTCCCTCCGCCACGAAACCCAATATACGAGGCTCTTCCGCTCATGACCTCCTCGACCCACGGCCCCCTGCGGGTCGGCATCGGAGGGCCGGTAGGCTCCGGCAAGACCGCTCTGATGGAGGCGCTCTGCAAGACCTTCCGCGACCGCTACGACATCTGCGCCATCACCAACGACATCTACACGAAGGAAGATGCGCGCCTCCTGGCGGTCGCCGACGCGCTGCCGATCGAGCGCATCCTCGGCGTCGAGACGGGGGGATGCCCGCATACCGCGATCCGCGAGGACGCCTCGATCAACCTCGCCGCCATCGCGCAGATGCGCGGCCGCTTTCCCGCCCTGGACATCGTCCTGATCGAATCGGGAGGCGACAATCTCGCGGCGACCTTCTCGCCGGAACTGGCGGACATCACGATCTACGTGATCGACGTCGCCGGAGGGGAGAAGATCCCGCGCAAGGGAGGGCCGGGCATCACGAGATCGGACCTGCTCGTCGTGAACAAGATCGACCTCGCCCCTCTCGTCGGAGCCGATCTCGGCATCATGGAGGAGGATACGCGGCGCATGCGGGGCCGGCGCCCCTACGTCTTCGCCAATCTCAAGGCCGGACGGGGCGTGGAGGAGATCGCCCGCTTCGTCGAGCAGGCCGGCGGCCTGAGAGCCGCCTGAGACCTCAGGCCCCGGCCCGCAAGAACTGAATCTCGCCGGCCCGGAGGCGGTCCTGAATCCTGATCAGCGTCAATAGCCTCCAGTTCATTCGTATTAGCTTTTAGTACAAAGCCTCTCTGTAGACGTCTCTGGCAACCGAAGGTCTTCGGCCGACCAACGCTTGACAGTGGCACCTGGGCGGAGGCATGCCAGCTAGACAGGCCCGGCAGAAGGAACGCTATAGGCTATGGAAACCAAGGAAATCATCGGCCAGCCGAATCTGATCGAGCTGACCGCCGAAGTGGTATCCGCCTTCGTAATGCACAATTCGCTTCAGAAATCAGATCTCCCCGACCTGATCGCTGCAGTTCACAATTCCCTTCAGCAATTGGCCGAGCCGAAGCTCGCGGAACCTGCCCGTCCGACGCCGGCGGTGCCGATCAAGAAGTCGATTTCTCCAGACTACATCATCAGCCTGGAAGACGGCCGGCCCTACAAGTCGCTCAAGCGCCATCTGAGCGGACGCGGGCTGACGCCCGAGCGCTACCGCGAGAAATGGGGCCTCTCGCCCGATTACCCGATGGTCGCGCCCAATTACGCCAAGCAGCGCTCGGAGCTCGCCAAGTCGATGGGCCTCGGCCGCCAGCGCCAGCGCGAGGCCAATGCGGCCCCCGCTCCCGCCGCCAAGCCGAAGCGCGCCCGCAACGCGGCGTGATCCGCCCGCGAATGCGGCGATGGATCGCGATGGCGCCTCGACGAAGCGCCATCGCGGCTTGAGGGGGATTTCCGCTCCTTCGGCGCGGCCCTCAGGCCCGCTCGCGAGCCAGATCCTCGCAGCGGAACGAGCCACCGCCCAGCCGGCCGGCCAATGCCGGCAGGAGCGATGCGGCCTCCTCCGCCAGGGTCCAAGGCGGATTGACGATCATCATGCCGCTGCCCGCAAGGCGCGTCCCGTCGGCGGGCGCCATGTTGAGTTCCAGCCGCAAGACCGGGGCTGCGAGCCCGGCGCGGGCTGCGAGCCCGGCGCGGGCTGCGAGCCCGGCGCGGGCTGCGAGCCCGGCGCG
>NZ_DAOLAJ010000013.1:0-21970 GCF_035325185.1 Enterovirga sp. | reverse complement strand
GAGCCCGGCGCGGGCTGCGAGCCCGGCGCGGGCTGCGAGCCCGGCGCGGGCTGCGGGCCCGGCGCGGGCTGCGAGCCCGGCCGCGAGCGAGGCGGCGAAATCCTCCACCTCGGCGGCACGCTTGACCGGATACCAAAGCGCGTAGATGCCCGTGGGCCAGCGGCCTTGCGCGCGCACGAGGCGGGCGGCGCAGCGGGAGAACTCGTCCGCTTCCTCGAAGGGCGGGTCGACCAGGACAAGGCCGCGCCTCTCCTTGGGCGGAACGAAGCTTCCCAGGGCCAGCCATCCGTCGAGGCGGAGCGCCTTCACATTCGCCGCGCGCCCGAGCCGCGCCGCGAGGCGCGCATGATCCTCGGGATGCTTCTCGACGAAGATGGCCCGGTCCTGAGGCCGCAGCATCTCGCGCGCGACAAGGGGGGAGCCGGGATAGGCGCTGGGGCCGTGCCGCCCGCGAATCGCGCGAAGCACAGCCCGCCAGGGCGCCAGCAGCGCCTCGACATCGGGGGCGAAGGGCTCCTCCATGAGGCCGATTCCGGCGCGCCACTCGCCGGTGCGGGCCGCCTCCTCGCCGGCGAGGTCGTAGAGCCCGATCCCGGCATGAGTGTCGATGACGCGAAAAGGGGTCGGCTTGCGGGCGAGATGCAGCAGGATCCGGCTCAGCAGGACATGCTTCATCACATCGGCGAAATTGCCCGCATGGAAGGCGTGCCGGTAATTCATGGGCCGGCTCTACCGGATGCCGCGGCCGACGTCATTCGCCGAAGGCGGGCGGAAGCCCCGGCCGGGGCTTCCGCAACGGCCTCGTCTCCGGCAGAGGAGGGCCCGAGCCCGGCCATGCCTTCACCCGATCCTCCCCGTATCCTGCGCCTGACCCTGCGGGATTTCCGCAACCATGCCGCGCTCGACCTTGCGGCCTCGCGGGGATTCGTCGCGCTGTCGGGCGAGAACGGAGCGGGCAAGACCAATATCCTGGAGGCCCTGTCCCTCTTCGCGCAAGGGCGCGGCCTGCGCCGCGCCGAATTCGCGGACATGACCCGGATCGGCGCGGCCGGCTTCACGGTCTCGGTCGCGCTCGGGGGCGAGGGAGGGGAGCATCGGCTCGGCACGAGCTTCACGCGGGTGCCGGGGGGGCGCGGCGAGCGTCTCTGCCGCATCGACGGCGCGAACGCGCCCTCGGCGGCGGCTTTCGCCGAGCATCTGCGCCTCGTCTGGCTGACGCCCGATCTCGACGGCCTGTTCCGCGGGCCGCCGGGCGAGCGGCGGCGCTTCCTGGACAGGCTGGTCCTGGCGGTGGATGCGCGCCATGCGAGCCGCGTCTCGGCGCTGGAGCGCGCGCTGCGCGCCCGCAACCGCCTCCTCGAGGAGAGCCGCGGAGGGCCCTGGCTCGACGCGGCCGAGCGCGAGCTGGCCGAGCTGGCCGTCGCCGTCGCCGTCGCGCGGCGGGACACGGCGGGGCGGCTCGATGCCGAGCTTCTGGCGCAGGCGGACAGGGCCTCTCCCTTCCCCTCCGGCCGCCTCGCCTTGGCCGGGCCTTTCGAGGATCTCGCCGCCGGCCTGCCCGCGCTCGACCAGGAGGAGGCTTACCTGCGCGAATTGCGGGCGGGGCGCGCGCGTGACGCGGCGGCCGGCCGGGCCCTGATCGGCCCGCAAACCAGCGACCTTCTCGTCCGCCACGGCCCCAGGGACATGCCGGCGGAACTCTGCTCCACGGGCGAGCAGAAGGCGCTGCTGCTGCGCCTCGTCCTCGCCCATGCGCGCCTCACCGAGCGCCTGAGCGGGATCGCGCCCCTCCTTCTCCTCGACGAGGTGGCCGCCCACCTCGACCCCGTCCGGCGCTCGGCCCTTTTCGGCGAATTGAAAGGCTTCGGCTCCCAGGTCTGGATGACGGGGGCCGATCCGGGTCTTTTCGCCGAGTTGGCAGGAGAGGCCGATCTGGTCGGAATCGGACCGTCCGGGCCTCTCGGCCGGCCGGCCGCGTTCCCGGCATCATCCCGTCCGCTTCCAGAGGAATTGCCGTGACTGCATTCGAGAAGGACATCCAATCCCTGACGACGACCGGGCCCCTTTCGCGCCGCTCCGTCATGGCGGGCGCCGGCGGGCTCACGGCGGGGTTCGCGCTCGCGGTCCAGCCGGTCGGCGCCCAGACGATCACGACGAGCGCCGAGGGGCTCGAGGCGGGAGAGGTGAGGGTCGCGACCTCCTCGGGCGAGATCCCGGCCTACCGGGCGATGCCCCGGGGCGACGGCCCCTTTCCGGTCATCCTCGTGGTGCAGGAGATCTTCGGCGTCCACGAGCACATCAAGGATGTCTGCCGCCGCTTCGCCAGGCTCGGCCATATGGCGATCGCGCCCGAACTGTATTTCCGGCAGGGCGACGTCTCGACGATGAGCGACGTTCCGACCATCGTGCGGGAGGTCGTGTCCAAGGTTCCCGACGCGCAGGTCATGTCCGACCTGGACGCCGCCGTCGCCTATGCGCAGGCATCGGGCAAGGGCGACACGACGAAGCTCGCCATCACCGCCTTCTGCTGGGGCGGACGCATCGGCTGGCTCTATGCCGCGCATAATCCGTCGCTGAAGGCTGCCGTCGTCTGGTACGGCCGGCTCGCCGGCGACAGGACGGCCAATAATCCTGCCCATCCGATCGATCTCGTCGCGCAGCTCAAGGCGCCGGTCCTCGGCCTCTACGGAGGCGCCGATGCGGGCATTCCGGTCGAGACGATCGAGCGGATGAAGGCTGCGTGCGAGGCCGCCGGCAAGACCTGCCGGTTCCACATCTATCCCGATGCGCCCCACGCCTTCTTCGCCGATTACCGGCCGAGCTACCGGGCGGAGGCCGCCAAGGACGGCTGGGCCCGCTGCAATGCGTGGCTGAAGCAGCACGGAGCGGCGTGAGCCCGCCTCCTCACGGCACCCGCACGCGGCCCGTCGAGACGAGCCGGAGCTTCCAATCGGCCGATTCGGTTCCCGACTGGCGCAGGAAGCCGGCCAGCAGGAACAGGCGGTCGGCATCGCGGCCCTTCGCGGTGCAGAAGCGATCCTGGAGGTAATAGGGCGGGGTGGCCTGGTAATAGAGCGTCGCCTCGACGGTCGCGGGCGTGCCGGCGATCTCGGCGAGCGGGATGTCGTATTCGACCGAATCGCGCCCCCCCGCCGCATAATCGGGATCGTCGCCCACCCCGACCGACCCCGCCTCCTGCGCGAGCCTCGCATCCGCCCCGATGGCGGCGGCGATCTCGCCCCGCGCAGACAGGGGCAGATACCCGTGAGGCGGGATGCGGTTGTCCTTCACGCGCGTGCAGAGGGAGAGGAAGCTCGTCGTGAGCGGACCCGAGGGTTCCGCGTCGTCTCCGCATCGCTCGTCCTGGCCGGGCGAGGCGATCAGCTCCTGATAGACCTGCGCCTCCGATTGCCGGCGGATCACGGTGAAATGGGGCAGGTGCGCGCGCTTCTCCGGCGCGATCCGCGCCTTGCATTCCTCGTCCCACCACAATTCGCCCGCGAGCGGCCGGCCGCCCTCGTCCCGCAGGACGCCCATCGCATCCGTGCGGCCGGAGGCCCAGAGTTCCCGGCCGGTCTCGTCGCGCACCGTGAAGGCGATGAAGGCGCGGCGGAAGCCGACGCCGGAGGGGAATTTGTGCCCGGCCTTGTTCTCGACGGAGACGCGGGCCCGCAGGCGCCCCTCCCGCCGCGCGACGTCCGAGAGCGCGATGCCAGCGGTGCGAGAGGCCGCCTGGTCCAGCATCGCCTCCTCTGTGACGACGAGGGGCGGCACGCCCTTGCTTCCCAGCATCGGGTCCTCGGCGCGGTGGCCGAGCACCTCGGGGAATTGCTGGGCCATCTTGATCAGCCAGACGTTCAGCCCCACCAGGGCATGGCGCGCGAAACCGAGGCGCACCGGCAGATCGATCTCCTTCGGAGGCAGGACGTTCTCGGTCTGCGGGAAGCTCGAATATTCCTGGATGCTCGCGACTTTCGAGGCGGTCTTCCTCCCCCGCGCATCGGTCTCCGGCATGTGGCAATCCTGGCAGGATTGCGCCTGCTCTCCCGGTCCGTGCGGCAGGGGCGCGGTCCTGTTCTCCCCCGTGATGCCGGTCCCGGAGCGATAGGCGCTGAAGAGCCATTCGGCATAGGTCGCCTGCTCATAAGAGTGGCCGATGACGCGCCCTTCCCTCAGGATCGGCAGATGCACCGTATGGCAGGAGCCGCAGACCTCCGAGGAGGTCATCGCCTTGCCGTGCTCGGGCACCATGCCGAGGGCGTTGCGCATCGGCGCCTGCTTGGGCTCGGCGAAGGGGCCGAGGATCCGGTCGGGCCCGACGATCGGGAAGGCGCCGGTGAAGGTCCTCGCGAAGCCCGAAAGATCGTGATTGAGGCGCTCCTGCCGGCCGGCGACGCAGGCATTCTGCGCCGCCCCGGCCTGCTTGTCCGCCTCTTCGCCGAGCGCCATGCGATGGCAGGCGAGGCAGGTGACGCCGTCCCGCGCCAGGGCGGCGAAGCGGGCATGGGCCCGGCCGGGATCGCCTTCGAGGGGGGTCGCGTCGACCATCTCGCGCGCGAAGGGGGCGCAGGCGCCGTCCGGCCCCTTCTCCCCCAGGGCGTGCTGGCGCTGGCCGGCGACGCCGTGGCAGCCGAAGCAGGTATCCTCGACCAGCGCCTTCGATTCCGGGTGGAAACGCGTCGTCTCGCTTTCGACCTGGGCGTAGAAGAAGGGATCGCGGCCCGACAGGCCCATGGGCGAGGATCGCCACAAGGCCCAGGGCGAGATGCTGCGCAGCGTGTTGCCGGGCGTCGGCTCGGTCATGTCGTATTGCAGCCCCGTCGAGCCCGCCGCATGGCAGCCGAGGCACTGGTCGGAGGTGACGAAGCTGTTGGCGAGCTTCGAGCCGGGAATGGCCCAGACGTTGTCGTAGGTCTCCGAGGGCAGCCGGGAGACCGTCGCGAAATCCGGCACGGCGCCCGGCCGCGCCCCGCCGTAGAGGCGCAGGAAATCCGGGTGATAGGAGGGACGGGCGGGCGCCTCCTGCCCGAGGGAGGCGATCGCCATCGCGACGAGGAGGTGGTGGTTGTCCTCGCGCCCGCCCTCCTGGAAGAAGCGCTGACTCAGGAAGACGAGCGGCTCGCCCGGATGGCCCTTGATATTCCGCAGCGAGGCAAAGGTCGCGTTGCTCTTGGCCGAGGCGTGGCAGTTCATGCAATATTGGCCGAAGCCCATATTGGGATAGCCGTTCGACTTGGCCGGCCAGTCCGGCTCCCAGTCCTTCCAGCCGAACCAGCCCCAGAACCAGCCGTCATGCGAGACGGCCGAGGCGCGGATCATCACAGCGGCCCCGCTCGTGGGCTCGAGCCGCATCGGATCCTCCCCCGCGCAGCGCGCTCCGGGCGGCGGAAACATCTCCTTGACCATGATCGCCCCGTCCGGGACGGGCGTCTTGTCCTGCGGAAAATCGGAATGGTCGGGCCGGTTCTCCATGAGCCAAGCGTACATGTCCGGCGAGTACCAGACCACGACCGGGGCATGGGTGCCGTGGTAGATCCCCGAGCGCGGCCCCGAGGCGAGATGGCCGACGAAGGGCCCCGTATCGCGGATCCTCTTGTCCGTGACCCATCCGCCTTCCGGGTTGCGGTGGCAGTAATGGCGCAGGAAGCGACCGAGCTTCTCCTGGTAGTCCTGCATCGGCAGGGCTCCGGGCCGACGCACCTCCGGCTCCAGGGCGGCGCAGAGAGCGAGGTCGGTGGGGCGCAACTCGCTCTCCCGAAGGGCGGGGCAGCCCTCGGAGAAGGCCGGCAGGACATGGCCGAGCAGCACCCCCGCGCCCAGGGCGGCCGCGGCCAGGAGCCGCCCGACGCACCCGAGCCCGCGACCTCTCATGCCCGACCCTCCCGAGATTCCGGTCAGAGGCTAGAGGCTGTGGCGAAGCTTGGACAGGGTCCAAGGTGAAATCGTTCCGCTGCCGCGTCGCGCCGGCCGTTCATGTCCTGTAGATCGTGGGCCTCGTCTCCCTGCCGTCGGATGGACCGTGATTCGCCCGCTCGCCGCGCTTCTGCTCCTCGCAAGCCCGGCCTCCCTCGCCCAGGGGAAGGAGCATGCGCTGGTTCCCGAGGGGGCCGATTTCTGCTTCCGGCGCAGCTTCGGCGCGGCCTGCAAGCCCTCGAAGGCCCTGTGGGGAAGGAAAGGCGCGACGCCCCGGCTGCTCGGGAAGCTGCCATAGGGACGCCCGTCCTCAATCGGGAAAGCGCGGCAGCCTCGGCCCTTCCGTCACCGGCATGCGGGCCGTGTTCAGCACCGCCGCGAGGAAGGTGTAATAGCCGTTGATGGCCGCGAGATCGGCAACGCCCCTGTCGCCGAAGCGCGCGCGGACCCGCTCGTAGGTCGCATCCGACACCCGCCTGTTGCGGTGAAGCTCGACGGAGAAGTCGTAGACCATCTCCTCGTCCTCGCTCATGCCCCGGGGCCGCCGCCCGTCCGCGACCGCCTCGACGATCTCCTGCCCGATCCCCTCCTTCAGTGCGATCGGCGCATGCACGCTCCATTCGAAATCCTGCGACCATTCGCGGGCGGTGACCAGGATCACAAGCTCGCTGAGCGTGGTGCCGATGGCCGATCTGTAGCGCAGGTGATCGCCCATGGAGCGGGCGGCGGTCATCACCTCGGGGCTGTGCATCAGCCTCTCGAAGGGCCCGAACGGCGCCTGTCCCCGGGCGGCCTCGAACGCGGCGGCGGCCTTCTTCTGGGCCTCGTCGTAGCAGGCGGGCGGGATCGTCGGCAGCCGCGGCCCGGGCGCGGCGCCGGCCTTCGTGGTGACCCTGGACATCGACGCTC
Source organism: Enterovirga sp. (assembly GCF_035325185.1). Taxonomy (GTDB): domain Bacteria; phylum Pseudomonadota; class Alphaproteobacteria; order Rhizobiales; family Beijerinckiaceae; genus Enterovirga. The sequence goes on along the minus strand of NZ_DAOLAJ010000013.1, from coordinate 15,148 downwards.
CCCGTTCCCCCGCCGCCATCATGCCTCATGGAGGACGTTTCAGAACAGGAAATAGCGCTGCGCCATGGGCAGCACCTCGGCCGGCTCGCAGACGAGAAGCTCGCCGTCGGCGCGCACGTCGTAGGTCTCGGGGTCGATCTCGATATGCGGCGTCGCGTCGTTGTGGACCATGCTCTTCTTCGAGATGCCGCCGCGCACGTTCTCGACCGCGACGAGGGGCTTGGCGCAGCCGAGCCTCCGGGCAAGCCCGTCCTCGATCGACGCCTTCGAGACGAAGGTCAGCGAGGTCGCGGCGATCGCGCGCCCGAAGGCGCCGAACATCGGCCGGTAATGGACCGGCTGCGGGGTCGGGATCGAGGCGTTGGGATCGCCCATGGGCGCGGCGGCGATGGCGCCGCCCTTGATCACGCAATCGGGCTTCACGCCGAAAAAGGCGGGCGACCAGACGACCAGATCGGCGAGCTTGCCGGGCTCCACCGAGCCGACATGGCGCGAGACGCCATGCGCGACGGCCGGGTTGATCGTGTATTTCGCGACGTAGCGGCGGGCGCGCAAGTTATCGTTCCCCTCCGCCTCTCCCGGCAGCGGGCCGCGCTGGCGCTTCATCTTGTCGGCCGTCTGCCACGTCCGGATGATCACCTCGCCGACGCGGCCCATGGCCTGGCTGTCGGAGGACATCATCGAGAGCGCGCCGAGATCGTGCAGGATGTCCTCGGCCGCGATGGTCTCCTTGCGGATGCGGCTCTCCGCGAAGGCGAGATCCTCGGGGATCGAAGGCGAGAGGTGGTGGCACACCATCAGCATGTCGAGATGCTCGTCGATGGTGTTGCGGGTGAAGGGCCGCGTCGGGTTGGTCGAGGAGGGCAGGACGTTGGCGAGCCCCGCGACCTTCATGATGTCCGGCGCATGCCCGCCCCCCGCTCCCTCGGTGTGGAAGGCGTGGATGGTGCGGCCCTTGAAGGCGGCGATCGTATCCTCGACGAAGCCCGATTCGTTCAGCGTATCGCTGTGGATCATCACCTGCACGTCGAGCCGGTCCGCGACCGAGAGGCAGCAATCGATCGCGGCGGGCGTCGTGCCCCAATCCTCGTGCAGCTTGAGCGCGCAGGCGCCCGCCCGCACCATCTCCTCGAGCGCGGCGGGCTGGGAGGCGTTGCCCTTGCCCGTGAAGCCGAGATTCATCGGGAAAGCCTCGGCCGCCTCGATCATGCGGGCGAGGTGCCAGGGGCCGGGCGTGCAGGTGGTCGCGAAGGTGCCGTGGGCGGGGCCCGTGCCGCCGCCGAGCATCGAGGTGACGCCGCTCGTCAGCGCCTCCTCGATCTGCTGCGGGCAGATGAAATGGATATGCGTGTCGAAGCCGCCCGCCGTGACGATCTTGCCCTCGCCCGCGATCACCTCGGTCCCCGGCCCGACGACGATGTCGATTCCCGGCTGGACATCCGGGTTGCCGGCCTTGCCGATCGCCGCGATGCGGCCGCGCACGATGCCGATATCGGCCTTCACGATCCCCCAGTGGTCGAGGATCACCGCATTGGTGACGACGGTGTCGACCGCCCCCTCCGCGTTCGGGACCTGCGACTGCCCCATCCCGTCGCGGATCACCTTGCCGCCGCCGAACTTCACCTCCTCGCCGTAGATCGTATGGTCGCGCTCGACCTCGATCACGAGCGAGGTGTCGGCGAGGCGGATGCGGTCGCCCGTGGTGGGGCCGAACATGTCGGCATAGGCGGCGCGGGGAAGGGAGGCGGGGGGGCGGCTATCGGGCATGTCTGCCTCCTTGGCAGTAACGCTAGAGCGGCCCCATCACGTCCTGGCGGAAGCCGTGGACCTCGCGCCTGCCGCGATAGGGCACGAGGGAGACCTCGCGCGTCGCGCCGGGCTCGAAGCGCACGGCCGTGCCCGGGGCGATGTCGAGGCGCATGCCGCGCGCCTTCTCGCGGTCGAAGCGCAGGGCGGGGTTGGTCTCGAAGAAATGGTAATGGGAGCCGACCTGGATCGGCCGGTCGCCGGTATTGGCGACCTCCAGCACGATTCTCGGCGCCCCCTCGTTGAAGACGATCTCGCCCTCCCGCGTCGTCACCTCGCCGGGGATGTCGGCGGAGGCCGGGCCGCGGATCGGGTGGTGGACCGTGACGAGCTTGGTGCCGTCGGGAAAGGTCGCCTCGACCTGGATGTCGTGGATCATCTCGGCGATGCCGGGCATGACCTGCTCGGTCGTCAGCACCTGCGCCCCCGCCTCCATCAACTCGGCGACGCTGCGCCCGTCGCGCGCACCCTCGACGACGAAATCGGTGATGAGCGCGATCGCCTCGGGATGGTTGAGCCGCACCCCGCGCGCGAGCCGGTTGCGGGCCACGAGCGCGGCCATGGCGACGAGCAGCTTGTCCTTCTCGCGGGGCGTGAGGTTCATGCGGGTCTCTCACAAGTGCCAGACGCGCGGCAGGGGCCGCCCGCGAAACGCATTCATGAAACGGGCCACGTCGCGGCGCAACATCGCGATTTCGGGCGCGAGCCAGCGCACGAGCAGGAGGCCGCCCCAGGCCGAAGCACCGCATTCGCAGCCGGCGCCGTCCAGATGCGCGCGGGCCTCCTCGAGCCGGCTCTCGGCATCGGGCGCCGCATAGAGGAGGCTCGCCAGCGCCCGCCGCCCCGCGGCGACGGCGGGCCGGGCCAGGGTCTCGGCGATCCGCCCTTCCAGCCGGAAACTGTCCGCATAGACAAGGCGTCCGGGACGGGCGACGCGCCAATGATCCTCATAGGCGCCCTCGCGCAGGATCTCGTCATGGGCGGCGCGGCCGAACACCGTGGCCTCGAAGAGGAGGGCGGTCGCGGTCTCGTCGAGGGTCACGTCGAGCCGCCGCCGCAGGCGCGAGCGGTCGAACAGGATGGTCTCCTGCGGCAGCCAGTCGAGCCGGGCGCCGGGGCCGAGCACGAGGCGGGTGCGGATTTCCGATAATTCGCCCCCCGAGCGATAGACCTTCTCGGCCGCGGCGGTGGTCACGACGAGCCGCGCCTCTCCGGCCACCTCGACCTGCGTCTCGAAGACGTCGCCGCCCGCGATGCCGCCGGCCGTATTGATCAGGACCGCCTCGGGAATCCCGTCCCGCACGGCCGGCAGGCGCGCCCGCGCGGAGCCGGCCTCGGCCAGGCGGCGGATGCCGGAAGCCGCCCCCATCCGCTCGCAGAGAATCGAGACGCGGCCATGGGCGCGCTGGCGGGCGGGAAGCGTCACGCTCTCACGAGAAAGGCTAGCCGCCGGTCATCGGGGGAAAGAAGGCCGCCTCGCGCGCGCCCGCCACCGGCGTCTGCGGCTTGGCGTGGACGCGGTCGAGCGCCGCCCGGACGATCGCCGGATCGGCGAAGGCATGGTCGTAATTCTCGCCCCGGCCCCGAAGCCAGGCCACGAGATCGGCCACGGTCCCGATCCCGGGCGGCAGCTCGACCTCCTCCTCGGCGAGGCCGACGCGCTCGCGCACCCAGGCGAAATAGACGAGCCGCATCAGCGCCTGTCCCTGTCGACCACGGTGTCGATGCTGAGCTTCAGATAGTCCCAGCCCGTATAGATGGTCAGCCCGGCGGCGACCCACAGCAGCACGAGGCCGATCGTGATCGTGCCGGGCAGGACGGTCTCGCCCGCGGGCCCCGCGATCAGGAAGCCGATCGCGACGAGCTGCACCATCGTCTTCCACTTGGCGACCTTGGAGACGGGCATGCCGACCTTCAGCTCGGCGAGATATTCGCGCAGGCCCGAGACCAGCACCTCGCGGCACAGGATCACGATCGCGGCCCACAAGTGGGCCCCGGCGATCGTGTCGTCGGCGGCCAGCATCAGGAGGCAGGCCGAGACCAAGAGCTTGTCGGCGATCGGATCGAGCATGCGCCCGAGCTGCGATTGCTGCGCATAGGCGCGGGCGAAATAGCCGTCGAAATAATCGGTCACGCCGGCCGCGATGAAGATCCCGAGCGCCGCCCAGCGCGACCAGAGATCCTCCGGCCAGAACAGCAGCCCCGCCACGACCGGCACGGCCGCGACCCGGCAATAGGTCAGGATGTTGGGGAGGCTGAAGAGTTGGGACCTCCCCGGGGCGGGCGTCGAGAGCATGGTGGGACAGAGCACGCGGCCTGCGGAACCGTCAACAGATCAGCGGGGGTGGAAATGGTCGTAGACCGCCTGCGCCGTCGCGGCATTTACGCCCGGTATGCGCATGAGGTCGTCGAGGGCGGCCCGCTGGATCGCCTTGAGCGTGCCGAAATGGTGCAGGAGCGCACGCTTGCGGCTCGGCCCGATCCCGGCGATCTCGTCGAGCGGGCTGCGGGTCATCTCGCGCTTGCGCTTCGCCCGGTGGCTGCCGATGGCGAAGCGGTGGGCCTCGTCGCGCAGGCGCTGGACGAAATAGAGCGCCGGATCCCGCGGGGGCAGCCGCAGCGGCGCCTGTCCGGCGATGAAAAAGGTCTCGCGCCCCGCCTCGCGGTCGCGCCCCTTGGCGACGCCGACCACCGTGACGCCGCCCGCGCCGACCTCCGCGAGGGCGGCCCGCGCCGCCTCGACCTGCCCCGCGCCCCCGTCGATGAGGACGAGATCGGGCCAGGCGGGGAAGGAATCGGGGTCGGATGGGGCATCCGCGCCGCCCTCCCCGCCGCTGCCGCGGGGGGAGGGCTGAGCCTCCTTCACCAGCCGCGCGAAGCGGCGGCGCAGCATCTCGCGCATCATGCCGTAATCGTCGCCGGGCGCGATGTCCTCGGACTTCATGTTGAAGGTCCGGTAATGGGTCTTCATGAAGCCCGCCGGCCCGGCCACGATCATGGCGCCGACCGCCTGCTGCCCCATGATGTGCGAATTGTCGTAGACCTCGATCCGCCGCGGCGGCTGCGCGAGGCCCAACGCCTGGCCGAGCCCGGCCAGGAGCAGCATCTGCGAGGAGGTCTCGGCGAGGCGGCGGCCGAGCGCCTCGCGGGCATTGCGGCAGGCGGCCTCCGTCAGCATCCGCCGCTCGCCGCGCCGGGGCGCCGCGACCTCGACCTTGCGCCCCGCCTTGACGGCGAGCGCATCGGCGAGAAGCCCCGGCTCCTCGATCTCCTCTGACAGGAGCACGGCGCGGGGCGGGGGCTTGTCGTCGTAGAACTGGGCCAGGAACGAGGCCAGCACCTCGGCCTTGTCGAGCGACCTGTCGGCGCGCGGGAAATAGGAGCGGTTGCCCCAGTTCTGGTGGTTGCGGAAGAAGAACACCTCGACGCAGAACTGGCCGGCCTGCTCGTCGATGGCGAAGACGTCGGCCTCCTCGACGCTCTGGGTGTTCACCCCCTGCGTCGACTGCACGGCCGAGAGCGCGGCGATGCGGTCGCGGTAGCGCGCGGCCCGCTCGAATTCCAGCTCCTCGGAGGCCTTCGTCATCTCCGCCGCGAGGCGCTCCTTCACGACCGAGGAGCGGCCCGAGAGGAAAGCCTCCGCCTCCCGCGCGAGCACTGCGTAATCGGACAGCGCGATCTCTCCCGTGCAGGGGGCCGAGCAGCGCTTGATCTGGAAGAGCAGGCAGGGCCGGGTGCGGTTCTCGTAATAGCTGTCCGAGCAGGAGCGCAGCAGGAAGGCGCGCTGGAGCGCGTTGATGGTGCGGTTCACCGCCCAGACGCTGGCGAAGGGGCCGAAATAGGAGCCCTTGCGGTTGCGGGCGCCGCGATGCTTGACCACCTGCGGCGCCTCGCTGTCGGCGGTCAGCAGGATATAGGGCAGCGACTTGTCGTCGCGGAGCGTGACGTTGTAGCGGGGCCGGAGCTGCTTGATGAGGTTCGCCTCGAGCAGCAGGGCCTCGGTCTCGGTCGCCGTGGTGACGAAGACCATCTGGCTCGTCTCGGCGATCATGCGGGCGATGCGGTTCGAATGGCCCTGGCCGCGGACATAGGAGCCGACCCGCGCCTTGAGCGAGCGGGCCTTGCCGACATAGAGCACGTCGCCCTTCGCATCGATCATGCGATAGACGCCGGGAGAAGCCGGCAGCGTCGCCCAGAAGCGGCGGATCACCTCGGTCCCGGCCTCGACGGAAGCCGGCGTCGCCTCCGAGGCGAGCGCCGCCTGCGAGGCGGGCGCCGCCTGGAAATCCAGCTCGATCCCCGAGCCCTGCTCGGTGACGGCGCCCTCGGGATCGTCCCGCTCCCGGCGCTCCTCCTCGCGCGCCTCGAGGATCTCGGGCGGCACGTCCCCTGACGCTCTGCGATTCATGGGGTTGATTTAGGCGCCCCCGCGCGGAGGCGCAAAGCCGGGGACGACAGGGGTACGTCCGCGGACCTGTGCGCGATTCATCACAGGGGTGAGCCCGTGCGCTTTTTGGAAAATGTCCATGTTGTGACGCCTTGCTGCGGCTGCTAAGAGCCGCGCGTTCCTCGGGGCCGGATGCATGTCCTTTCGATGAAGCTCGTTGCGGGTAACTCCAACCGGCCCCTCGCAGAAGCCATCTCGGATTATCTCAAGGTGCCGCTGGCCCGGGCCCAGGTCCGGCGCTTCGCCGACATGGAGATCTTCGTCGAGATCGGCGAGAACGTGCGCGGCGAGGACGCCTTCATCATCCAGTCGACGTCCTTCCCGACGAACGACCACCTGATGGAGCTCCTGATCATCTCCGACGCCCTGCGCCGCTCCTCGGCACGGCGCATCACCGCGGTGATCCCCTATTTCGGCTATGCCCGCCAGGACCGGCGGGCCTCCGGCCGCACGCCGATCTCGGCCAAGCTCGTGGCGAACCTGATCGCCCATTCCGGGGTCGATCGCGTCCTGACGCTCGACCTCCATGCGGGCCAGATCCAGGGCTTCTTCGACATCCCGACCGACAATCTCTTCGGCGCGCCCGTCATGGTGCGGGACATCAAGGACCGGCTGAACCACTCGGCCAAGGTCGTGGTTTCGCCGGATGTCGGCGGCGTCGTGCGGGCGCGGGCCCTCGCCAAGCGCATCGACGCGCCGCTCGCCATCGTCGACAAGAGGCGCGAGCGGCCGGGCGAGTCGGAGGTGATGAACCTCATCGGCGACGTGGCCGGCCGCTCCTGCATCCTCGTCGACGACATCGTCGATTCCGGCGGCACGCTCTGCAACGCCGCCGAGGCCCTGCTCGCCCAGGGCGCGACCGAGGTCTATGCCTACATCACCCACGGCGTGCTCTCGGGGGGAGCCGTCTCGCGCATCGCCGGCTCGAAGCTGAAGGAACTGGTCATCACCGATTCCATCAGGCCGACCGAGGCCGTGAAGGTGGCCCGCAACATCCGCGTCATCACCATCGCCCCCCTCATGGGCGAGGCGATCGGCCGGACCGCGACCGAATCGAGCGTGTCCAGCCTCTTCGACTGAGGGCGGCTACCAGGTGAAGCTCACCCCGCCGTAGAAGGCCCGGCCCGTGGTGCCGTAGTTCAGCACCTCCTGGTAGCGCGTGGCGGTGACGTTCTCGACCCGCCCGAAGACGCGCCAATTCCGGTCGAACTTGTATTCCGAATAGATGTCGAGGCGCGCATAGGGCGCCAGGCGCTGCTGCTCGTTCGAATCGGAGAAGCGGCGGGAGACCGTCGTCACGCGCGTCTCGATCAGCAGGCCCTCCATGGGCGTGATCGAGATCGAGAGGCGGCCGAGATGATCCGGCCGGCGTTGCAGGGTGAGCCCCGTCAGCTCGTTGCGGGCATGCAGATAGGTGTAGGCCGCGCTCAGCCTGACCAGGTCCGGCAGCAGCGTCGCCGTCGATTCCAGCTCGATGCCGGAGGTCTCCGCCCGCGAGACGTTGCGATAGGTCGAGGAGACCGAATCGAACTCGATCAGGTCGGCGAACTTGTTCCCGAACACGGTGGCCGACACCGTGGCGCGCGCCCCGAAGAGGGTCTGGTCGATCCCCGCATCCCAGCCGATCGAGGTCTCGGGCCTGAGCGCGGGATTGCCGTATTGGGGGGAATAGAGCTGGTAGAGGGTCGGCGCCTTGCCGCCCGTGCCGCCGCTGGCGCGCAGCTTCGTTCCCGTCTCCGGGATGAGATAGGCGCCCGTCGCCCGCCAGGTGTCGAACTGGTGGCTGCCGACCTGGTCGTGGCGCCCGCCCGCGGTCAGCACGACGCGCTCGCCGAGCGGCAGCTCGTAGAGCGCGAAGAGCGATCCCGTGCTCTGATCGGCATCCAGCGTGCCGAAGCGCGGCACCGAGACCGGCAGGAAGGGCGCCGAGAAGGTCCGCGCCTTCTCGTATTCGTACTTGCCCCCGAAGATGAGCGTGCCGAAGGAATCGAGCTTGAGATTGCCCTGGTATTCCGCCCCGAACCGGTCGCCGAAGAAATCGGTCCCGGTCCGGGTGACCTTGGAGGGGACGGGGCCGGCCTTGTAGCTGGTCTCGTCGAAGCTCCGGTCGGTCTGGTTGGCGTAGAGCGTCAGGGTATGGGTGAGCGGCCCCTGCTCCAGCGTGCCGCGGGCGAAGACCTGCGACAGGGTTCGCACGGTCTTGCCCGGCGTGTCGGGATAGATGCGCCCGGATCCCGTCGTCTTCATGAGGGCCGGCAGGGTCGAGCTTCCCGCATCGATCTCGGCATAGGTGCGAAAGCCCATGACGCCCAGCTCGACCGAGGCCCCCTCCCCCGGATCGTAGGTGAGCTTGCCGACGCCGCCCCAGCGCGAGAACCCGTCCGCCTCGAAGACGCTGCCGAAGCGCCGCTCGAGCTGGCCGATCCGGTAGCCGAAGCGGGAGAAGCCGGCGCTCTTCTCGCCGCCGCCCGAGGCCGCATAGGACCAGTCGCCGGAGGAGCCCGTCATCGTCGCGCTGGCGCCGAACGTACCGTAGCTTCCTCCCCCCGCCCTGATCTCGCCATGCGGCTCCCCGCCGCCCCTGCGGGTGATGATGTTGATCACGCCGCCGATGGCATCCGAGCCGTAGAGGGCGCTTTGCGGCCCGCGCAGCACCTCGATCCGCTCGATGGCCGAGGGGAGAAGCGTCGAGAAGTCGAAATCCCCGCTCGCGGCGGCGGCGTCGTTCACCTTGATCCCGTCGATGAGCACCAGCGTCTGGCCGGCATTGCCGCCGCGCATCCTCACCGAGGAGGTCCCGCCCGGTCCCCCGTTCTCGCTGATGTCGAGGCCCGGGACGTTGCGCAGGGCGTCGACGAGCGAGCCGGGATTCGATGTCGCGATCTCCTCGCGGGGAACGACCGAGATGGCGCTGCCCTGGCGCTCGATCTTCTCGGGCCGGCGGTCGGCCGTGACGACAATGTCGGGCAGGTCCATGGCGGCCTGGGCGCGGGCCTCCGAGGCGGCGAAGGCGCTCAGCCCGGACGCCAGGAGGGGAGGAAGAAGCGAGCGGCGTGACATCGAACCCGGATTGCGCATGTCCCACCACGCCTCGGATGCGCGGCCGGCCTCCGTCCGCTCCTTCCTGCCGACAGGAGCCGGCGTCTCGTCGAAAACGGCGCCGCGATCCCTTCCTGTCCCGGGAAGAGCGCCCTGCGCCCCTTTTCACATGCCGCGAGAGGGCGACAAGGGGGATCGGGCGCCGCGGCGAGGGCGGCGAAAGGCTGCGACATCCTGGCCACAGGACCGATCGCCGCCGCCCCTCGCCTCGCGGGCGCAACAAACCCCTTGTCGCGATGACGGCTTTCCGCTCACTTGGCGAAACTGAGCGGATCGCAGCCGTGCCCATCGACGAATCCTTGCCGACGGGGCCCGAAAGGGCCCCGCCTTCGTTCCGGCCGGCCCCCGTCCTCACGGTGGCGGTGGCCGGTCATCGCCGGCTCGACGCGACGGGGCGGGAGGCGGATCGGATCGGGGCGGCCGCGGCGGACCTCTTCGCCTCGCTCGCCCGCGAGGCGGCCGCGGCGGCCGAGCGCGACGCCGCCTTCTTCGGCGGGGGACCGGCGCGCCTGCGGGCCGTGAGCCGCTTCGCCGGCGAGGCCGATCTCGCGATCATGGAGGCGGCCGGGAAGGCGGGGTGCGAGTTGCGCGCCATCCTGCCCTGGCGCCGCGATCCGGGAGCGGCCGCGCCCGAGCTCGCCCGCCTGCTCGCGCAGGCGCCGCAGCCGCTCGATCTCGACGGGGAGCCCGGCGACGAGCGCCTGATGGCGGAGGCCGGGCAGGCGCTTCTCGAGCGCGCCGACCTCCTCGTCGTCTTCTGGCGTGGCGCGGCAAATGCCTCGCCCGCCGGGACGGCCGCCCTCGTGCAGCATGCCGTGCGCCGGCGCATGCCGGTGCTTCTCCTGCCTGTCGGGGAGGGCGGGGTCTCGGTGATCGACGACCCCGAGAACCACCTCCTGCCCCCGCTCGCGACCGAACTGCCACGCGTCCCGCTCGCGGGGAATCCCGACCGCGTCGTCGCGCGCGTCTTCTCTCCGCCCGTGGGCGAGGCGGAGCGGCGCGCCTTGCAGGATTGCCTCGACGAGCCCCTCTCCCCTCGCAGCCGGCGTCCCGAATATCGCGTGCTCCTCGCCATCGCCGCGCGGCGCGCGCCAGGGAAGCCCGCCCTCCCCGCCGGAGAGGAATGGGCACGGGCCCGCGCCCTCGCCGCGCTCGTCTCGGAAGAAGCAGCCCTGGCCGTCTCCCGCACGGAGCGGCTTCAGGCCCGGATGGAGGAGCTTGCCGCCTTCTACGGCGAGCGGGCCCGCTCGGGCGTGGTCCTGCGCTACGGCATGCCGGCCGTCGGCGGCGTGTTCATCGCGCTCCTCGCGGTGCTCCTGCCGCAATACGGCCTCGCCTGGCTCGGCGTGCAGGCCGTCGTGATGACTCTTCTCGTCAGCGAATCCACCTGGGGCAGCCGCAGGCGCTGGAGCGAGCGCTGGCTCGATTACCGCTCCCTCGCCGAGCGCCTGCGCTGCGACCGCTTCCTCGAGCCCTGCGGCATCGGCTCGCGCCGGATCGAGGAGGAAACCGGCGCCGAGGACCCGGCCTGGATGCGCTGGTGCCATCGCCGGCTCGTCGCCAGCGCCTGGACCGGCGGTACGGTCTCGGCCGAAATCGTCGCGGCGGCCCTGCGCCATCTGGTCGAGGTCGAGATCCCGGGCCAGATCCGCTATCATGAGGGGGCGACGCTCCGCTATCGCAGCCTCGGCCGCCGGCTCGGCCTGATCGCCACCTTCTCGGCGACGGGCATGCTGGCCGCGAGCCTGGTGCTCCTCGCCCTGCCCGCGGGCAGCTCCTGGCTCACGGTCGCCGTGAACCTCCTCATGAGCCTCCTCATCGTGCTGCCCTCGCTTTTCCTCGCCGCGCGAGGGCTGCGGGCGGAGGGCGGCTACGAACTGGCCTCGGCCCGCTCGGCAGAAGCGGCGGCGGCCCTGCGGCGGCTCGCGGGACTGGCCGAAACGGCGCCTGCCGGCTACGGGCCGCTCGTGCGCGCCTCGCTCGCGGCCGCCCGCGCCATGATCCTCGACACGGTCGACTGGAGGGTCGGATTGCAGCGCTCGCGCACACCCTATCGCGGCGAGCCCCAGAAGCCGAGGGAGGCTGGGACAGAGCGGGACGCCCCCTCCGCCCTTCGGGCGGCAGAGGGAGCGCGTGCCTCCGTCGAGGGTCAGGCCGCCTTGTCGAGCCCGTAGAGCGAATGCAGCGTGCGGACGGCCAGCTCCGTATATTCGCTGTCGATCAGGACGGAGAACTTGATCTCCGAGGTCGTGATGGCCCGGATGTTGATGCCCTTCTCGGCGAGAGCCGCGAAAGCCTTCGAGGCGACGCCGGCATGGCTGCGCATGCCGACGCCGATGGCGGAGACTTTCACGACGTCGGTCGCGCCCTGGATCTCGCCCGCCCCGATCGCCTCCCTGTTCTTCTCGAGGATCGCGCGGGAGCGGTCGTAATCGGCGGTCGGCACCGTGAAGGTGATGTCGGTCGTGGCCTGGTCGTCTGAGACGACCTGGATGATCATGTCGACATTGACGTTGGCCTCGGCCAGCGGCCCGAAAATGGCCGCCGCGACGCCGGGCTTGTCCCTGACGCGCCGAAGGGTGATCTGCGCCTCGTCGCGCGAGAAGGCGATGCCGGTGACGACCGGGTTTTCCACGATGTCCTCCTCGTCGCAGATCAGCGTGCCGGGATTGGGATTGTCGGGATCGTCGAAGGACGAGCGCACATAGGTCGGGACGCGATGCACCATGGCCAACTCGACCGAGCGCACCTGGAGGACCTTGGCGCCGAGCGAGGCCATTTCGAGCATCTCCTCGAAGGCGATCCTGTCGAGCCTGCGGGCCTTCGGCACGACCCGCGGATCGGTCGTGTAGACGCCGTCGACGTCGGTATAGATGTCGCAGCGATCGGCCTTCAAAGCCGCCGCCAGCGCCACCGCGCTGGTGTCGGAGCCGCCGCGCCCGAGCGTCGTGATCCGGCCCGTCCCGGGATCGACGCCCTGGAATCCGGCCACCACGGCCACCTCGCGCGCCTCCTCGAAGCGCCGGCCGATTCCCGTGCCGTCGATCGCCTTGATGCGGGCCGAGCCGTGGCTCGAACTCGTCTGGACCGGCACCTGCCAGCCCTGCCAGGAGCGGGCCGGAAGGCCCATCTGGCGCAGCACGATGGCGAGCAGCCCCGAGGTCACCTGCTCGCCCGAGGCGACGACCGCATCGTACTCGACGGGGTCGTAGAGCGGATCGCCCTCCTTGACCCAGGCGACCAGCTCGTTGGTCTTGCCCGACATGGCCGAGACCACGACGGCGACGTCGTAGCCCGCCCTCACCTCGCGGGCGACATGGCGGGCGACGTTGCGGATGCGCTCGACATTGGCCACCGACGTGCCGCCGAACTTCATGACCAGACGGGGCATGGGTGACGCAAGGGCTCCGGCGGAACGGGAAGGGCCGGCGGAATCGCCGGCCCGAGCGCGCCTATACAGGAGGCAGCGCGCGGATGCCAACGCCTTCCGGGCGGAACGTCCCCGCCCGCCGGGGGGCGCGGGCGTCTCTTACCAGCGCGGGCCGTAATAGGGATAGGGCGCCGGCGCCGGGTAGCCGTATCCGTAGCCGCGCGGGCGCCGGTAGGGATTGTAGCCGTAACCGTAGTTGCGGCGGTAGGCGTACATCTGCTGCCGCTGGGCCTGCTGCATCATGTAGATGCGGCGCTGGCGGGCGGCGCTCGCCACCTGCGTCACGGGCGCGGCGGGGGCGATCCCCTCCGGGGCCGCGGGTCCCAGCGCCTGGGCCGGGCCGGCGGACATCGCGCCGAGCCCGGCTGCGACGGCCGCTGCGAGAAGTGCATGTCTCATCGATTCGCCTCCTTCAACAGAAGGCGCATACCCCTATCAGGCCGAAGATGAACAATCTCCGAGGAGGCTGTTCAGGCGGCCGCCTCTTCCTCCCAGGACTGCACCATATGGCCCGGCGAGACCTCCCGGTAGATCCGGGGCGGCGCGACGTAGTCGGGCGGGCGGATCGGACTCTTGATCTCGTCGGCCGCGACGCCGTGGCGCCGTCCGCGGCGGGCCGGATCGGCGACCGGCACGGCGGCGAGAAGCTTCTTCGTATAGGGGTGGCGCGGATCGGCGAAGATCGCCTCCCGCGGGCCGATCTCGACGATCTCGCCGAGATACATCACCGCCACGCGATGGCTGACCCGTTCCACCACCGCCATGTCGTGCGAGATGAAGAGATAGGACAGGCCGAGGCGCTGCTGGAGCTCGAGCATCAGGTTCACCACCTGCGCCTTCACCGACACGTCGAGGGCGGAGACCGATTCGTCCGCCACGATCAGCTTCGGGCGGACGGAGAGGGCGCGGGCGATGCAGACGCGCTGGCGCTGCCCCCCTGAGAATTCATGCGGGAAGCGCGAGGCCATGTCCGGCTTCAGCCCGACCTGTTGCAGAAGCTCGGCGACCCGCTCGCGCGCCTCGCTCCGCGTCGCGAGGCCGTTGATGAGCATCGGCTCGGCGATCGCCGCGCCCACGGGCAGGCGCGGATCGAGGCTGGCGAAGGGATCCTGGAAGATCATCTGCATGTCGCGCCGGCGCGCGCGCAATTCGCGCGGGCCGAGCGCCGTGACGTCGTCGCCGTCCAGCAGCACGGTGCCCGCGCGCGGCTCGACCAGCCGCAGGACCGACCGCCCCGTCGTCGACTTGCCGCAGCCCGATTCGCCGACGAGGGAGAGCGTCTCGCCCGGCTGGAGACTGAAGGACACTCCCTCCACGGCATGGACCCGGCCCTGCACCCGCCCGAGAAGGCCGCCGCGAATGTCGAAGCGCGTCGTGAGGTCGGAGACTTCGAGCACCGGGCGGACCGAGGCGCGCACGGTCTCGGGCTCCTCCTTCGGCTGGTCGGGAAGGCCGGTCTTGCGGTCCACGATCGGAAAGCGCATCGGCCGCGCGATCCCCCGCATGGAGCCGAGGCGCGGCACCGAGGCGAGGAGCGCGCGGGTATAGGGATGATCGGCTCCCGCAAAGAGCCTTGCGGTCGTCCCGCTCTCGACGGCCCGGCCGTCGAGCATCACGACGGTCCGGTCGGCGATCTCGGCCACGACCCCCATGTCGTGCGTGATGAACAGGACCGACATCCCCTCCTCGTCCTGGAGGCTCTTGATCAGGTCGAGGATCTGGGCCTGGATGGTGACGTCCAGCGCCGTGGTCGGCTCGTCCGCGATGAGGAGCTTCGGGCGGCAGGCGAGCGCCATCGCGATCATCACGCGCTGGCGCATGCCGCCGGAGAAGCGGTGCGGATAATCGTGGAGGCGCGAGCGGGCCGCTGGAATCCGCACCTTGTCGAGCAGGCGCACGACTTCCGCCTCTGCCTCGGCGCGCGAGAGGCCACGATGCAGCCGAAGCGCCTCGCCGATCTGGAAGCCGATCGTCAGGACCGGGTTCAGGCTGGTCATCGGCTCCTGGAAGATCATCGCGATCTCGTTGCCGCGCACTCCCCGCATCGCGCTCTCGGGCAGGGCCAGGAGGTCGCGCCCTTCCAGCAGGACGCGGCCTTCGAGCCGGCTCGATCCCGGCGCCGTGAGGCGCATGCAGGACAGCGCGGTGACGCTCTTGCCCGAGCCCGATTCGCCGACGAGCGCAACCGTCTCGCCCGTCGCGATCTCGAAGGAGACGCCATGCACGACGGGACGCCAGGCCCCCTCGACGCGGAAGGAGACCCGGAGGTCCTGGACGGAGAGGATGGGCTCGCTCATCGACCGTTTCCGAAAAACCCGGGCCGGCGGAGCCGCACCCGCCCTCCCCCCGCTTGCGGCGGGGGGGGG
>NZ_DAOLAJ010000012.1:35194-54715 GCF_035325185.1 Enterovirga sp. | reverse complement strand
GCCTGCGGGGAACACACCTTCAGCAAGCCTTTGATGGTGCTTGAAATTGACGATGTCAAAGAGCGCACCGGTGTTCGGGATTCGTTCCCACCCCTCCGCACTCTATCGGCCCGGGGGGGACGAAGGATCAGGGCTCGGCGGATTCGGGATTGAAGGCCACAAGCGGAAGCCCATCGAAATCGACCGGCTCCCGGCGGTTGCGGCCGCAGGTGTCGAAGGCGTAGCCGGCATCGGTCTGGGCAGTCCAGGCGATGACGCCGTTGCCGTCCTCGATACTGGTCTTCACCTGGTCCCAGATACGCTCGCGCGTGCGTCGGGAATATTGCCCCACGTAGACGCCAGCCCGCACCTCGACCAGCCAGACCGCGAGCCGGCCGCGTAGGCGCGGCGGGGCATTCTCGAGCACGATCACCATCATGGCCGGCTTCCAGGGCTCATCCGCGGTGGCCTTCGTCTCCTGACGGGGTCTCGCCGAAGGCCGCGGGCTGGGCGTCGGCTGGGGGCTCAGGAGGCGCGAGACCACCTGCGGCCAGCACCTCTTCCATCGTCGGGATGATGCGCTCCAGGAGATTGGTGCGCCTGAACGCGTCCCGGCATTCGCGGCGGACCGCGCTTTCGATCGGCCCGGGCACGCTGGCGCGCTTGGCGCGGCCCGCCACTCGAAAGGCGGTCGGCACGACCGTCTCGTGCTTGAAGAGGTCGGCCACGTCGTAGACGAAGGAAAGGGGGCGCCCCGAATGCAGGAATCCGATCGCGGGCGCGTAACCCGCGGCCAGGATGGCCGCCTCCGTCAGACCGTGCAGGCATGCGGTGGCCGCCGACAGGGATCTGCGTGCGGATTCCGCGCTCGTCGACGACCACGAACGCGCCGTCCAGCACGTCGAGTCGCCCCTTCTCGATGAAGATCATCGAGGCGCGGTCCCGGATCGGGATCGGTCGTGGCGGCGCCAGGCCGGGGAGCGCGGCCACGGTCAGGGCCGCCGGATCAGCATCAGGCCGCAGCCGAAGGCCTTGGCCCGGCCGAAACCGCGGCCGAGCGCGGAGAGGAAATGCGCCGGGTCCTCGACCACCAGTTCCCCTTCGAGATCGAGCGAGGAGAAACGTACCGGCTTCGCCCCGTCACGCGGCAGGATGTGCCATCGGTCCGTCTCCACCCGCAGGAGCGGGCCGTGGGGCGCCTCGACCAGCCGAAACCCGGCTGCGGCGCCCTGGCGCGCCACCCATTCGATCCCGACCCGTTGGGTGATCGTGTCGCGCTGCTCGCGACGCACCTCGGCGCCGAGGCCCCGGAGCGCGCGGGCCAGCGGATCGATGCGCTTGCCGCGCTGGCCGTGCGAGCGTGCCTCGGCGGCGCCCGGGCTGGCCCGCAGCCTGAACCGAAGCCGCTGCCCGGGCGCGAGCGCGGGCTCGAACGCCTTCGGCTCGTCGATCTCGAACAGCCCGCGCCGGTCCTCAGGCTTGCGGCCCGACAGCACCAGGAAGGTGGTGCGCTGCCAGGAGGAGCCGCCGTCCTCCCGCCAGAGGAAGTCGCGCCGCCGGTCCGGGCCGTCGGCGAAGAGAGACCACAGCAGCCGGTGCGCGGCCGCGATGCGGGCGTTCTCTTCCGATGGGAGGAGCAGCCCGGCCAGCGCCGCGAGATCGGGCGCGTGCCGCAAGCGGATGCGGCTGAGCCAGAGCGTCATGCCTGTCCCTCCGGCCCCGTCGTCGCAGAGGGGACCGGCTGCGCGACGATCTCGTCGCGCAGCTCGAACTGCCAGCGCCTACGGCTGGCGACGCGGTCCCGACGGCGCTCGACGCGCAATGGCTCGAAGTCGGGAGCGAGCAGGGGCGCCAACTCCGCGTCGGCGTAGAGCGGCGCGTTCCAGTAGCCGGGCGGGTCGACCCAGAGCCCGTCGATGCGCAATGGCTCGAACGGCCAGTCCTCGTCGTCGTTAAGCCCGAACGTCCGCTCGTCGAGACGCCCGAGGAGCCCGGCGACGCTCGTAATCCCCTCGTCGATTTCAGGTGCGAGCGGCCGGCCGAGCGGACAGGATTTGCGGCCGACATAGAGCGTGTAGGCCGGCCGGCGCAGCGCCTCCGCGACCGCCTCGGGCGGTGGCTCGTCGCCGGCCGAGCCGAGCCGCACCAGCGCGATGTCCACCCAGAGGTCGGCCCGGTAGTCGCGGCTGGAGAGCTGCGTGTTCAGCTTGTGCGAGGGCCGGTCGAGAGCCTCCCTGCGGGTCGTCCAGCGGGATTTGCGGTCGGCCGAAGGGGCCTGGGTCGTGTGGTAGTCCTTGACCAGGACGCCGCCGAGCCGGACCCGTTGCGCGAGCCGATAGGCGCGGTCGAGGGCCGCGTGTTTGGTCTCGTCATGCCGGTCGTAGCCGAGCGCGGCCGCGACGAGGCCGAAGATCGCCGAGCGCGCCGGCCGGTCGAAGCCGCTGCGGGTCTCGCCCACCGTCAGGTCGCCCAGGGCGGCGAAAGGGGCGTAGAGCGTGAAGGCGAGCCCGTCGGGCATGGCTCAGCGCGCCGCCAACTCGATCAGGTCGGCGAGCGTGCCGGTGCCGGCCTCGACGTCCATCTCGGCAGTTTCGGCGGTGTCGCCGTAGGCGCGGGCGAATTGCGAGCGTGTCGTCCGGATGGCTTCGATGGAATCGCCGAGCGCGTTTTCGCCGCCGATCGGCTTGAGGAACGAGACGGCCAAGGTCCGGGGCGCGTCGCTGCCACGTTCGACCAGGCCATAATTGGCAAGGGCGCGACTCGCGAAGCTCGCCTGCTTGCCCTTGGGCGCCACCGTCGCGGCCGCCTCGACCAGAGCCGCGATGCCGCGCCTTGCCAGCGCTTCGTCACCCCCGAGATTGCGGACCAGGAGATCGCGGTCGATGCAGAGGTAGAGGTAGAGGAGCGGCGCTCCGAACCCGGCCTCGCCCACGAAACCGGCTCCGGCATCCTCGGCGCTCGTCTTCAGGTCGTCGACGGCCGTGTAGTAGTCGTCCTCGACGATCGCCCTGTGAGTGGTGATCGCATGCGCGACCTGCACGGCCGCCTCGCGGTTGAAGTCCGGATCGTCCGCCAGCATGCGGCCGAACATGGCGATGTCGACCGCGCCGTCGACCGGCCTGAGAAGGGCTTCTTTCTTCAGATCGACCGCTTCGCCGGTCGCGATCCGCTCCGCTGCGGCAAAGGCGGCCGCGCGCTCATCGGCGGATACGAAAGCCAGTTGCTCGATCCGCGCCGGGTTCTTGTCGCTCTCCGGCTTGATCTTGCCGAAGACGTCGCCGACCTCGCGGGCGGCTTTGCGGGCCATGTCCGCCGCGACGCCCTTGCCGAGGAGGTGGCGCTCGATCTCCTCGCCCAGCCGCTGCGTGCGCTCGCCGAGCCGACCAGTGAGAGCCGTCTTGAAGGCGTCGGAGGTGCGCCAGGCGCGCTTCAGCGCCTGCGAGGAGACGCGCAGCCGGTCGACATTGCCGAACCGGGCCGTCTTCGGCTTTCCGGTGTCGTCGCGGTTGAGGTTCGCGGGCGGATAGGCGGTGAGAAGATGGATCTGGACGAACGTCGTCATGGGCGGGGTCTCGGCGGTCAGGAGGCGGGCATGCCGGGATTGTCGCCCGCGCCGGGCAGGGAGCCGGAGGCAGCGTAGTAGTCGTAGGCGAAGCGGGTCCTGGCCTTGCGGCCGCGATCATCGTCGAACCAATCGAGGATGAGGACCCCGAGCGCGCCGACGTCGAGCGCCGGCCCGCAGAGGTCGACGAGGCGGCGCATCTGCCGGTGCACCTCGTCCGGGTCCCGGGCGGCAAGCAGCCTGCGAAGGCGGCCGGGCGACAGCGCGGCGGTCTCCAGCTCGGCGTCGGCGAAGCGCTCGCGTCCGGCGGCCCTCGCCGGCTTGCGCTGCGGATCGTGCTCCCGCACCCGGGCCAGAACGGATGCCGTGATCGCGACCGTCACAAGCGTCCTGTCGGACTTGCCGCGTCCGAAGCGCAGGCGACGATGGAGATCGAACACCGCCTCCTCGTCGAGGATGTCGAGCGGCGTCGCGGCGCGACGCAGCCGGGCCAGCGCCCCGCGATCCGCGGACGGGTTGGGAGTCCCGTCCGCGCGGAGCGGCTGCAGGGATTGCCACCAATGCCGGACGATGCGCCGCCGCTGGTCGCGCTCTGCTGGCGGGACATCCCGGACCTCGGACGGGGCCGGACCGCTCGCTTCGGTCATGCCTTGCTCCTTTTGGCCGGGGTGGGCGGCGCCATGTTCAGCGCCTTGAACAGATTCTGGCCGATCTTGCCGTAGCCACGGAGGGCGCCATGGAGGTCGTTGCGGGCCTCGATCCGGGCGCGGGCGGAGCGCTCGTCGAGACCATCGAGGTCATCCAGCGACACGAGT
Organism: Enterovirga sp.; assembly: GCF_035325185.1. Classification (GTDB taxonomy): domain Bacteria; phylum Pseudomonadota; class Alphaproteobacteria; order Rhizobiales; family Beijerinckiaceae; genus Enterovirga. Next base: position 50,359 of record NZ_DAOLAJ010000012.1, on the reverse strand, counting down.
TCGTCGAAGACGTCGAATGCGGCCCGTTGCAATGTCGCCAGCCAGCCTTTCGGGGTGTCCTGCTCGATCGCTTGGACATCGGCATTCGCCGCGCGCAGCTTCTCGGCGAGCCCGGCGAGCGTGACACCAAATGCGGCTTCCGTGCGCTCCCAGAACCGCGCACGGGCAAGGTCGAGCGCCCCGCCGTCCTTGGGCGCCCCCGTGAACCCGTCCGCGACCTGCGTCCGCTTCACGAACAGCGCCTGCCTGACGAAGAGCCTGGTGATAGCCTCGGCCTCGCGCGCGCCGGAGATGAGAAACCGGATCGTGCGGTCGAGCGCGGCGAAGGTCGCGCCGCCGACGAGATGCAGCGGCATCTCGCTCTCGACGAAGGCGCGGGCCTTCATGTTGTCCATGTCGAATCCGGCAGCGAGCAGCCGGGTCCCCCTGCCGACCGAAGCGTCGAGACCGAACAGACGGCGCCGGCCGGTCTCCACGCAAGCGGCAATCTGGCGCGTGGCCTTGGCTTCCTCCGGCACGTCGTTCGCGACCAGCCCGACCCAATGCCGATAGCCGACGCCACCGGGCTGCCCGTGCAGAGGCAGAAGCGGCTCGCCCGGCTTCGTCCGATAATGCGGCGAGAGGGGGTGCAGGAACGCGGCGTAGCTCGTGCCGTGCGGGCGGGTTCGATAGGTCCGGACCACGACCGGGTCGATCCGGCCCGTAAGGTCGCAGGGGCATCCGTCCGGGTTCGCTTCAAAGACGAGCCGGATGCGCCGCGGCATGCCCCAGAAGGCCTGCAGCGGATCGACGTCGGACGGCGTCGTGATCCTGCCTTTGTCGGAAACGCGCGTCGGGACCAGCCAGGGGAAGACGCGCTCCGCCGCCGGCGGCTCGTCCCGCCCGGCAGTCGCGAGCCAAAGCGTGCGCCACAGCGGCACTCGTGCGTCGCGTGCCTCGCCCTGGAATGGGCCGGGAACCAGGAGCGTCGTCAACGGCCCGCCGCCCCGCACGGAGACGCGGTGTCCGGCGCCCCCCTTGGACGCATAGGTCTGCAGCGCGAAGAGCGCCATCGCGGCCCCGGCGCGCGACAGGATCGCGACCCCGCCGCGGCGCACGAAATGGTCGAGGTTGCGCTTGACCGTGTGGTCGCCCGGCGCCTCGATCAGGAGTTGCGACACCGACTTCACGGCGCCGTTCGCAAGTTCGTCGAGGTCCTGCCCGAAGCGCGGGCCGTCGCCGTCGAGTCCGAAGGCTGGGGCGAACGGCGTGAAGGCGGCGTCGAGCACCTCGGGAAGCGGCGGGTCGCGAAACCACTCCTCCCAGGCCTCGTCGCGATCATCGGCCTGCGGGCCGCAGGCGGTCGCGAGAAGGCCGATCCAGAATTCGCGCGTCGCGGCATCGAAATCGGCCCGCCCCCAGGCCGGTGCCAGGATCGGGTTCGTGCCGATCTGCGATACGATCTCGGCCGGCCGCACCAGATAGCGCAATCCGTCCGCCCGCAGGACGGGAAGCCAGGATTGGGAGAGAAGGTTGAAGGGTTCGGGCAAGGCAGTGAGGAGGGTCCATCCCAGGTTGAGGGTAGGTCCACGGGGAAGGCTTGTGAAGGAGGCTCGCGGTTCATCCCCGCGGGTGCGGGGAACACTAAGTCGCGCGCAGGATCCCCCATTTGCGGCCCGGTTCATCCTCGCGGGTGCGGGGAACACGTGCCGCTCGACCATCCCTGCGTCGAGGCTGCGGGTTCATCCCCGCGCCTACGGGGAACACACCTCACCGCAGCACAGCGCCGGATCGCGGAGCGGTTCATCCCCGCGGGTGCGGGGAACACGATCCGACCGGATAGATCCGCCCGAATGTGGGCGGTTCATCCCCGCGGGTGCGGGGAACACCGCGACAGAGGGATGGGCGGGCGGCGTGCCCTCGGTTCATCCCCGCGGGTGCGGGGAACACGTGGAATTCGACGGCGCGGATGCGCGCTACGGCGGTTCATCCCCGCGGGTGCGGGGAACACAATGACGGATGGGAATGGGGCATCGTCGAGGTCGGTTCATCCCCGCGGGTGCGGGGAACACCCGACGATGACGAGGCGGCGAGGGTCGCTGTCCGGTTCATCCCCGCGGGTGCGGGGAACACGACCAAGCCTGTCGTCGCATTGTTGACGGTGCCGGTTCATCCCCGCGGGTGCGGGGAACACTCTTCCAGCAAGTAGCTCTACGAGCTGGAGATTTACGTTGTCAAAGAGCGTACCGGAGTTCCGCATCCGTTCGCAGCGGTGCGCGTCGCGGGGCCGCACGGCCACATCATGCCCGAGAACGGCTCGGCGACAAGCCTCGGCGCCCGGTCAGAACAGGAGGCCAAGACCCGTTCCGTAGGTGATGGACAGCAACGAACCCGCCTCGTCGCTCAGCACGCCCCGCCACATCCGGTCCTGACCCTCCTCCAGCGGCAGCAGGATCACGTCCTCGTCGAACCGGCCCCAATCGTCGCGCGCCGCAGCCGCGGCTTTCCGCCAGCGCGGCTCGGGGAGGTGCCGGCCCCGCAGCTTCCGCTCATAGGCCGTCGCCTCCGACAGAGCCCATGCGATCCTCGGGTCCGGGTGGGAGCACCAGGGGACGAGCCGTTCCCCGGCCGGACGCGCGAGGCGGATGCGGCGGCTCTCTTCGGCGAGCCGGGTCGCGATGCGGCCCTCTTCCTGCCAGCCATGGCCATCCGGGCGATAGCCGTCCGCGAAGACCAGGAGGTTCTGGTCGGCGATGCTGCGCTCCGCGCCGGATCGGCCGAGCGCCTCGTTGCGGATGCGCTCCAGGGTTGTCGGAATGTCGCCGTCGGCTTGGGCATAGACGGCCTCGATCGCGGGCCGCACGTCTTCGGGCACCCGGAACCTCGGCCGGCCGGACAACGCGCGCGCCGTCCGCCACAGGATCCCGTGATCCTGGTAGACGAAGGAGGCGCGTGGCAGCGCGGCCCGCATCCAATCCGCCGCGACCGGTCCCGCCGGATCGGGAGACACGACCACCAATTCCGGCCCCACGATCGGGCGAGCGCGGTGCGTGTGCCGCCAGAGCCGTCCGGCGCGTTGCAGGATCGAGTCGATCGGGGCGAGGTCGGTGACCACGAGGTCGAAATCAAGATCCAGCGATTGCTCGATGACCTGCGAGGCGACGAGAACCTGCCCGCGCCGATCCTCCACCGAGGAGTTGCGGCCAAACGTCCGCAGGACCCGTCCTTCGATGGCGAGCCGGTCACCCATCGCGAAGCGGGCGTGGAAGAGGCCGGCGGCAAGGCCCGTCGTCCGGAGCGCCGCCGCGCCCTCGATCACGTCGTCGACGCTGTTGCGGATCCAGGCCACGCAGGCTCCCGCCTCGACCGCGGCCCCGATGCGGGCCATTGCGGCTCCCGTGTCCGGTGCCCGGGTGATCGCGAGCGTGCGGCAGAGGTCGGCACGCGCGGCGAGCCGGCTCTCGGTGAGTTCCCCGGTCGCGCTCGCAAGCGTGGCGAGCGGGTAGGCGTCCGCCGATGGCCGGATGGCGGGGGTGCCCACCGCCTTGCGCCAGGCCTCGATGATCCGGCCTTTCGTCTCCCCCGGAAGCGTGGCCGAGAGGACGATGGTCGAGCCGCCACCGGCCGCATGGAAGGCGATGAGTCGTTCCAGCTCCTTGCCGACATAGCTGTCGTAGCTGTGCGCCTCGTCGACGATGAGGACCTTGCCCGCGAGGCCGGCGAGGCGAATGGTCCCGTATCGGTTCGGCAGGACGGCCAGGACCGCCTGGTCGATCGTGCCGACCCCGACATCCGCGAGCAGGGCCTTGCGGGTTTCGCCTGCCAGCCAGGCCGGCGCGGCTGTGGCGCCATCGGGGTCATCGTCGCTGTCGCGATCGGCCTCCGGCCCGAAACCGGATGCCGCTGCCCGGAAGCCGGCATGGAGTTCGGCCCGCCCATGAGCGAGAGTGAGCGACGGCCCGGCCCCGTCGCGAAAAAGACGCGGGGCGATGGCGCTCATGCGGTCGAACATTGCGTTGGCGGTCGCCATGGTCGGCAAGGCGAAATAGAGGCCGTCCGCATGGCGTGAGGCCAGGATGCGATGCGCCAGGACGAGCGCCGCCTCGGTCTTGCCGCCGCCCGTCACGTCCTCGATCAGGACCAGGATCGGCCCCTTCGGCAGCGCGACCGTGTCTGCCCAGTCCTGAGCGGCCGTGGGACGGTGAGAGAGCCCGGTCAACGTCGCGAACGAGGCGCGGACGGCCGCCTCTGCCGGCACGAGGCCCGCCTCGCGGACGGCCGCCTCTGCCTGGCGGCATGCCTTCGCCCAGTAGGCCGCGGTCTCGGTCTCGGCGGACACATACGGAAACCAGCTCTGGCTCGAGCCGATCCAATCGGCGAGCGCGCTCATCCCGGCAAGCACCCAGCTCACGGCCGCGAGAGCCGAGGGACGAGGTGGGGCGAGGTCGGGCGCGGGAAGGATGTCCTCGACTTGGTTCCAGAACCCGAGCGCCGCCTGGGCAGCGGCTCCGAAAAGGTAGGCAGCCGGCTCATCCCGCTCGATGTCGCGCGGAACGGGACGGCCGTGATGTCCGAAAATCGGCTGCAACAGCGCGTGCTGCGCCTTGGGACTCCAGCCCCTCAGAAGTGCGGGCCATGCTGTCCGCTCCTCGCCGAGCCACTCGCTTAGCAGGAGGAGACCCGCTTTCGGGTGACCCGGATCCGGTGTGCCGAGGATCCGATGATCGGGCTTCGGTATGCTGGGTGGATAGAGTTCCGGCACCCTCCACTGGAAGAGCGGCGAAAACTTGCCGAGATCGTGGAGGGCCAACAGATGAAGCCAAACCGCTTCCAATTCGTGGACCGTCCATCCGACCCGGCTGGCGACCTCCCGGAACGGCCTCGGCCGCGCCAGGATCAGAGCTCGGCCGGCGGCTGCCACGTCCAACCCATGCGCCCAGGCTGGATGAAACGACAATATCTCTCCGGGCCTAGGCCGGGCCTTGCCCCAAAAGGATGCATGCATCGGTGCACCGAAAATGCCTTGGGATGAACGCGGCTGGCGATCGGATTGCTCCCAGAGCGGATCTCAATCAACGGATAGGCCGGCCAGCGAGCCGACCGGCGGCGACGGGTTGTGGACGCGGCCCATTTCGAGGGTGTGGCCGGTTTCCGGAGCCGAGTGATTCGACTGGCCACCGATGCCATTCGCAGCGCGCCGCGGGATACGGGCTTCGCACCCCGCTAAGGCGCGAGGTGTCAGCCAATTGTGTTTACAATGTTAACACAATCCGTCATAAGGGGGCATGGCGACCACACTGCCCAAGACCGATGTCAACATCCACATCCGCGCGCGGGTGCGGGATCGTGACCTGATTGACCAGGCGGCAGAACTCGCCGGCACCAACCGATCGCAGTTCATTCTGGCTTCCTCCCTCAAGGAGGCGGTGAACGTGCTGCTCGACCAGACCACAATCGTCACCGACCAGGCCACCTTCCAGAAGGTGCTCGCCTGGATGGATACCGAGCCGACGGCGAGCGAGCGAGACGGTATGCAGCGCCTCATGGACCGCAAGGCGGACTGGGTGCGTGAGTAGGGCGCAGCCGTCGTTCACGGCCCCTGCTGTCCTGACCGATCTGCACGAGCTCACCAGCTTTTCGTCGGGCGAACAGATGCTCGACGATTGGCTGCGGCAGCGCGCACTCACCAATCTCAAGCTCGGCGCCAGCCGCACCTATGTGACCTGTGCTGCGGGCACCCGTCGCGTCGTCGGCTATTATGCGCTGTCCATGGGCGGCATCCTCGCCCGAGACCTGCCCGGGAGCATGCGCCGGAACATGCCGCAGCCGATCCCGGCCGTGCTCCTCGGCCGCCTGGCCATCGACACGGACTATCAGGGGCGGGGCCTTGGCGGCCTCCTGCTGCAAGACGCCGTGCAGCGCTCCCTTCGCGCCTCGAGCGAGGTTTCGGCCCGGCTGATAGTCGTGCACGCCCTGTCGCAGGCGGCCGAGGCTTTCTATCTCCGTCACGGATTTTCCCGCTTGCCCGTGGAAGCCCCGACATTGGCTCTCGATCTGGTGAAGCTGGCCAAGGTGGCGCCATGACGCGAAAAGCGGGAATGCCGGAGGGCAGCAATGACGTGCCCCGCCGGAGGTGATCGAGGTTTGCCTTTCGAGGTGGAGGGCCCCTGCGCCTGGGCGCCGGCGGCGGGGTGACGATGGCTTTCGAGCGTGTGCTTAGGGACGAGGTCGGCCTGCTGCCGGAGGCGGTAGCTCGATCCTTCGATCTGGATGACGATGGCGCGGTGGAGCAGGCGATCGGCGGCGAGGACCGGGTCGCCAAAGACCTCTCTCCCTTCGGCGAAGTCGCGGTTATGTGCCGCCGATAGCCGTCCTTTGCCGCATGGCCGGAATGCAGCATCGCACGTCATGGCTGCTTCCCCCTTCCGGCCCTCGGCGTCACCGCCATGCCGAGGAACACGGTCATGGCCTGATTGAGCCGCACCATGTCCTCGTCATCGAGCCGTCCGACCTGTGCGCCCATCTTGCTCTTGGGAACTGTGGTGATCTTGTCGACCATCAGCCGACAAGCGGAACGCAGGCCGTTGCGCTCGTTCGGCTCCACCAAAAGACGGAACAGCGGCGCGTCGGTCGGATCGGTGGTGAAGGCGCAAATCGTGATGGAGTCGGTGGCGTCGAAACTGTCATCCTGCACGATGACGGCCGGGCGCGGTTTGCCCGCATAGTCCTTGCTCCCGGAGACAGTCCAGACCTCGCCGCGCCTCACTCGTCACCCCAATCCGAAACGGCGTCGATGAAGGCTTGATCTTCCTGGGCGTGGGCGCTGGCGGCGGCCGCCTGCGACTGGCGGTGGGCCTGCTCCCGGAAGGAAGGAGAGCGCACGTCCGGCACCCAGATCTGGATTGGCCGCAGCCCCTGCGCGCGCAGCCGCTCGCGATGCTCGCGCACCTTCTCCCGGACAGGCTTGGGCTTCGATGTTGCTGCCATATCGTCCTCCGGACGATCGGTTACATGTAACCTGCCATAAGACGACCCCGAACACCAGACCTTTCTGCCTCGACGTTCAAAACGGCGCGGGATTCGAGCAGCCCCACCACATAGGCTGGACACATATCCGCGCCCGCACCTTGTGCCTCAGAGCATCCAGAAAGGGCGAAAGCCAAGCCTCAAGATCGGACTTCCAGTGCTCGTCCATGCCGGTCCTCCAGAAAGCCGACCGCCCATGAATCACGCAAACTGTATCGCGGGAATCCCGAAAACACGCCTAAATCAAAATATGATGAAGTATAAATTATGTAACTGACCGTTGTCTTTCAAGTATATAAGAATGACATATCGTCGCCATGGTCATGTTTCTGTCCTTTGTCAACGCGATGACTGCCGCATCATGCCATCAGGTCCAGGGATGGCAGGTTATTATAGGAACGCGTGATATGCCGAGGCCTTCACAGCACTACACACTACCTTGCTAGGCTCTCGTCCCAGCGATGGGACCTCGGCAGAAGCGGCGCGCTCGCGGGGGCTGGAGGCCGATCACCTCAATGACGCCATCGTGTGTGCGCTCATGAAGTTCGTCCAGTTTCTCCGCTCCGGCCGGGGCAAGCCTCGACCTCGGCTGAGCCAGATCGCATCCGCGGCAGGAGAGCGCCTATCGAAGGATAGGCGAGGACGAATTCCGTCCTCGCACCAAGGCCACCCGCTTCGGCCGCTAGCTTCGGCCATCCTGGCCGGTCAGGCGCGAGAAGAAGGCTTGCATCTGCTCCATGCCGGCTGCCGTCGGCATCCAGAGTCGCAGCATCTGGTCGGGGGACATCGCCTGGACGCTTGCGGCGAGCCGCTCCTCCACGCCCTTCAGGAGCTTGTCTTGCAGCGGCTTGATGTCCGGGAGTCCGAGGAACGCACGCGCCTCCTCCGGCGTGCAATCGAGGTTCACGGTGAACTTCATGTGAGCTTTCCTCCCGGTCGAGCAATGGCCCATACCATGTCGGGCCCCACGTCCTGCTCCCGCTTATGTCGGGATTGGCGAGTCAGCCAGCGACGAGCATCAGGGCAACCGCCATGAGGGCCGGCTTGTCCTGCCCTTCGATCTCGATCGTGATATTGCATCCAACTCGCGCGTTCTCGCACGGCCACTGGGCATCGGCTACCTTCGCGCCCGTCACTCTAGGTGACGAACTCATAACGGGTAGCGGATTGGAGGGATAATGATTCAAGGCTCTGGGAGGAGCCTTGATGAGCACGCCGCGGCGCTACGAACTGACCGATTTTGAATGGTCGATCATCCAGCCCCTGCTTCCGAACAAGCCTCGGGGTAAGCCTCGTTCAGAGGATCGCAAGGTGCTGAACGGCATCTACTGGCGCCTTCGGACGGGCTCTCCTTGGGCTGACATACCCTCTCTCACACCCCGGCCTTCGCCCAGCGAGAGAAGCGCTTGTGGACGCTCTTCCACTTGCCGTAGCGCTCCGGCAGGTCGCGCCAATGCGCGTCCGAGCGCAGCACCCACAGCACCCCGTTCACGAACAGGCGGTTGTCCGCTGCCGTCCGCCCCGGATCGCTCGCCTTGCCCGGTAAAAGCGGGGAAATCCGATCCCATTGCGCGGGGCTCAGCTCATAGCGCTTCACACCCATCCATCAGCCTCCGCTCAAAGCCGAGACCATGAATCATGCTTCACGCAGCACAGAAATCCTGAATGTCGATCAGACCTAGGGATGTCGCCGCCGGCGGGCTGGCCGCCCGGCGCTTCCCTCATTCGCCTCTCTACCTTAAGCGTGGTCGAATGCGCACTCTCATCACCTCTCTCTCCATCGTCTGTGCCGTTGCATTGTCCATCGGGGCCGCGGCGTCCTCTCCCGGGATCCCAGAGCCGGTCCGGGCGGGCGAAATCATCGGAGGCGCCATGGCCTGCGGCGTGCCGCGGGCGCGCGTCCGTACCGTCGAGCGCAGCGTGGCCCGCCGCCTCCACAGGCAGGCGCGATCGCGCTCCGAAGTGCGCCGCGACAACATCTTTTTCCAGGACGCCATGAGGCGGGCAGGAGAGCGCATCAGGGCGGGAGGGGGAAGTTGCGGGGAGGCGATCCAAAGCTTTCGCACATTGGAGGCGCAACAGCGCCGCCGCCGCCTATGATCGCGGCGGCCCGCGTCGTCGTCGTTTGGCACGAAGCTTGAACTGGATCGGGACGGCCGGTCTGCGAGCCGGCGAGGAGGTGATACGGAGGCGATTGCCATGGTCGAGGGCACCTTGCGGACCGATGCGATGCGCTTGCTCACTCCGTTCCTCGACGACGGCCATATCCTGCGGGTCCAGTCGACGGACAGGCCGCGGCCCCATCTGATCGTCCGCGTGCGGATGCGCGACCCGGTCATCGAGGAGAAGATCCGCGACGCCGTGTCCTCGATGCGCTGCCGCGTCGAGATTGCGCTGAGCTGGTAGGGAGCGCAGGAGCCCGGCGCCGTCAAAGGCGGATCTCGCCCCGCGAGATGGCGTCGTGCAGGGCGCCGTCGAGGCGGCGATAGGCGCCGCCGAGATCGACATGGACGGGATCGGCGATGCGGCGTGGGTCGAAGCCCTCGGCGACGAGGGCCGCCTTCTTCTGCTTGAAGGTCTCCGTGTGCCTCAATTCGCGGCAGAGCCGCAGGAAAAGCGGGCGGGCATAGCCGGGCAGGAGCCGGCCGAGATCGGCATGGAGGGCGTCGAGGTCGAAGCCGGGCCCCGTCGTCAGCGCCGCCATGCCGGCGCGGCCTTCGGCTCCCGGCACGGCGACGCCGTAGACATTCGCCTCCAGGACGCCCGGGCAGCCGGCCAGGATTCCGGCGATCTCGGTGGTGGCGACGTTCTCGCCCTTCCAGCGGAAGGTGTCGCCGATCCGGTCGACGAAATAGAAGAAGCCCTGCGCGTCCCGGCGCATGAGGTCGCCGGTGCGCATCCAGGCATCGCCGGGGGCGAGCACGTCGCGCAGGATCTTGCGCTCGCTCTCCCCGGCGCTCGTATATCCCTCGAAGCTGTGCTCGGCCTTCGCGGACAGGCGGCCCAGCAATTCGCCGGTCTCCCCGGCCTCGGCCGGGATGCAGCGTCCCCCGGCGTCGCGCGCCGGCAGGCCGCTTTCGACATCGTGCCGGACGATCAGGGCCGGCGAGCGCCGGGCCATGAAGGGCGGCACGCGGCCGACGGCGCCGATCTTCCCCTCGACATTGTAGAGGGAGACCGTGCCTTCGGTCGCCGCGTAGAATTCGAGGATGCGGGGAATCGCGAAGCGGTCCTGCATGCGGGCCCAGACCTCCGGGCGCAGTCCGTTGCCGGTGCACAGGCGAAGCCGATGGGACCGCTCCAGCGGATCGGGCGGCGCCGCCGTCAGGTAGCGGCACAACTCGCCGATATACTGGAAGAGAGTTGCGCCGGATTCGACCACGTCGCGCCAGAAGCGGCTCGCCGAGAACGTCTCGCGGATCACCACGGAGCCGCCCCCCAGCAGCACGCTGCCGGGAGCCACGACGCCGCCCACGCTGTGATAGAGCGGCAGGCAATCATACATGCGGTCGTCCGGCCGCGGATCGACGAGGCCCGCGAACCAGTGGGTCCACATCATGATCCGATGGTGGCTCACCCTGGCCGCCTTCGGCAGGCCGGTCGTCCCCGAGGTATAGATGAGCAGCGCCTCGTCGCGAAGCGAGACGGGCGGCGCCTCCCGCGCATCCAGGGGACCGCCGTCGCAAGCGGCGCCGATCGCCGTGTCGTGCCGGCAAATCTCGGGGAGGGCGCCGAGATGGGGCGCGGCGCCCGCGAGCGCGTCGTCGAATGCGGGCTCCGCGATGACGAGCCGGGGGGAGGCGAGGGCGATGCAATGGGCGAGCCCGCGGTCGCGCAGATGGGTGTTGAGAAGCGCGACCCGCACGCCGATCCGCGTCAGCCCGAGCCAGATCGCCAGGTAGTCCGGCCGGTTGCGCATCAGGAGGGCGACGGTGTCGCCCTTCGCGAGCCCGCGGCCGAGCGCCCAGCGCGCATAGCGGTTCTGGCGGGCGGCGAGGTCCCGATGGCTCAGGATCTCGTCGGTTCCGATCAGAGCCGGAGCCTCGCCGTGGACGGCCGCAAGCTCGTCGATGACGCGTGGGAAGATCCGTCCCGGCTCGGCGTCGATCCGGGCCGTGCGCTCCAGCGCACCGATCCAGCCGCCGGCGCTGGAGCCCTCCTTGCGCGCGGGGTTCACGAGATCCTCAGGCGGCGTGAGGGCGGGCGAAGCCCGGCGCGGCGCCGGGCCACCAGCGCGAGCCAGTTGCGGAACAAGCGCGCAGCCGGGTCCCGCCAGGCCGCGGGGAGCGGCGGGACCGCCGCGAGGTCGGGAAAGGCCGCCTGGAGGGCGGGATCGCGCTGCGTGTCCGCCAAGGCCGCGAAGGCGTCGAGGCGCTCCTCGGCTTCGGCCGTGTAATAGTTCTCGGGCAGGGGCGGGCAGGTCGGCCGTGTCCCGTCGAGGAAGCGTCCCATTTCGCGCCGGTGCTCGCGGGCGAGGCTGTCCTCGTCGTATTCGGGATGTCCCTGGAGGAAGACCAGGAGGCTGCGTCCGTCGTGCACGAACAGGTCGACCCCGGCGCGCTCCGAGCGCCGCAGCACCGTATAGCCTTGCGCGGCGAGGTCGGATTCGGCGAGGTCGTTCCAGCGCGAATGCGGGACGGCCGTGCTCGCGGGAAGCCCCGCCAGCAGGGGATGGACCGCCGCGGCCGAGCAGGGAAACACGCCCCAGCTCTTCAGCGGCAGCCGCCGCCGCTCGATGCCGTCGAGATGCAGCACGGCCGCATGGGCGGCGAGGCAGGAAAAGACAGTCGAGACCGTGTGTTCCGCGGCCCAGTCCACCACCGCGGCGAAGGCCCCGTAATAGGGCTCCGCCTCGAGGCGCGGCGCGCGGGGCTCGCAGCCGGTGACCACCAGCCCGTCGAGGCCTGCCGCCGCGAGCGCGGTATGGGGCGAATAGAAGCGCTCGATATGGGAATGGGCCTCCGCTCCGCGGGGCATGTCCCCGATGGTGAAGAGGTGTAGTTCCGCCTCGCTTTCGATCAGCCGGCGGAATTGCCGCTCGGTGGCCAGGAAGGCCGCGTCGGGCATGTTGTTGAGAAGGCCGATGCGCAGGGGGCGCGAGGCATCCCGCGCCAGGGGGAGCGACGAGCGGCGCTCGCGCAATCCCGGCCTGCGGAAAGCGGCCGCGGGCACCATGACGCCGTGGCCGGGCGTGGCGATGTCCCTCATGGATCTCCCTCCGTTGTCCCTCTCGGCGATGTCAGGCGGCGAGCGCGGCGGGCCTCGCAGCTTCGAGCGCCTGGGCGAGGTCGGCGATGATGTCGTCGACATGCTCGATGCCGACGCTCATTCGGATCGTCTCCGGCAGGACGCCGGCCGCCTTCTGCTGCGCGGGCGTCATCTGCCGGTGCGTCGTGGAGGCGGGATGGCAGGCGAGGGACTTGGCATCGCCGATATTGACGAGCCGCTTGATGAGCCCGAGCGCGTCGTAGAAGGACTTGCCCGCCTCGAAGCCGCCGCGCACGCCGAAGGTGAAGAGGGAGGAGCCGCGCCCGCCCAGATATTTGCGCGCCATCGCATGCTGGGGGCTGTCGGGCAGCCCCGCATGGTTGACCCAGGTGATGGCCGGATGGGCCCGCAGATATTGCGCGACCTTGAGCGCGTTCTCGACGTGGCGCTCGACGCGCAGCGGGACCGTCTCGATCCCCTGGAGGAGCAGGAAGGCGCTCATCGCGGGCAGCACGGCCCCGGTGGTGCGCTGGTAGACGCTGCGCGCGCGCTGCGTGAAGGCGGTCGGGCCGAAGCGCTCCGCATAGACGAGGCCGTGATAAGAGGCGTCCGGCGTCGTGAACATCGGAAAGCGCCGGGCCTCGGCGAACCAGTCGAACCGGCCGGCTTCCACGATCACCCCGCCCATCGTGGTGCCGTGCCCGCCCATGAACTTGGTCAGCGAGGCGATGACGATATCCGCCCCGTAATCGATCGGCCGGAGCAGCACGGGCGTCGCGACGGTGTTGTCGACGACGAGCGGCACGCCGCCGGCATGGGCGACCTCCGCGAGCGCCTCGATGTCGCAGATATTGCCGGCGGGATTGCCGATGGATTCGCAATAGACGGCGCGCGTGTCCCGGTCGATCAGGCGCGCGACGTCGGCGGCGGAATCGCTCGCCGCGAAGCGGCACTCGATTCCCTGTCGCGGCAGGACATGGGACAGGAGGGTGTGCGTCGTGCCGTAGAGCTGCGGCACGCTGACGATGTTGCCGCCGTGATCGGCGAGGGTCGCGATGGCGTAGTGCAGGGCGGCCTGGCCGCTCGCGACCGCGAGGGCGGCCCGCCCGCCTTCCAGCGCGGCGACGCGCTTCTCCAGGACGTCGACCGTCGGATTGGAGATGCGGCTGTAGCGGAAGCCTTCCTCCTCGAGGTTGAACAGGGCGGCGCCGTGATCGGCGCTGTCGAAGGCATAGGCGACGTTCTGGTAGATCGGCACCGCGACCGCGTGCGTGACCGGATCATGGTCGAAGCCGGCATGCAGGGCGATCGTTTCGGCGCGCATCGGTCGGATTCCTGTGGATGTGGAATGTAGTCGCGCCGCCTCGCGCAAATGCCGGACCATCCCCGCCTGTGCCGGGACAGGACAAGACGGGCTCCCCGGCCTCGTTCGTTTTTCCAGATTGGCTCAGATGTCTCGTATCGATTCGAAGAGAGCCGTGTAATTTAAGGTTATCGAAGCAGGAATGCTTGTAATGTATTGTTCATGATGTTTCGCGGTCGCGCTTGCAAGTTGCCGGCCCGCGATATGAATCGCGAGGTGCAACCATCAGCGAGGATGCCGTGTCTACCCCCCCGATGATTCCTTCCGTGACCTCGGTCGAGTTGCAGGAGGCGCCCATCGAGCCGAGCTGGATTCGCGAGGGCAATCCGATCGCCCGCAACGCCACCCTTTCGCGCAGCGCCGACGGGCTCGCCAGCACCCTGGTCTGGGACTGCACCGCCGGAACCTTCGACTGGCATTACGAGATCGACGAGACGATCTATTTCCTGGAAGGATCCGCCACGATCTCGGACGGGCATTCCCCCCCGAGGACGTTCAGGGCCGGGGACGTGCTCTTCCTGCCGCGCGGCGCCGTCTGCCACTGGCATGTTGAAAGCTATGTCCGCAAGGTTGCCTTCTGCCGGCGCACCCAGCCGAAGGTTCTCGCCTTCGCCATGCGTGCCGCGGGGCGGCTGTCGCGGATGGTGAGGCGCAATTCCCGCCCCGCCCCGTCATCGGGCTTCCTCCAGGCGGCTTGAGCGCTGACACGCGGGAGGCGAGGAATGGCGATCTCCGAATCCGACACCTGGACCTTCTTCGAGGGGGCTTGGCATGCCGGAAACGTCCCGATCATGGGCGTGCGCACCCATGCCGCCTGGCTCGCCTCCATGGTGTTCGACGGGGCTCGCGCCTTCGAGGGCGTGACCCCCGATGCCGATCTTCATCTCGCCCGCGTCAACCGCTCGGCGAGCGCCTTCGGCCTCGCGCCGAAGGTCGAGGCCGCGCAGTGGCATGCGCTCCTCGCTGAGGGGCTTGCGCGGTTCGGGGCGGATGCGGAACTCTATATCCGCCCCATGTACTGGGCCGAGAGCGGATATGGCGGCGGCGTGCGGTTCGATCCCGAATCCACGAACTGGTGCCTGTCCGTCTACCGCTCGCCGATGCCCGCCCCGACCGGAGTGCGCGCGACCTTGTCGCCGTTCCGCCGGCCCTCGCGGGACACCGCCCCGGTCGACGCCAAGGCGGGCTGCCTCTATCCGAACGGCGCGCGCGCCTTGTCCGAGGCGGCCGCCCGGGGCTTCGGCAATTGCCTGATGCTCGATGCCGAGGGCCATGTCGCCGAATTCGCCAATGCGAATGCCTTCCTGGTCCGCGACGGCGTCGTGTTCACGCCGATTCCGAACGGCACATTCCTGGCGGGCATCACCCGCGCCCGCGTCCTCTCGCTGCTGCGGCAGGACGGGATCGAGGTGGTCGAGGCGAGCCTGACCTACGAGGATTTCCTCCGGGCCGACGAGGTGTTCACGGTCGGCAATTTCGCGAAGGTCGCGCCGGTGACGGGTTTGGACGAGATCGAGCTT
The DNA here is from genome assembly GCF_035325185.1 of Enterovirga sp. GTDB lineage: Bacteria > Pseudomonadota > Alphaproteobacteria > Rhizobiales > Beijerinckiaceae > Enterovirga. The sequence goes on along the minus strand of NZ_DAOLAJ010000012.1, from coordinate 35,263 downwards.
CAGCCCGGCCCGGTCTATCGGCGCGCCCGCACGCTTTACTGGGATTTCGCCCACGCGAAGGCGGCCTGA
>NZ_DAOLAJ010000012.1:30541-35094 GCF_035325185.1 Enterovirga sp. | reverse complement strand
TCAGCGCGAGGCCAGCGCCTTCTCGCGGATGGCGCCGAGGCTCATGCCCGGCAAGATCGCATCGACCGAAATCTTCAGATGGATGATCGCGGGAAGCCCCGAAGCCCGCGCCGCCGCGAGGGCGGCCGGAAAATCCTCGGTCTTCTCCACTGTCGCGCCGAATCCGCCGAAGACGCGCGCATAGCCGGCGAAATCGGGATTGCGCAGGTCGGTCGCGCAGACCCGGCCCGGAAAGTCCCTTTCCTGATGCATGCGGATCGTCCCGTAGCTGGCATTGTCGCAGACGATGCAGATGATCGGCAGCCCGTACTGGACGGCGGTGGCGAATTCCTGCCCGTTCATCAGAAAGTCGCCGTCGCCGGCGAACGCGATCACGGTGCCCTCGGGATGGAGCCGCTTCATCGCCACGGCCGCGGGCACGCCGTAGCCCATCGAGCCGGAGGTCGGGGCGATGTGGGTGGCGAGGCGGCGGAAACGGTAGAAGCGGTGGATCCAGGCCGCGTAATTGCCCGCCCCGTTGCAGATGACGGCATCCTCGGGAAGCGTCTCGCGCAGATGGATCATGACGCGGCCGAGATTCACGGGGCTCGGCTGGGGCGTCTCGTGCTCGCTCCAGGCGAGATAGTCGGCATGGGCGGCGCGGGCCTCGCCCGCCCAGGCCGGGGCGGTGGGCGGCGGCAAGCGCGCGAGCGCGGCGGCCATCCGCGATGGCGCGGCGTTGATCGCGAGGTGCGGGACATAGACCCGGCCGATCTCCTCCGGGCCGGGATGGATATGGACGAGCCGCGTGCGCGGGTTCGGAATGTCGAGTAGCGTATAGGTCTGGCTCGCGACCTCGCCGAGGCGCCCCCCTAAGAGGATCAGAAGATCGGCGGCCTTGACGCGGGCGACGAGCTTCGGATTGGCGCCGAGGCCGACATCGCCGGCATAGTTCGGATGGAGGGGGTCGAAGAGCGGCAGGCGGCGATAGCTCGTTCCGACCGGCAGGTCGAAATTCTCCGCGAAGCGGCGGATTTCGGCATAGGCCGCCTCGCTCCAGCGGCTGCCGCCCAGAAGGAGAAAGGGACGGCGCGCCTGCGACAAGAGGGCGGCGAGATGCTCGAGATCCTCCGCCCCCGGCGCGGCCTCGACGGGAACGAAGGGCCGGGCGAGAGGCCCAGTCAGGTTCTCCTTCAGCATGTCCTTCGGCAGCGCGGCCACGACCGGGCCGGGGCGGCCGGCGGTCGCGGTGTGGAAGGCGCGCGAGACGTATTCCGGCACCCGCTCCCCCGCCTCGATCTCCGTCGCCCATTTGGCGAGAGGGCCGAAGACGGCGCGGTAATCGAGTTCCTGCCACGCCTCGCGGTCGCGCAGGCCGCGCTCGACCTGGCCGACGAACATGATCATCGGCGTCGAATCCTGCTGCGCGATATGGATGCCGGCCGAGGCGTTCGTCGCGCCGGGGCCGCGCGTGACGAAGCAGATGCCGGGCCGGCCCGTGGCCTTGCCGTGGGCTTCCGCCATCATCGCCGCTCCGCCCTCCTGGCGGCAGACCGTGATCGCGATGCCGGAATCGGACAAGGCGTCGAGCACGGGCAGGAAGCTCTCCCCGGGCACGGTGAAGACGTGGCGCACGCCGTTGGCGACGAGCTGGTCCACGAGCGCCTGCGCCGCGCTGCGGGGAACCGGCGGGGGGCTGCCGGCGGGATCCTCGTGGTCCAGGTCCTCGTGGTCCATGTCCTCTCCTGGGGCGTGTCGGGTGTCGCGGGCGTCGCCTCTACGTCCCGAATATCGCCGTTTCCGTGTAGGAGAGGTCTCCGCAGCGCGGAATCTCGGGGCCGCGCGCGTATTTCGGCATGCGTCCCGGCAGGAAACGTCCTGGCAGGCCGGGGATCGGCCCCGGCGCGTCGGCGAGCAGGACGAGGAGTCCGTGCCGGGCGAGCGCCCGCCCGACCGCGCCCGCGCAACGCCGCCAGTCCGTGCCCTCGGCGCAATAGACGAGCTGGGCGACGGGCAGGCGCCGGACCGTGCGGCGGGCGAAGACCAAGGGATGGGCCCGCCCGTCCAGGACGCACCAGAGCGCGACGCATCCCATGGCCCGGTGCTGTTCCACGAGGAGACGCTCCGCGGGATCGACGGCGGCGCCCGCGGGGGGCTCCTCTTCGCCCGCGCCCCGCCTTCCGAGGGCGAGCAGCGGCAGGGCGGCGACGACGCCGCCGGTATAGCGGCGGAATCCCTGCGCCTCGATGATGGGCCAGGTATGCCGCTCCGGGCTGATGTTCAGATAGGTGACGGAGCGGTCGCGGAGCGCGGCGCTGACGAGCATCTGCCCGTAGCGGCGATAGCCCTCCTCGAGATACCAGCTCGAGAGATTGCAGCGCGTCCCGCCGGGGCTCCAGATCGTCAGGAGGACGCCGACGGGAACGTCGCCGTCCTCGATCAGGAAGCCGGGAGCGGGCAGCCCCTCCGTCTCGTGCCAGGTCCTGGTCCGGGCCAGCGCCTGTCCCCATCCGGCGGCGGAGAGCGCGGGGAAGCCCCGCGCCAGGAGGAGCGAGAGCCCGCTTTCGTCGTGCGGCGCGATCCTGCGGCATCGCACCGTGCCTCGCCGCGGTGATGCCGCTTCCGTCTTGGTGGCGGAAGCGGCTGCAACGGTGGCTGCGCTCATGGCATGCATCTCGGCTTGCTCCCCTCGTCCCGGATTTGGACGCCCGCCGTGCGGATCCGGGACGAGGACATGCCACGACCGGACAGCTTTCCCTGCTTTCGGCGGGGCCTTGCAATTGCAGGAGCGGGCCGGGAGCGCCGCGGCGGCGACGAAGATGGGACAGGGACGCGCGGTTTCGGGAAAATCGAGCCCGAAGCCGTCCGGCTTTCGGTCGCATCGTCGTCGGATCGTCCGCGCTCCCGGAGGCGGTGGCGAAATTCATGCGGATCGTCGGATGCTGACCACGCGAAGCAGATCGGCCCTGGCGGCGGCCTGGGACGGCTTGAAGGGGGAGCCCGGCGCGTCCGCCGGCGGTTTCGGCCGGCGTTTCGCCGTGGTCCTGACGGGCGAGCTGACCCAGTCCCTGTTTCATTTCGTGCTCAATATCGTCCTCGTCCGGACGCTCAGCCTGCACGATTACGGACTCTTCGCGATCGTCTTCACCAGCGGGGCGGTGGGCATCGCCTATATCCGGGCCCTCGTCGCCGTGCCGGCGACCTTGTTCCTGTCGCGCAGCCTCGGCCGTCCCGCCGAGCGCGGCTATGACGTGGTGTTCGGCTCGGGCGCCCTGGCCGTCGCCTCCGCCATGGCGGTGGCGGCGACGGCGGCCCTGGCGCCCGCCATCGGCTGGGGCGCGCTGGCGGGTGGCGCCTTCGTCGGGCTCTACGCCTTCCGCAGCTATCTCCGTATCGTCCTGCTCGCGCGCAAGGCGTCGCGGATCGCGAGGGTCAGCGACCTCGTCTATGCGGTGCTGGGCCTGTGCTTTGCGCTTCTGATCCTGCGCGACAATCGCGCGGTGCTCCTCACGCATGCGTTCCTGGCGCTGGCGATCGCCCATGCCGTCGGGATCGGCGTATCCTTCGCCGCTTTGCGCGAGCCCGTCCGGGTGACGTTCCGGCGGAGCCTGTGGCGGCGCTATCTCGCCCTGTGGCGGACGCTGCTCTGGTCCCTCACCGGCGTCACCAGCATCACCGTGCAGGGCCAGGGCCTGACCCTGGCCTTCGCGACGCTCGTCGGCCCGGCCGCCTATGCGCCGATCGCCGCGACGCTTGTCCTCTTCGCCCCGCTGCGCATTCCGACGAACGCCCTCACCAACATGGTCCTGCCCGAGATCACGGGGCTTCTCGCCTCGGGGCAGGGACGGGCCGCCAACCGCCTCGTGGTCCGCTCGACCGTGCTGGTCGCGCTCGCGTGCCTCGCCTACGGAGCATGCATGTGGGTGCTGCTGCCGGTGATCGAGCACGAATTGTTCCGCGGCCGCTTCAACCACGAGCCGATGAACTGGATCGGGTTCGGGGTGTGGGGCATCGTGACGATCTCGCTGCTCTATGCGATCCCGCGCGCCTACCTGGAAGCCTGCGCCGCCTTTCGGACGATCGCCACGGGAGCCATCGTTGCCGCCGCCCTCGGCTTCGTCATCATGATCCCGATGCTGCTGACCCTGCCTCCGGTCCTGGCCCTGGCGGGGCTGGCCGCCTCGGAGCTGGCGACGGCATTGTGGTCCGGCCACGCCTTCCGCTCTCTCTCCCGGTCCGGCGATCGCCCCGTCCTGGACGCGGTTTCCGCGATGGCCGAGGCGGCGGCGCCGACAGGCGGAGCGCATCGCCAAGGGGAAACGAGGGACGGCCGCCCGTCCCGAAGCCACCTGCGCTGGCCGCTTCTTCGGAAGGGCGCGGCATCGGCTCCCCATACGCTGCATTCGAGGCTTTCATGAACGCTCTTCCCTGCGCCATGGATCAGTCGGACGTCGACGCCGCCTTGCTGAAACAGGCGATGCGGCGGCTCGTGGGCGGAGTGGTCGTGGTCACGGCGGGCAGCGGGGAAGAGCGGGTCGGGCTCACGGCGACGTCGGTGACGTCCCTGTCCGTCG